>JBPBQN010000034.1:0-8773 GCA_050954865.1 Janthinobacterium lividum | reverse complement strand
AATGCTTTTAAAACTTGAAACATCCAGGTTTCGCGATATTCTCCCAAAGGAGACAAGCCGCCGTTTAAAATGCTTAGTTTTCGATCTGGAATGATTGCATTTTCATCCACTTCAGAGATATAACCCAAACCATCGCAACGTGGACAAGCACCATAAGGCGAATTGAACGAAAACGTATTTGGCTGTGGTTCATCATAGGAAATCCCGGAAACCGGATCCATCAAAAATTTACTGAAAAATGAAACCTGATTTTGCTGATCGGCTACGCGGATAATTCCTTTAGCAACTTTTAAAGCGGTTTGCAGGGAAGTTAGCAGGCGTTTTTCGTCTTTTTCGGTGATAACCAAACGATCAACCACAATATCAATATCATGGATTTTATAGCGATCAACCTGCATTTTTGGTTCCACATCCTGGATTGCGCCATCCACCCAAACTTTTAAATAACCTTGCTTGCGGATTCGCTCAAAAAGTTCGCGGTAATGTCCTTTCCGGCCTTTAATAACCGGAGCCAGAATGTTGATCGGTTGTCCGTTAAATCGCTCTAAAATGGTTTTATAAATCTGATCTTCAGATAAACGTTCCATTTTTTCGCCGGTAACGTACGAATACGCATCGCCAGTACGGGCAAAAAGCAAACGCATAAAATCATAAATCTCCGTGATCGTACCAACGGTAGAGCGCGGATTTTTACTCGTCGTTTTTTGTTCGATAGCGATAACCGGACTCAAACCAGAAACTTTATCAACATCCGGTCGCTCCATTCCGCCCATAAACTGGCGCGAATAAGCCGAAAATGTTTCCATGTAACGGCGTTGTCCTTCCGCATAAATCGTATCAAAAGCCAGAGAAGATTTGCCACTGCCGCTTAAACCGGTTATGACCACCAGTTGGTTTCGCGGAAAAGAAATGTCTATATTTTTAAGATTATGCACCCGGGCACCGTAAACTTCTACTTCGCTTTGTTCGCCCAGATCAATCGTTTTATCAGCCATATTGCTCTAAAAAAGGTTGTTTGATCAACCTAAATAATGTGATTTGTATAATGTAAACAAAAATAAACAAAAAAGGCCATCCCGTTGCGGAACAGCCTTTCTTGCTCAGATTTATAGCATTTAACTGACTTGCTCGTTTATTTGCTTGCCCAAATGCTGAATTTCTTCTGCATTTAAAATCAATGCTTCGTGTGCATGCGGCTCGTAAATCCAAATGTTATTTTCGTTACAAACCAAACAGCCGGAAAGCTGATCGTTATAAAAAAGATTATAAGCCGTTAGCTTGGGTTTATTGGCATCTTCAACCCGAATAGTCATGGTATGATCTTTTCGGGGAATATCAATATGGAAAGAATTCATGTTTTTGTTTTAAGTTGATTTTTAGACGATAAAAACAGCATCAATGCTATGCTTCTTTTATGGCAGTTTTATTTTGTAAATGGCGTACGGCGAAGTGCGTTTGTTAACACCAGCGTTATGTTCCGGCGTTTTTTGTATCTGCGAGCAACTTACGTACAAATATCCATCTTTAGAAACCGAATAACTATCCGGCCAGATCAAACGATCATCCTGCACTAAAGTAGTTGCTTTTAAATCCGGCGTGATTTTGATGATGGAAGAATGCTGCGGATCACCTAAATACAAATTACCTTTCTGGTCAAATTCCATACCGTCGGTAACTACATATTTGCCCAAATCTTCTACATAACCTTTTAATTTTTGTGCGCTTAAAGTATCATTCCGTAGAAATTCTGTTTTGATGCGATACAATTTGGTATCCGTTAAAGGTTTGTAATACAACCAGTTTCCATCAGGCGTTAAGGCGATGCCATCCGAATCAAATTTTACCGGCTGACCATCTTGCATCATTTCTTTTCCATCGATGATGAATTTGAAATCTTTATCGGTATGAACAGAATAATGATTTTGCAAAACCTGACGCGCTTTGCCAGATTTTAAATCAACCACCATCAAACCGCCCGTGCCAGAATTGGTGATGTACGCGAACTGACGTTTGGTATCCACCCGAACATCATTTAAATAACTGTGATTATCGGCAATACCGTTAAAAGTATAACTCCGTTCAACTTTGTTGGTGCTGAGGTTGATTTTAACCAATTTATGGCTTTGCTGATAAACTGTATCCAGTTTTGGTGCGGCAGGATCAATTACCCACATTACATCATCCGCATCAATATAAGGAGCCTGCACGCAAACCCATTTATTTTTGCCGTTTTCGCCGGGTTTCCAGCTGTTCATGGCTGCATCCGGATAAGGTTGGGTTTTGTTTCCGGGTAGCACTTCTACCAAAGCATATTTGTAAATAGAAGGCGTCCACAATGGATAACTGGTAAATAAACGTCCGCTTTTGGAGATGGCTACACCGGTTAACTGATAAGTTGGATCAGCAAAAACCTGTTGCAATTTTACAGATTTGTTGCCGTTTGGATTATCGCCAACTTTATGTTCTTCGTTGTTACTGGTTGTAGCATCAGCATTTTTTACGGCATCGCTTTCTGCTGGCTGACCTGATTTGGAATTGCTGTTGCAGGAAACAATTCCTGCGGCGAAGGCAATCAGTATATAGGTGGAAAATTTTTTCATGATGGATAAACCGTTAGTGTCTGCAAAAGGTTTATCAAAAAGTATTTTATGCAAAATCACTCAACAAAAAAAGTACGATAAAAACAGCATCAACCTAAAATCAATGATGCTTAAAAAACATCAGATAAATTTGTTTGATGATGTGATAAACCGCAAAACTCCAAAATAAAACAGCAATACTTTTATTAATAACTTTACTGCTGAGGGCGAACTTGCTTTTAATATAATTAGCGGATTTTGCATAGATGTATAAACACAAAAATGCGCCTAAGGCAGAACCAAAACTAAATACAATCAGCTCAAAAACAGATGCTTCTATCCATTGGTGGGTAATTAAATATGTGCCGGTAATCAGCCAGAACGGAATTTGCATCGGGTTTAAAAAACCCAGAATTATGCCGTATTTAATGCTGTCTTTATCGGAATAATTCTGACTTGGTTCTTCATTTCGGTTGCGCCAGGTTACAAAGCCCAGCACAGTAAATAAAACCACCATTACCCAATCAATAATGGTAGATAAATTCATTTGCTGCGACAGCCAGCTGGCGCCGTACATAATCAGCAGCGTAAAAAAAAACTCGATAACCGAAAACGAGCAAATAAAATATACCGCTTGCCTTAAACCTCGGTTGATGGTAATTTGTACAAGCGTTAAGTTAATGTTTCCGGGCGGCACATAGCCAATAAAGTTACATACAACTCCCAGAAAAAATGTCAAAAAAATCATGCAGCAAAAGTAATCAGGTTTTTTAAAACAGAAAGTTTACCAAAAACTTGGCGTTTGCAATTTATTACAATTTTAAGTGTATAAAAGAAGCATGTTCATAAAAAACAAAAAACCGCCTGATAAAAGCTGTTTTTTGTTTTATAAAATTTACAAAAACAAGTTTAAGCCTGTTTAGAAAACTGTGCGTTGATGCTTAATTTGACTTCATCGCCCAAAATTACAGAACCAGCTTCTGTAACACCATCATAAACCAAACCGAATTCTTTACGGCTAATTTTGCCTGTTATTTCAAATCCGGCTTTTAAATTGCCCCACGCATCATTAGCTGTTCCGCCCAATTCTACTTTTAAAGTTACTGGTTTGGTTACGCCTCTGATAGTTAAATTTCCGGCCAAGTTAAATTCTTCATCATCTACTTTGGTAAAAGAAGTTGATTTGAAAGTAATTTTTGGATAAGTTGCTGCATCAAAAAAATCAGCCGATTTTAAATGCACATCGCGTTGTTCCTGATTGGTGTCGATGCTATCAATATCCAATGAAAAATCAATTTCTGCATTTTCGAAACTATCAGTTGGAGCTTCGAACATTCCTTCAAATTTTTTGAAAAATCCGGTTACGGTAGAAATCACCAAGTGTTTGATTTTGAAAGTAACTTCAGAGTGCATCGGATCTAAAACCCATTTTGTTGCTGTTGCCATAATTGCTGTTTTTATGTAGTTAATTTTTTGAATAACAAATAAAAAGAAAATTGTTGTTTAAACACCTTGTTTCAAATTAATAAATTATGAAATAACAGTTTGTTGTAAACGCTCTTTTAAAAACTTGCCTGTGTACGATTTTTTTTCTTTGATCAACTTCTCCGGCAAACCTTCAAAAACCAAGTTTCCGCCTCTGTCGCCGCCTTCCAAGCCAATATCAATCACCCAATCTGCGCATTTAATCACATCCATGTTGTGTTCAATAACTACGATCGTGTTGCCTTGATCCAGCAACGCATTTAAAGATTTCAGCAGTTTTTTGATATCATGAAAATGCAGTCCGGTTGTCGGTTCATCAAAAATAAACATCGTTTTGCTGGCATTATTGCCTTTGATTAAAAAGGAAGCAAGTTTAATCCGTTGTGCTTCTCCGCCAGAAAGTGTGTTAGAAGATTGACCCAGCTGCACATAGCCCAAACCAACTTCCACCAGCGGTTTTATTTTGTTGAGGATTTTATTTTCGTTAGAGAAAAATTCCTGCGCTTCGTCAATCGTCATCTGCAAAATGTCTGAAACGTTTTTTTCCTGAAAAGTAATATCTAAAACGTGCTGCTTAAAACGTTTGCCGCTACAAGCTTCGCAAGGCAGAAAAATATCGGCCATAAACTGCATCTCGATTTTCACTTCACCTTCGCCCTGGCAAACATCACAACGGCCACCTTCCACATTAAAAGAAAAGGCAGCAGGTTTCAATCCGGCAGCTTTTGCGGCAGGCTGCGCGGCAAAAAGGTTGCGGATATCGTCCCAGGCTTTGATATAAGTAACCGGATTTGAGCGTGATGAACGGCCAATTGGATTTTGATCCACCATTTCTACCTGCTCGATTTTGCTGATATCGCCTTCAATTCCATCATAACCGCCGGTTTTTTCGCCCGAATAATTGCCCAGACTTTTTTGCAAAGCCGGAAATAAAATCCGTTTTACCAAACTGGTTTTGCCAGAACCGGAAACGCCGGTAACAACGGTAAGCACGCCCAACGGAAACTTTACGTCGATGTTTTTGAGGTTGTTTTCGCGTGCTCCTTTTATCAGGATAAAATCGTTCCAGGTTCTGCGGTGTGCCGGCACTTCAATTTCTTCACGATGACTTAAATATTTGCCGGTTAAGCTGTTTTTATCGGTTAAAATTTCGGCATAACTTCCGGCAAAAACCAGGTTGCCGCCGTGTGTTCCGGCTTCCGGACCGATATCAATGATATAATCGGCGGCCTGCATAATTTCTTCTTCGTGCTCTACCACCAAAACCGTGTTGCCCACATCACGCAGCGATTTTAATACTGTAATTAATCGTTGCGTGTCGCGCGGATGCAAACCAATGCTTGGCTCATCCAAAACATAAACCGAACCAACCAAACTGCTGCCCAGCGAAGTTGCCAGGTTAATGCGTTGCGATTCTCCGCCCGAAAGCGTGTTTGAAAGTCGGTTTAGCGTGAGGTAACTCAAACCAACATCATTTAAAAACTGCAAGCGGTTAACAATTTCCATCAGCAAACGGCGCGCAATTTTTTCGTCTGATCCGGTTAAATTGAGGTTTTGAAAGAAGGCCAGACACTCATCCATCGGAAGCAAAACAATATCTGTAATGGATTTGGAATTTACCTTGACAAAAGAAGCATCCTGCCGCAAACGGCTGCCTTTGCAATCCGGACAAGTGGTTTTGCCACGATAACGCGACAACATTACGCGATACTGGATTTTGTAGGTTTGCTCTTCCAGCTCTTTAAAATAAGCATTCAGTCCACGGAAATACTTGTTTCCGGTCCAGATCAATTGCTGCTGTTTTGGCGTAAGCTGACTGTAAGCGCGATGAATCGGGAAATCAAATTTGCTGGCTTTGTTGACCAGTTCGTCGTTCCACTCTTTCATTTTTTCGCTGCGCCACGGCGCAATGGCGCCATCATAAATGGATTTGCTTTTATCCGGAATCACCAAATCTTCATCAATGCCGATGGTTTTGCCATAACCTTCGCAGGTGCGGCAGGCACCATACGGATTGTTAAAACTGAAAAAATTAGGTGTAGGTTCTTCAAAACGAATGCCGTCCAACTCAAAACGATCACAAAAAAACTGGTCTTTTTCCGGCCCGTCTGCCGTTGGTTTATAGCGGAGATAACAATCGCCGCGGCCTTCAAAAAATGCGGTTTGAACAGAATCTGCCAGTCTGCTTAGCGTTTCTTCTTCGGAATTGATGATCACCCGATCTACCACGATAAAAACAGCATGATCCGATGTTAGCTGCACATCTTCAATTGAAGTATCTTCCAGAATCTGCTCAATGCGCGAAACTTTTCCTTCAAACAAAACCCGCTGAAAACCTTTTTGCAGCAAAACCGCCAGTTCTTCTTTTAACGTCCGGTTGTTATGCGGATGCAGCGGACAATAAACCGTTACAGCTGTACTTTCCGGCAGGGCAGCAGCAAAATTAACTACATCTGTAACCGTGTCTTTTTTAACGATTTGTCCGGATTTAGGCGAAATTGTTTTGCCAATCCGCGAAAAAAGCAGCTTTAAATAATCGTAAATTTCGGTAGATGTGCCAACCGTTGATCTCGGATTGGAAGTAATCACTTTTTGCTCGATGGCGATGGCCGGCGCAATGCCGCGAATGTAATCTACGTCTGGTTTGTTCATCCGGCCCATAAACTGGCGCGCGTAGGAAGACAAACTTTCTACATAACGGCGTTGCCCTTCGGCATAAAGTGTATCAAAAGCCAGCGAAGATTTGCCCGAGCCAGACATACCCGTAACTACTACCAATTTGTTTTTAGGAATCCCAACTGTCAGGTTTTTAAGGTTATGCACGCGTGCGCCGGCAATTAAAATCTGTTTCTTAGGATCGATTTCTGTATCTATATTCATTCAAAAAATTATCTATGGTAAAAGAAGCATCAGCAAAAACTGTTTCTTTAAAAAAACAAAAATACCGGTTGGCCGATACAACTCAGTCTTTTTAATTTAATATTTGTTTGGTAACAAAATAATTATTTTATTTGGTATTGGTAATCGTTTAAACTTCTATATCAGCACGCTATCGATAAAACTCTACTTTTTCAAAAGAATTTTAAAAAAAGAGCAAGGTAGCAGATCTATGGAGTTTAAAGAGACGAGTGATCAGGATTTGGTTCATCTGTATGTTTCCGGCAGTGAAGCGGGTTTGGCAGAACTCATCCGCAGATACCAGTCGAAAATATACACCTCAATTTATTTATTGGTAAAAGACGAATATCTGGCCGAAGATATTTTTCAGGATACCTTTATAAAAGTTATTAATACCCTTAAAGCAGGGAAATACAACGAAGAAGGTAAGTTTTTGCCTTGGGTTGCCCGCATTGCGCACAATTTGGTGATTGATCATTTTCGCCGGGAAAAGCGTACGCCAGTTGTTAATACCGGCGAGACGTTTGATATTTTTGATGTTTTAGGCCAGTACGATGAAAGTACGGAAGATAAAATGATCCGTGAGCAAACTTATACAGATCTGAAAAAGCTGATTCATTTGCTGCCATCAGAACAGAAAGAAGTGCTGATTATGCGCCATTATGGTGATTTAAGTTTTAAGCAGATTGCAGATATTACCGATGTAAGCATTAACACGGCTTTGGGCAGAATGCGTTATGCTTTAAACAATTTGCGGCGGATGATGACTACTAAAGAATTGCTGTTAAAAGACTAAAAACAAATTTTATTGATCACGTACTAAATTTGTAGCGATTTCGTTTTATCTCCTGATATTTTATTAAATCAGCTTATGACCGAAATCTCTACAAGTGAAGTAAAATTTATTAAATCTTTAGCTGACGACCCGTTTAGCACTGAAGATGATTTGGAACCACATGAACAGCATTTTTACAGATCTATTTCTTCACATTTAAACAACATTCAGCTTTCTCCAAAAAAAGAAACCATTTTTAAAATAATGGCTTACTCCAAATCCAAGAAATAATTTTAGTTGATAAAAGCAGCATTGGTTATTTTTAAGTTCTAGTTTGTGGTTTTTACATTCCACCTAAAAATACCAAATTTTAAATTTTAGGTTTGCAACATGCTTAAAACAGATCGTTATAAAGCTTTTGTTGCTTACTTTTCTTCTCATCAGCCCGATCCCGTTACAGAACTTCATTACCAATCGCCCTATCAATTATTGGTGGCCGTAATTTTATCTGCACAATGCACAGATAAGCGCATTAACCAGATTACGCCAGCTTTATTTGAGCGTTTTCCAGTACCACAAAGTTTGGCCGAAGCAACGGTTGAGGAAGTTTATACTTATATCCGAAGCGTAAGTTATCCAAATAACAAAGCCAAACATTTAGTTGGCATGGCCAAAATTTTGGTGAACGAGTTTAGCGGAATTGTGCCGCAGGGAATTGATGAACTGCAAAAAATGCCCGGCGTTGGCCGCAAAACGGCAAACGTAATTTCATCAGTGGTTTTTCAGGAGCCGGCGATGGCGGTGGATACGCATGTGTTTCGGGTTTCACATCGAATCGGATTAACCACGCACGCCAAAACGCCGCTGGCTACCGAGTTGCAGCTGATAAAATACCTGCCAAAAGAAGTAGTGGCAGTGGCGCATCACTGGCTAATTTTGCACGGACGATACATTTGCGTGGCCCGAACGCCAAAATGTGAAATCTGTCCGCTAACATATTTCAGCAAATATTTCCAGCAATTGAATACAGAAACGG
>JBPBQN010000033.1:0-9128 GCA_050954865.1 Janthinobacterium lividum | reverse complement strand
ATGGCAATATTTGTATCAGAACGCTTGTTAAATTTGATGCGCAAACCAGGCCCGTATCCTGGCTGTATTTTTTGAAAACGGGTTGCCGGACTATTGGAAAAACTTTCTCCATTTACAAAAAGCACGCCGCCTAACAACCCATTTTTGGTAAGATCAACGCGATATTCCGCTTCGGCATAAAGCATATCTGTTCCGCGAAAACGGCCTTGCACATAACCACGGCCTGTATTTCCACCCATATCCCAGCCTGTACTTGGCAAATCAAGATACGGCGGATGGCCGCTTAGCGTAAAAACATCCAGCGTCCAGAATGCAAGCAAGCTTTTACCATTTTTAGATAGTGGGATATATTTACGAAAATCAAATGTTAAAGAACGCCACCTTGAATCGCTGCCTAACCAGGTTAAATTAGGCCTGTAAATCAGGTTGGCATATGTGCCGCTTTGCGGGTTGATAGAGTTTTTGCGGTTATCATAAAGTAAATTATAAGTGATGCCGGAAGAAACAGATTTACTGGTTTGGCCATAAAGCTGATAACCGGTAATGGCTTGCGTAGTTGAACCGTTTTGCACAATGTTATAATGATAATCCAATGCGTAACCGATGCCACCGTAAAAATTTTTTGTAAGTTCTTTTAAAACGGTTTCATAAAAGCGGATAAAATCATATTTAATCGGGTTTAAATCAGCTAAAGGCGATGCGCTTCCTAAACCGTAAGTGTTTTCCGGAAATTGATAGATTCTCCAGTCGCCAACCAGATTAAATTTATTGTCTTTCGTCCAGATGTTAGAACCCGTGTGAAAAGTAAGCTGACTGTGCTGGTTATAACCCAGGTTAGAAACGATGGAAGATAAGTTTTCGTGCTCTTTAGGCTCTACAAAAAATGCCACATTTCCGGTTAAACCAACCGCTAAACCGGTAGAAAGCGTGTAACCCGCAGAAGGCACAACCGAAAAAATAAACTGCTTTGGAACCGATACTGTTTTTACTACACCTTTTTTGTGGAAAAGCTGATGCAGTATATCCAGAATATCTTTTTGTGTGGCCAAACTGTCTTCTTTTTTTTGCTGAGCACTTGGCAACGAAACGCCGGATGGCAAAGAATCAGTTTGTGCAATTGTTATTTCGGCAGAAAAAAAGAAAATCGATAAAATCAGAAAAGTTTTAATTTTTGCAATCATCCTGATTTATGTTAGGTAAAAACAGCATGCTTAAAGACGAAGTAAAATCATAAAAGTTTAACGCCTTCATAATCCCGAGAAAAATTCTTCCAGCGATCCAAAATAAGCTGTGTTCCAGCCTTCTACAATATCGTTGTAATCTTCATCAGGGATATTGGTGTGTTTCAGTTCTGCAGAAGTGCCGTGCTTATCCGGATGGAGCTTGATGGTTACAATAGATGCCGCTTCCTGCTCACCAAAATACCATTGCTGCACCAGCTTTTTGCCTTCCTCAAACTCCAGGTTTTTGCCCTGAATACTTCCTTCCCACAAAGAAAACTCCGTATTAGGTTCTGCAACCATTTCAGCTGGCTCGCCCGTCCAGATTTCAATACTAACCGGATTGGTTAAAGCCAGATAAACTTCTTCAGGCGTGGCCGGCAGCAAATAATACTTTTTATAATCTTTCATGGAAGCAACAAATTGCAACGCGAAGAAAAGAAATTATAAACAACTTTTTGCTTAATACAACTGCGGATCGATACTTTTAATTACTTCATTCAATTCTTGTCCGCATGCTTTCAAAAAACTGATGGCTTTAACCAGTGTTTGATCAAACGTTTCCGTCTGATCAATCACATCAACTAAACCCAGAATATTGGCCAGCGGTTTGCGCGCCAGGCGCAGGTTGGCATAAGCAATGTTTTTAAGTTCCTGATTTTGGGTTTTAAGGTTAATTTCCTCTTCGATTGCATCTTCCAGCATGGCGCGGTACAGCTTTTTATCCGTAATATCCGTTAACGTAAAAAGCAATGCTTCTTTTTGCTGGTACAAAATCGTGGCCAAATCTGCCTCAACAAAACCAGGTTTGCTAATCAGCGTAAATTCTTTTTTTAAATTATTTTTTTGGGAAAGCATATCTGCATCAATACTTGCCCAACGATTTTTTTTGGTTTGTAAAATATTTTCCACAGGTTGAGGAATAGCTTCTGCAAAAATATATCCCGTTAATTTGACAGCCGAATCATTAATTTCCAGAATAAGCTTGCCTTCGCTGTCTAAAATCAGCATCGGTTGGTTGCTGGAAGCAAAAAAGCTTTTCAGGTTTTGATCATCAAAGTTTAACAAAGGGTTTTTACACATGGCTATAATCAGGCAGAAATAATAAATAGTTAAACAATAGTTATTTTCTCAGAAACAAACAAAGCTATTTAAAATTGTTCTTCGCTTTAAATATATGCTGTACCGAGTTGTTAGAAGATTTACAATATCCGGGCCAGTTACCAAAAGTGTTTAGGAGTTGAAGATCGTTTGCATAAAAGCCAATCTGCTTTACCCAAAACTGTTTCATCTGCAATGTATAAATTCATCCAGCCCAAAAAAGTACCGATAAAAACAGTATCTTTGCCCCGCAAATAATAACCCCAAAATTGTTTGCTATGCAACTTGACCCTGCCAAATTTGTTGCCGAAGGTTTAACTTACGACGATGTGCTGCTGATACCGGCTTATTCTGAAGTTTTGCCGAGAGATGTAGATACGCGCTCCAACCTCACCCGAAAAATAAAACTAAACGTGCCGATTGTTTCTGCCGCGATGGACACCGTTACCGAATCAGCTTTGGCTATTGCCATTGCGCAGGCCGGCGGAATCGGAATGCTGCACAAAAACCTGAGCATTGCTTTGCAGGCAGAAGAAGTGCGCAAAGTAAAACGCTCGGAAAGTGGTATGATCCAGGATCCGGTTACGCTGAAAGTAGATGCTGTGATTGCTGATGCGGTGAAGATGATGAAGGAATTTCGGATCGGTGGCATCCCGATTGTGGATGGCGATCATCGGCTGACTGGCATCATTACCAACCGCGATTTGCGTTTTCAGAAAGACATGACGAAGCCTGTTCGGGAAGTGATGACGAAGGAAAATCTGATTACCGCGCCATTAGGCACAGATTTGAAACAGGCGGAAGAAATCCTCCAAAACTATAAAATTGAAAAACTGCCTGTTGTGGATGCCGATGGAAGGTTAACAGGTTTGATCACGTTTAAAGATATCCAGAAATTTAAAAATTATCCGGCTGCCTGCAAAGATGAGCACGGCCGTTTGCGCGTTGGTGCAGCCGTTGGCGTTACTGCCGATACGTTGCAACGCGTGGATGCGCTGGTAAAAGCGGGTGTGGATGTGGTTACAATTGATACCGCACACGGCCACTCCAAAGGTGTAATTGAACGGTTAAAAGAAGTAAAAGCAAAATATCCTGATTTGCAAGTAATTGTAGGCAACGTAGCCACTGGCGAAGGTGCAAAAGCTTTGGCCGATGCCGGTGCCGATGCGGTAAAAGTTGGTATTGGTCCGGGTTCGATTTGTACCACACGAATTATTGCCGGCGTAGGCGTGCCGCAATTATACGCCGTTTACGAGTGCGCCAAAGCGCTGGAAGGCACAGGCGTTCCAGTGATTGCCGATGGCGGTATCAAGCACACGGGCGATATTCCGAAAGCGATTGCGGCGGGTGCCAGCTCAATTATGGCGGGTTCGCTGTTTGCCGGTGTGGAAGAATCTCCTGGTGAAATCATCATTTATGAAGGCAGAAGATTTAAGTCTTACCGCGGCATGGGTTCTATCGAAGCGATGGAACAAGGCTCGAAAGACCGCTATTTCCAGGATGTGGAAGATGATATTAAAAAGTTAGTGCCCGAAGGAATTGTTGGACGTGTGCCCGTAAAAGGCAGTCTGGCCGAAGTGATGTACCAATACATCGGCGGTTTGCGCGCCAGCATGGGCTACTGCGGTGCGGCTAATATTGAAGCTTTGCAAAAAGCCAAATTTGTGCGCATCACTTCATCCGGCATCCGCGAATCGCATCCACATGATATTACAATAACCAAGGAAGCACCAAATTATACTAGGTAACTGATGCTGCTTTTATCGGCATAAAAAAAGTGTACTGAGTTGATCTGTACACTTTTTTTGTGGATAATTACATATTATATGATAGAAGACTTTACAAAAACAATTTCTACAATAACAGTTGTTGTATCTGGCTCTACAGCTCTCATAGCATATTTCAATTATCGTTTGAATAAATTATTAAATATTAGAAATAATTTATATAACGAAAAATTAAAATTGTATTGAGAGGTCTCAAAAGCTGTTGCTGCATTAATAATATTTCTACAAGAAACAGAAATTACTGTTCGTTTTGAAACTTTAAATAATGAAGATGAACTTCAAATTATCTCTCAAAAGATTGAAGATAAATGTGTTATTATTGACTATTTATTTTTAGATTCTTATATAATGACCGCTACTCACGTATTTGAAAACATGAGTAGCTTTTCGGATAAATTAGCCGATATTAGACCAATACATATTGGCTTAATTACACTTAAGGATTATAGTAAACATGTTCATGATATTCACTCTCAAGGGGAAACTTTACTTGGTGACCTAAGAAAAGATTTGAAAATTGAAAAAATGAACAAATCTCTAATTTAATTTATGATTGGTTTTTTCTACTAAATCAACCCCGCTAAACTTTCTTCCAGAATCACAATTTTTGCTTCCGCATCTGCTTTTTTCTGCTGCTCATTGGCTACAATTTCGGCTTTTGCATTTTGCACAAAACGTTCGTTGGATAATTTTGCGGTAACCGATTTCAGGAAACCCTGCAAGTAAACCAGTTCTTTTTGGATACGTTCACGTTCAGCTTCAACATCAATATTGTTGGCAAGTTCGATGAAAAATTCATCTGTTCCGGCAATAAAATTTGCTGCTCCGGAAAGTTTATCTTGGATAAAATTAACTTCACTTAGATTTCCAAGTTTGGATAAAATTGGAACATAAGTTTTGTAATCAATTTCGGAATTGGATTTAATTGCCAGCGGCAAAGCTTCCTTCGGCGAAATTTGTTTGATGTTTCTGGTATTCCTGATTTCGGAAACTACTTCTTTTATCGTACTAATTTCGTTTAATAATTTAAGGTTGATTTCTCCAACTTTCGGTTGTTGTGCCACAATGCAACAATCCAATTCTGCACGTTCGCCAAACAGGTTATCGTGCCATAATTCCTCCGTTAAAAAAGGCATAAACGGATGAACGATCTTTAAAATATTTTCAAAAAACCTAACCGTTGCTGCATGTGTTTCTGCATCAATCGGCTGCTGGTAAACAGGTTTTACCATTTCTAAATACCAGGCGCAGAAATCGTCCCAAACCAATTTATAAGTTGCAATTAAGGCTTCGGACAAACGATATTGCTTGAAATTTTCTTCAATCTCCGTTAAAGCCTGGTTAAATCGATTTTCAAACCAAGCAATTGCTGTTTTATTTGGATTGGACAGATTCTGATCTATTTCCCAGCCTTTTACCAAACGGAACGCATTCCAAATTTTATTGGCAAAATTCCGTCCCTGCTCGCAATGACTTTCGTCAAACATCAGATCATTTCCTGCGGGAGAAGAAAACAACATTCCTGCGCGAACGCCATCAGCACCATATTTTTCGATCAAATCCAGCGGATCAGGCGAATTACCCAATGATTTAGACATTTTCCGGCCTAATTTATCGCGCACAATTCCTGTCAGGTAAACATTTTTAAAGGGCGCTTCACCTTTAAATTCGTGTCCTGCCATAATCATCCGGGCAACCCAGAAAAACAAAATTTCTGGAGCCGTAACCAGGTCATTTGTTGGATAATAATATTGCAGATCAGCATTGCCAATGCTGTTTTTATCACCAAAAAATCCGGGATCAAAAACAGAAATCGGCCATAACCAGGATGAAAACCACGTGTCAACCACGTCTTCTTCCTGTTGCAAATCTGTTATCTTTAAATCTGGTAATTGCGGACTTAACAATTTTGCTTCTTCAAAAGCTTCTTCGCGTGTTTTGGCAACCACAAATTGTCCGTTTGGTAAATACCAGGCCGGAATCTGTTGCCCCCACCATAACTGACGGCTGATACACCAATCTTTCACGTTTTCCATCCAATACTTGTACGTATTGGTGAATTTTTCGGGAATCAGTTTTACTTCTCCATCCAAAACATAATCCAGCGCCGGGCCAGCCATTTCTTCCATTTTGCAAAACCATTGCATGGAAAGTTTTGGTTCGATCACGGCATCTGTCCGTTCCGAAAAACCAACCTGGGATTTATATTCTTCTACTTTTTCCAATTGTCCGGCTTCTTCCAAAAGCTTGGCAATTTCTTTTCGCGCAGCAAAACGATCTTTGCCAACTAAAATTTCTGCTTTATCATTCAGCGTACCGTCATCGTTCAAAATATCAACAACAGGCAAATGATGTTTCAGGCCGAGGTTATAATCGTTCAGATCATGCGCAGGCGTCACTTTTAAACAACCTGTACCGAAATCCATTTCCACATAATCATCCAGAATGATCGGGATCTCGCGGTTAATTAACGGTATCACCACTTTTTTACCGATAAAAGAAGCATAACGTTCATCATTTGGATTGATACAGATTGCCGCATCAGCCATAATCGTTTCTGGACGAGTGGTAGCAATTGTTAAGTATTGAGCAGTTTCATCAGTTGCTCCTGCAACGTTATATTTAATATAATACAACTTCTGATTAACTTCCTTCCGAATTACTTCTTCATCAGAAACAGCCGTTTTTCCCTGCGGATCCCAGTTAACCATGCGCACGCCACGATAAATCCAGCCTTTTTTATACAGATGGATAAAGGTATCGATCACGCCTTCGCTCATGTCCGCGTCCATCGTAAATTTGGTTCTGTCCCAATCGCAGCTGGCACCTAATTTTTTTAATTGTTCCAGGATGATGCCGCCGTATTTTTCTTTCCATTCCCAGGCGTAACTTAAAAATTCTTCACGAGAAAGGTCTTTTTTGGAAATACCGCGTTCTTTCAGCATGGCAACAACTTTCGCTTCGGTAGCAATGGAAGCATGATCTGTTCCCGGAACCCAGCAGGCGTTTTTGCCTTGCATCCGCGCCCTGCGCACCAAAACATCCTGAATGGTATTGTTGAGCATGTGGCCCATGTGCAAAACGCCGGTTACGTTTGGCGGCGGAATCACGATGGTGTACGGCTCGCGCTCATCGGGCACGGATTTGAAAAAACCGTGATCCAGCCAGTATTGGTACCATTTGTTTTCAGTTTCCTGAGGATTATATTTTGTAGGAATTTCCACGTTGTTTAAATCAGCATAAATAAAGCGCAAAAATAGGTTTTAAAGCTGATTTTTGATGATAACCGCTTCACAAAAAAAAGGTGGATAAAAGAAGCATCACAGTTGTTTCAGAACAGAAAGGCTTCAACTTAAACCACTGAACACACTACTTTTACAGTTTTAATGTAGACAATCAGCTCTGAATCTGGTCAGCTTTTATCTCCACATAAAAATTAAAAATCAATAGTTTAAAGTTTTTAGCCTGATTTTATACCGATAAAAACAGCATCGCCTAAAATTTCAATGCTTCTTTTACCACACTTATTTTATTGACTATATTTAACATTTAATTAAAACAGGAATTAATTTTTAGATGATGAAGTTGAAGTATTCAGGATTAGTAATTACGGGCGCGGTTTTGCTTTCGGCATCTGCAATGGCCGGAAATGGTGAGCCGGGAAAAGGCGCAAAACCAGTTCCGCCGAAAAAGTTTATCGACCGTGCTAACATGGATTTGTCGGTAAAACCGGGCGATAATTTTGCGGAATATGCAAATGGCACCTGGCTGAAAAATAATGCAATTCCGGCAAAAGAAACCAGCTGGGGAAGTTTTAATATTTTGCATGAGTTTAACATCAACGCAGTTAAAACCTTGTTAAACAGAGCAGAAGCTGATCAAAACGCCGCTCCGGGATCAATAGAAAAACGCGTTGGCGATTTTTATGCGGCTGCGATGGATAGCGTTACAATCGAGAAATTAGGTTACACGCCGATCAAACCTGACCTGGAAAAAGTTAACCGGATTAAAGATTTAAAAGGCGTTTTAGACGAAGTTGCGTACATGCGTACAACCGGCGCTGGTTCGCCATTATTTGATTTTGACGTTGCACAGGATAGCAAAAACGTTAACCAGATGATTGTTGAACTGAGTCAGGGCGGCATTTCTTTGCCAGATCGTGATTATTATCTTAAAAACGATCCGCGCACGCAAAAAATTCAGGCTGCTTTTAAAACTTATATTGTTACTTTATTTAAGCTGATCGGCACAGATGAAGCAACTGCACAGAAAAATGCGGCAACAATTTTTGGTATAGAAAAAGCACTGGCCACCTCACAATTGAGCCGTGTGGAAATGCGCGATCCGCAGAAACTGTACAACAAGTTTGCAACAGGCACTTTCAGCAAAACTGCACCAGAATTAAATTTTGTTGATTTAACGACTAAATTAAAAGTAAATACGCCGGATTCTATTTTGGTTGATGAGCCTAAATTTTTTACCGATTTAAATGGCTTATTAACAGCTACGTCTGTTGCAGATTGGAAAACTTACCTGCAATGGAACGTTTTAAAAAATTCGGCTTCTTTTTTAAGCTCTCCTTTTGTTAAAGCACGATTTGATTTTGCCCAGGCATTATCCGGACAAAAAGTGCAAACACCACGCTGGCAACGCATGTCATCTTTAACAGATGGCGCAATTGGCGAATTGCTGGGGCAACTGTATGTGAAAGAATACTTTACGCCAGAAGCAAAAGTGCGCATGGAAGAGTTGGTTAGCAATTTGCGCAAAGCGTTTGAAATCCGGATCAATAAATTAGACTGGATGAGTGAAGCAACTAAGAAAAAAGCATTGGATAAATTGCATGCTTTCAACCCAAAAATCGGTTATCCTGATCATTGGAAAACTTATGCTGGTTTGGAAATTAACCGCGCTACTTTCTTCCAAAACGCGAGGAATACCAGCAAATGGGATTACGATGATATGATTAGCAAATTGGGCAAACCGGTTGACCGCACGCTTTGGGGAATGACGCCGCCAA
>JBPBQN010000032.1:0-9697 GCA_050954865.1 Janthinobacterium lividum | reverse complement strand
AAACTCGGTTTAGAATCCGTGCCCATCAGCGGGTTAATCCACTCCACCGGATCAGAAATTTGGTTAACCTGCTGGGCAAAACTGTTGAAACTGATGATGGTAAAAACTGCTATCCAAATTTTTTTCATTAGTAATTTATGTTGAAGGTATATTGATTTTGTAATTTTTGGTTGTATGAATAGATCATCCTCCTGGCCTCCTTCAAAGGGGGAACTGTATGGCAACTATCTTTAAAGCTTCAATTTCAGCACTATGATTTAGTAATATTTCTGCCCTGATCCTTTTCCCTTTGAAAGGCCCAAGGGGATGACCCATTTTTACCTGATAAAAGAAGCATATATAATTAAAATATTTATGGATTTAAAACTGAAACTGATCGGCTTCCACGGCCAGCTGAATTAAAGACACTAAATTTTAAGGTTCCTTTGTTTGTAATTGGTTTTGTATAAACTGCGCTGTTCGCATTCGGTTCGCTGCCATCAGTTGTGTACCGAATCAGCATTCCCGGAAACTGCACATTGGCTTTTACCTGTCCATTTTCAACCAAAACACCAGCCGTTGGAATGCGATAATTAAATCCGCCAGCTAAATAACTCAATTTTGGTAACTCTTTTCGGCCTAAACCATTGGTAAAAACCGACCAGGCCCGATCATACAAAACTTTGCTTTTGGCCAAGTCCGGTTCCGTTGCCCATTCCGGATCTTTGCTCCAGGCGCGCTCGGCCAAACCTAATATTTTTGGTGCCAGCATGTACTCCAAACGTGCTATTCCTTTCACAGTTTCCGCCCAAAGCAACCCTTGTATGCCTAAAATATTGGCTTTTCCTTTAGCGGTTAATGCTTCTTTTGCAGCATAAAAATCAGCGTTTACAGGTTTGCCAAACGCAGTTTCGTTAGAATTTTTAAAGTAATTATACGGGATAAATCGGAACGGTTTTTCCACATCAACATAACTTCCCCAATAATAACCCGGCTCGTCAAACGCTTTCTGGTAAGCCATATCAAAATACAAATTGGTCACATTTCCAAGTACAACCGGATAGCCCGCGTTGGCCATTTTGTAAGCTAAATCTTCTGCGCCGCCGCCAATTACGTTGTTCCAAACATACAAATGGAAATTCTGATCAGCAAAATCCGGGTTCGGGATATTGGTTTTTTGTCCGTTTAAAACCGTTTTGCGCAAACCCGCTTCTTCCCAACCGGAAACATACAAATTTCGTTTTTTAAGGATTTGATTCACTTTCCCGAAGTAATAATACCACAAATCGTCCGTGCTTTTAATCTCCGGATGTGTTGCACGAAGTTTCAGGTACGCCGGAGATTTTTCCCAAACACCAGCAGGCACTTCATCGCCGCCAAAATGAATGGTTTTTAAAGGTGCGTCGGCTTCTTTGTATATTGCAATCACTTCATCTGCAACGGTTTCCAAAAAGTTATAGGTTGATGGCAGCGAAACATCCATTACGTTATCGTTCCAGTTTTGCACCGAACGGTAAACAGAGTGATCACCTAAATCATGCAGCATAAACCGCTCAGCTTCCTGTTTTTTACCCGATAAAAGAAGCATCCGGTAACGCGCATCCATGGATTTAATAGCCGCGCGCGCATGTCCGGGCGTTTCCATTTCCGGAATTACCGTGATGTGCCGCGCTTTGGCAAACTTCAAAATTTCTATAAAATCTGCTTTCGTGTAAAAACCGCTTCCGTAAGGATTATTTACATCCGGACCAGAGCCGTACGATGGCGGCAAATGCTCTTTAGCATCCAAAGTGTGGCCGCGCTTGCTGCCAACCGAAGTCAGTTCCGGAAGCGATGCAATTTCCAATCGCCAGCCTTCATCATCATTCAAATGCAAATGCAACGTGTTGAGTTTGTAACTCGCCATCAGCTCTAAAACCTTTAAAATTTCGGTTTTGGGTTGAAAATTGCGCGCCACATCAATCAGCAAACCGCGGTAACCAAAACGCGGCGCATCTTTTACTTCGATATTTGGCAAGCTAATTTGCATTTGCTTCTTAACCCAAACTTCCGCAGAAAACAAACTTTTCAATGATTGTATGCCGTAGAAAATTCCGGCTCCATCCGCAGCAGAAACGGTAATTTGAGTTGGATTAATTTTCAGTTCGTAAGCTTCCGGAGTTAACGTTTTGTTTACCGATAAAATTATTTTCTGGGTTGAAATTTGCCTTTTTTCGGAACCAAAAACAACAGTCAGCAACTGTTGCAAGACCAATTTTTCGGTGCTAAAAACAGCATCGGCCTGAATGGTAACATTTCCATCCAGCAAAAATTTTCCGGTTTTGTACTGATAACTAACCGGCGTTGGAAAAATCGGCGGTAAAGATTCCGCAGCAATATTTACGATATTTTTATTCTGGCTGAAAACCATTTCCGGCGTGCTAGCAGGCACCAGATCCGTTGGATCGCGCATCAATTGCGCTGGCTTGGTGGAAGGAATCAAGACAATATTGCTGATCGGAATCTGCTGATTTGGCCTGGCATCATCAATCCAGTAAAAACCTGCCGGCGCATCGGTTTTGTTAATTACCCAATCCGCAGAAATGATTTCGGTGCGAAAAGATTCGCCGCTTTTTAAAGTTTTAAAATCTTTTTCTGGCGATAAACAAAATAAATCGCCGTTAAAATAACTTGATTTTACTGGTCCGGAAACGGAATGGATCATCCGCTCAAAATTGAAAAACAGTTTCCAGCCGCTTGCCGGCAAGCTGTTTTGATCATGGTTGATGATGGTTAAAGCTGATAAAGTTTGCGCCTTGCCCTGATCGTTGTTGCGGATAATTTCCCACTTGATTTCCAGGTTTTGCGGTTTAAATTCGGCAGGTTTCTGCTGAGAAAAACCTTGCAGTACAATCAAAGGAAATATTAAGAACAATAATTTTTTCATGGTAAAAGAAGCATTTGTTTTATCGCTGATCATGGCCAGCAAATTAAATCTGCGGACGATCAGCCATCGCAACGCCCCAGGTTGCACTTGGTTTGCTGCCCATTTCCAGCACCAGCTCTCCACCTTGAACCAGCTCCTGGTAAGTGATGTAAGAATGGCTAAATTTTTTGCCGTTAAAAGAAGCACCCTGAATATAAATATTCTGCGCGCTGTTATTTTGTGCGATGATGTGCAGCTTTTTGCCGGCCGCCAGTTGCAACGTGGCTTCATTAAAAAGCGGACTGCCAAACACGTAAACGCCGCTGGAAGGATTTACCTGATAAAACCCTAAAGACGACAAAATATACCAGGACGACATTTGACCAACATCCTCATTACCAATGATTCCGTCGGTTTTATCAGTGTAAAAATGGTTCATGATATAGCGTACTTTTTCAGCTGTTTTCCAGGGCTGGCCGGCGTACGGATACAAATAAGTGATGTGATGCGATGGCTCGTTTCCATGCGCATATTGCCCGATCAAACCCGAAATATCCGGCGAACTTTCTTTGCCCATGCTGCCCTGCGCAATAAAAAGCGAATCTAATTTTACCAGAAAAGCTTTGTCGCCGCCCTGCGTCGCAATCATGCCTTTTACATCCTGCGGTACCAGCCAGGTGTATTGCCAGGCATTTCCTTCGGTATAATCATCGGCGCGGTGGCGCGATTCAAACGGACTGAAAGGCGTTCTCCATTCCGTTTCAGAAATCCGGCCGCGCATAAAATGTGTTTTCGGGTCGAAATAATAATGATAATTTTGGCCTCTTTTATGGAAGTATTCGTAATCAGCCGTTTTGCCCATTTTCTTGGCCATCATCGCAATTGCGTTGTCGGAAACAGCATACTCCAGTCCCATTGCCACCGATTCTACCGTGCTATCCGCAGGAATAAAACTGTATTTCTGCACGTAATGCAAGGCACGGTCGGTATCCATTGCACTGGCTTTTACTGCTTTGTAGGCCAATTCGGCATCAAAGCCTTTGTAACCTTTTAAATACGCATCAACTACCACTGGCACAGCACTATAGCCTACCATCGTATTGGTTTCGTTGCCCATTAAGTGCCAAACCGGCAGCTTGCCCTGCTGCTGGTAAATGGCCAGCATGGTGTTTACAATGTCACTGATTTTTTCGGGCTGAATTAAGGTATAAAGCGGATTTAAAGCGCGGTAAGTATCCCACAAAGAAAACGTGGTGAGGTTGGTAAATGCTGCTTTTGCATATACTTTTTTATCAGTGCCGAGGTAATCGCCGTTGTGATCATTGAAGATGGAAGGCGCAATCATGCTGTGAAACATCGCCGTATAAAAAATCTTTTTCTGCGTTTCGGATGCTGTTTTTACCACTACTTTTTGCAGGGCTTTGTTCCATTTCTGATCAGCTTCTGCAACAACCTGATCAAAGTTCCAGCCCGGAATTTCTGCCTGAATATTCATCAGCGCATTGGCTTCACTCACCGGCGAAACACCAACTTTTATCAGCACTTTTTCACCGGCAGTTGTGGCAAAAGTTAAAACGCCTTTTACTTTTTCGCCGGTTAAAGCAGTACCTGTTTTGGCAACTAAGCTATCATAAACCGAGAAGTTTTTGATTGGTTTAGAGAAAACCGCCGCAAAGAAAATCCGCTGATCTTTGGCCCAGCCGGTAGAAAAACGGTAACCGGTAATTGTTGTTGCGTTAACTTGTTTGATCGAAGTTTTAGTTGGCCTGTCCCAGTTTAAACCTTCCTTCAAATCAATAATAATGTGTGCTTGATCATTTTTGGGGAACGTATATTCATGGAAACCAACGCGTTCACTCGCCGTTAATCTTACGCCGATATCGTAACGTTTTAACTTCACCCCGTAAAAACCCGGACGAATACTTTCATCTTTATGACTAAAAAGCGAAGTGTAACCGCTGTTAATATCCTGCTGCGTGCCTTTGGTTAATTTAATCGGTCCGGTTGTGGGCATGAACGATAAATCGCCCAAATCACCAATTCCAGTTCCGCTTAAATGCGTATGCTGAAAACCGACAATCGTAGAATCGGTAATATGATAGCCGGAGCACCAATCCCAGCCCTGCGCAATGTTACTCGGCCCCAATTGCACTGCTCCGAAAGGTACATTCGCTCCAACGAAAACGTGCCCGTGCCCGCCTGTGCCGATATACTGATCTACATATTTAGTTAAACTTTGACTCTGTTGTGCCGATGCAGACTGGTGAAAAAATGCTGTTAAAAGAAGCATTTTCAAGCTGCGTTTGATATTAGTTGTATTCGTATTCATCATTTTAGTTTGAGCATTAGCTTTTTAATTTTCACCTTCAATTTTTAAGGATTTTGTACGGCTTGCGCCATGCTTCCCCCTTTGAAGGGGATTGGAAGGATTTTGTTTCTCACCCGCCAATTGATCCAATTTAAAACGTAAAACCTCCACAGATTCCTTCTGCCGCGATACAATTACATACATCCAGCCATCCTGAATTAGGGTATGCGGATAACCGTACTGGCCGCCTTTCCACAAACCTTCCTGCTTCAGTTTATAAATTTCGTCTGCAATGATGTAATTGCGGTTGAATAACTTTCCATCATCAGAAACACTCAAAACCAATGGGTTACGATCATAATGATGGAGCGTATCCGGAATGCCGACATAATAAACGCGGCCGTCCGGCAAATGTCCGAAATGGAATTTACTGTCATTATCGCTGAATAAAGTTTCCTGCGGTTTGCTCCAGGTTTGAGCATTATCGCTGCTTTCCGTCAGCCACAAACGGCCTTTCCAGCCTTTTCCGGTTACGCGTAAAAGCATATGGATTCCGCCATTTTTTGTCTGATAAAAAGAGCCTTCGCAAAGCGGCGGAAAACCGTTTTTTGCTGCCGGAGCATAAAACGCCGCAGAATTATCCTGTTTGTATAAAGAATCAGCATAAAAACTACTGGTTTTCCAGCCGGAAATTCCGTTGGGATCATCCGTATAAGGAAATAAAAAATTACCCGAAATTAGCAGCCGTCCGCCTTTTAATTGCTGCGGACCGTGGTTTGGAACCAGCGGCAAATGCAAATCAATTTCGGTACTCCAATGCTCGCCGTCTTCCGTGGTAACTGCGTACAATTGAGTATTTTGCCGGTGCTGCGTGTATTCGCCAAAATAAGCCACCAACGTACCGTTATGCTGATACCAGCCCGCTGCCGTCAGCACATTTAACGTATCATTGGTTTTGGATGGATTGGCCAGCACTTTCGGTTCGCTCCAATGCACAAAATCCGAAGAAATTGCATAAATCACACGCTGCCCAGGCGAATCTTCATCTTTAATTCCGTTAGACCACATCGCATAAAACCTGTTTTTAAAGCTGATAATGGACGGATGATGATTGTATAAACCGTTTTGATCAGGCGTAAAAATCATGCTGCGCTCAATTTTCAGGTGAGCCAAACCCGTTGTATCCACATAATTATTGCGGATTTCCGGTGCCTGCGCCCAAATTTTAGCCGATAAAAACAGCATCAACATTACAAAGCCTATTCTCATGCTTTATGAAACGGAATTTTTGCCGAAGCATTTTTCAAAGCCGCCAGATGCGCATCGGTAACATTGCCAAACAGCGAAACGCCAGCTGCACCATTGTGCAACGCATTTTCCATGCCTTGCTGCACTTCATTATCATCTTTAAAATCAGACAGATACAAACCGGCAAACAATGGAAATTTACCATTTAAAGCGTTTACGCCTTCATTCACCGCTGAACCAATCCATTCGATATTTTCCTTGTAAAAACCGTGGTAAATCATGGGGCAAACGGCACTGATGTTCCAGTTTACCCAATCCTGTTTTACGTTGCGGTGCGCAATATCCGGCGTTGGGAAAACGGCCGCTGTAATTGGCTTTTTGTACGATTTGGCCAGATTTGTTAGTCGCTCAACAACTTTATTAACACGCTGATAACGGAACAATCGCCACGACGGACTGGCTTCCGGATATTGCACCGAATCAATATCTTCGCCGGTTTCTTTTTTGTACGCTTCCTTGCAAACTGGGCAGTAGCAATAATCATATTCCGGCAATTCGCTGGTTTGCACAATGCTGTATTTATCCCACAAATTTACGGGCAAAATCACATCGCAAAAACGCACATAATCCAGGTGGATGCCATCTACATAATCCTTTTTTAAAGCCGTTTCGTAATCGTTGGCCAGGTAATTTTTCACTTCCTCGCGGGAAGGACAAAGCCAGCGATAGTAATCAACATAAGGCGGATTTGTGGCACAGGATTCGCCTTTGCGGTTCACTGCGTACCATTCCGGATGCGCTTCCAGCAGCGTTTTTTCGCCGCGGTTCATCGTCCAGATCCAGCGGTGCGCTTCAATTTTATGTGCTTTTGCGGCTCGGAAATGCTTTTCGCTGTCGTTCTCAAAAAAAATCCCGTGGATGCCGGCATCATAAAATTTCTGGTAGCGTTCGGCCAGCTGCGCGTCGGTATCTTTTAAGTTCGGGTTCGTCCAAACCCAATGTTTCCAATTTTTTTGTTTTTTGGCGAAGGAATTTTTCGCTTCGGAAACAGCAGGCAGCAACGTTACCGATAAGCCCGCAATTAAACCTGTTTTTACAAAATTTCTGCGATTCGTCATGGTTTTGATTTTAGGTTTTCAATCAATCCTTCATCATTTATACTGATCGTTGCACTGCTTTCAGCCCGAATTGTAGCCGTAAATTGTTTGGCCGAAGCATCCATTTGCAACACGTTTTCCCGCTCTCCGATCTTTACTCCCCGCTCCATACTTAAATCATTCAAGGTAGCTGCATACTTCCCGTTTTTCTCCTGATACTGTTTTTGCCGGTAATAAATCAGCCATAAATATTTTTTCTGTTCTTCCGAAAAAGGCATGGTAAAAACAGCATCCGTTTTACGCGTAAATTGCAGATAACCAAAGCGTTCCGGATAATGCATATTGATTACACCTTGCGGCGACCAAACCCAGTTTCGTTCCGGCAGGTTTTTGCCCGAAGCGTCTGTGAGTTTTACATTTTTGTTTCCGACAACTTTTGTATCCCATTCTACGCGCGAAAAATTGATGCGCCATAAAGTGCCTTCTTCCGGAACGTGGATTGGAAATCCCATGCGTAATGATTTCAGCGGAACGGCCATTTCCACCGTCCAGCCTTTGTCCACATCTTTTGGATTATTCAGCGTACCAACAATTTCCACGCCTGTTTTCAAACCTTCCACGTCCCAGCTAATCAGCGCATCGCCACCGTTGCGGTAAGGTTTTGGCAAAAAAAGATCAAAAATTTTATTGATCGCGTTGATCTCAATTTCAAAATACTGGTGTGTATTATTGTCTGGGTCGATGAAAACTTCAAAATCATTATCCTTAAAAATAATATCGTCATGGTGCGTTTGCGTGGCCCAGATTTGCGGTTCCTGCAACTCGGCAGCAATAAATAACGTCGAATCGTTCCAGAGCATTTTTACGCGGGTTTGCAGCGCTGGCAAGGGTTTTAAATTGCCTTCAATATCCGCAAAATCAGTTGTCCACGCAGCTTTTTGCCAGGCATCTTCGGTCAAATTTCCGTTGATTTTAAAAACCTGATCAGTGTGCTGCACCACATAATTTTTTGGCGTGGTAAAAAGATGTTCCAAACCGGCAAAACTCTGAGCTTTCAGCTGTAAGCTATTAGCTATCAGCAAAAAAGCTAAAATGGCGATACTTCTTTTATATACTAAAAATTGTTGTGTGTGATCTTTTAAAAACCTCATTCAATTATTTTTTAAGGTGATAATTCCGATTTCCGCTGCTGTAATGCCGTTACCGTTCACGCTGCGTTTCCCTTCAAAACGAATATATTTTGATTCTATTGGCTGCTTTAATTGTACCGTTTGTTTGATTGGATTGGAGCGGATGTTAGAAAATTCGCCGCTAACAACCGCTTCCCAGTCTGTACCATTTTTACTGGTGTAAAAAACGTATTGATCGGCCGTGCCAGTCAGCTTTTTATCCTGCCGGGGCAAGTAAGTAAAGCCGGAAATCAACTTTGTTTTGCCCAGATCAATGCTGATAATGCCTGGCGAAAAAGCCTGGGTACTGTCGGTTTTAAGAGTGCTCCAGATGCTGTTCTGATCTTCATCAACTGCATTTTCCGGATGCGTACTTTTTGTTTCATTTATAACTTTCCAGCCGGATTTACTTGGCTCAAATTCTTCCGAACTTATTTCGCCATTTTGCTTGCCTTCTACCGAAACGGCACGCAGCAAACCACCATTTTCAAACAAAAAAGGCTTGGTAAAAGCAGCAGATTTTGTTGTCGGAACTGATCCGTCAACCGTAAAATAAACAGCCGAAACCGGTGCATCCGTAGTAATATTGACCAAACCATTTTTATCTCTGCGGATGATCGGTGCCGATAAATGCACCGGTTCTTTATACAAACCAAAATCACTCAGCGCAATACAAACCGGAGATTTGGTGATGCGCAAACGTACTTTTTGCGCCATAATATTCTGTGGCAAACGAATCAACCGGTTTGCACCAATGCTGGTTGCCGAAGCGATTTGCTGCCAGTTTCCATTTTTTTCAACATCAATTGCTACACCTTCAATTCGTTGCCCAAGTTTGATATTTTCTCGCAAACGGATGATGTTAAAAGTTTTTTCTGCACCTAAATCCAGCGTTAGTTCCGGCGTTGTCATCGCATCATCTGTGGCCCAATAACTGTAACGGTTTTGATCGAACAACAAAGCAGGACCAAATTGCTTACTGTTTTTACCA
>JBPBQN010000031.1:0-9745 GCA_050954865.1 Janthinobacterium lividum | reverse complement strand
TCTGGCTCGGCAGCAACAACTTTTTCGTTGTAAATAATTGCTTTTTCGGGCTGATGCTGATCTTCGTACAATTTGGCCAACCTTCGGTAAAAACTGGTTGCTGCTTTTACCGGAAGTTTTTCTGAACTCTGCAAAATACTATCCGCTTTTAACATGGCTTTTGCGGTTTCGTTTTTAGATTGCGCCTCGTTAAAATCCAGATAAAGGTTATAAATTTTGCTGTTGTATTGCGCAAAGGCAGCATGGGTTCCAAGCAGCATCAAAAGCAAGCATACTGTTTTTACCGGCATAAAATTGGTATTGATTTATCTCCTGAAAATTAATTTATATTCATTTCAGATCAAAACAAATCATCCGCAGATTTACAAAAAATATGGCCGATTAAAATATGCATTTCCTGAATCCGCGCCGTAATATCCGAAGGCACAATGATATTCAAATCGCAAAAATCGTTCATTTTTCCGCCGTCGCGACCCGATAAACCCAACGTTTTGCAACCCATTTTTTGGGCAGATTTAAACGCCGCGATCACATTGCTGCTGTTTCCGCTGGTAGAAATACCTAAAAAAAGATCGCCAGGTTTGGCCAAAGCTTCCAATTGCCTGCTGAAAACATGCTCAAAACCATAATCATTGCTGATGGCCGTCATCGCTGAAGTATCGGTAGAAAGCGCAATGGCGGCCAGCGGTTTTCGGTCACGCACAAAACGGCCGGTAAATTCGGCTGCAATATGCTGCGCGTCGGATGCGCTTCCGCCGTTGCCGGCAACCAATAGTTTGTTGCCGTTTAAAATCGTTTCATTAATCAGCGCGCAACCATTTTCTATCGGTAAAAGAAGCATCTCGATTACTTTAGCAATCAGTTGCTGATGGTTTTTTAGTTCTTCGGCTACCATTTTAATGTTGGTTTTTTTCTATGTCTTCTATAATTTCTTCAACGGTTGTACTGGCACTTCCAACGCGCCGAATCACAATTGCTGCTGCGTGATTGGCCAGTTCGCAGGCTTCTTCCACCGTAAAACCCAATGCCGTGAAGTATGCCAAAGTAGCTAAAACGGTATCGCCGGCACCGGTTACATCAAAAACTTCGGTGGCTTTCACTTCCAAAAGCTGGTATGAATTTGGGCTGAGAATTGCAATTCCTTCTTCAGATAAAGTAATCACCAGAAACTGTGCGTTTGTTTGTGCGAACAACACCGAAGCAGCGTTTTTTAAATCTTCCGTACTGCTGATTTTCTCAAACTTAACGGCTTGGGCAAGTTCTTTTTTATTTGGTTTGATAAGATACGCGCCACGATATTTCACAAAATCTAATCCTTTCGGATCAACAATTACTTTTTTATTAATGGAATTGCAATGATTGATAATCCGCGAACAAAGCGGTTGCGACAAAACACCTTTGTTATAATCAGAAAACAAAACTAAATCAGCCGTTGCAAAATGCGGAAAAATTTTGTTAAACAGTTCATCTTCACATTTTTGGCTGATGGATGAAGTAACTTCCCGATCAACGCGCACAATTTGGTAACTGCCGGCAATAATGCGTGTTTTTATCGTCGTCGGCCGCTCCGCATCAACCACAACTGCGCTGATGTCTGCGTTTTCTTCGACCAAAACTTTCAGCAATTCTTTTCCTGCATTATCATCACCAATTAAACCGGCAATAATTACTTCAGCATTAAAAGACAGTAAATTTTGCGCCACGTTTCCGGCACCGCCAAGCGTACTTGATTCTTTTTGAACGTTAACAACCGGCACAGGTGCTTCCGGAGAAAGCCGCGTTGCATCGCCCCAAATGTATTGATCAACCATTAAATCGCCAATGATCAATATCTTAGGTTGAGGAAAACCGGTTTTTAACGCTTTTAATTTCTGGAGCAACATGCTGTTTTTACCGGCGAAAATACTGTTTTGATTAAGAATGAAGATCGATCAGCCTAAAATTTATGTGCTAAAAGAAGCTTAACGGCACAATCAGTTCAAAGCGGTTGGGTTTGTTGCCGCCAAACAAATCCTGATCTTGCAAGCGTGTATAGCGGAAACCAAAAGTAAAAGGCAACTCGTTCCACAAGCTCGAATCGAAATAAATTTCTGTTCCGGCTGAGCGGAAATTAGCTTTAAATGGTTGTCCGTTGCTATAAAAATCCGATGCGCGCGTATAATCATAAAACAAATTGGCACGAATGCGAAGCAGGTAAAAAAAGCTGGCGAAACCTGCATCCGGATAAGCCACCGGAAAATGATAATTGGCAGCCAGCTTATCCATTTTACTCAGATTTTCTGATGTGTAACCTCTGGAAAATGGCAATTGGTTGGAAAAAAGACTTAAATTGTTTGCGCCATCATGTTGCTGATAAGCTGTATTGAGCACCAAACTGTTGTTTTTAAAAATCCCCGGAAAATAAAAATAAGCATTGGCCAGAAACTGGTTAGCGCTGTAATGCGTGGCGGCAACTTTGTAATTCAGGCTGATGTTTTGGGCGAAACTTGGATAAATCTGCTGATAAGCTTTTTGGTTCTGACTGCTGAAATTGACCGAATTATCCAGATAACTGTAAGACGGCGTGCCCAGCAAAGCCTGAAAAACACCTTTATAAGCGCTTTGATTATACACGTAATTGCTGCCGAAACTCAAATTGCTAAACGTACGGCCGTTGCTAAACGTAAGCGGAACGGTAAAACCGCCCTCAACCTGCGTTTCATTCCAGTACAAATTTTGCCCTCTAAACAAAGCACGCCGATCAAAAGTGTAATTTACGCCGCCGGATAAATACGGAAAAAGCGCACCATAAACCGCATCAAAACCAATTTCTTTGTAACCTTCGTTGCGGTTGTAAGTTCCGTAAAACTCTGGCTGAAAAGTGTTTAAAATATTTTCTCCAACCAAAGCCAATGTGTAATCAGGATCATCGAAAGAAGGCTCCAGACTGTGAAAGTTGAACAAATGCGATAAGCCGTTATATTTTTGAGTAGGAAATTTTTGATCAGGAACGGCAGCCAGCAAATCCGAATTATTTTTTTCCAGATGAGTGATGTTGAAATCGGGCAGGGGAGAAGCCAGCTCCGAATCATTAACCGGCTGCCAGATAACGTCTTTTTTCTCTACAGAATGGAGTTCAAAACCGGTAGCCGTAAAGCTGTTATACAAAATGGCGTGATTATTAACCGTGGCCTGATAATTCCCAATCTGCGAATTTAACGTGCTGTTTTTAAGCAGGTAAATTTTGCGATCAGTTAAAGTAATGGCGTAAAAAGCATCGTTTTTCTCCGTAGATGCTGTAAAATAAACCGTATCTTTTTTGATTGTGGGAAAACCGATCACTTTAAAACCGGCAGGCGTAAGGTTGGTAATTTCACCATTATTTAAGTTGATTTCGGCCAGATTCATTTTGCCGGATGGATTTCTTACGGCTGAAATCACGGTTTTGCCATTCAAAAATTTCGGATAAGTATAAATCAGTTTTTGCAGATTCGGCACTTTTTTAATCACATTTCCAGTCGCAACATCAATCAAATGCAATTCGCTTTTTCCCTGCGAAGATTGCAGAACGGCGATGATTGTTTTGCCATCTTCACTCAAATCCGGCGAAAAGTATTTACTGTTTTTAGTGATGTTTTTTTGGATTCCGGTGCCTACGTCCAGCAATTGCAAACTGCTGTAATCGCGGTAATTCCAGCGTAAATCCGGCCGGTAAGCGGCGTAAACAATCTTGCCGTTTCGGTACGAAAACTGATTATCCAACGAATTATCACGTGTGCGTATCACTTTTTCCGAAACACCATTCCGCAGCACAAAAACATGTATTTTACTGTAGGTTGATTTTACATAGATAAAAGAAGTATCGTTGATGAAAGCCGGAAACTCCTGATCAGCCACAAAATGTTTGGGCTGATTTTGCTTTGCATCTTCCGCAGCAAACTGATTTTTAAACGCAGTTAAAGCCTGCGTTCTGAATTGCGGATAACTCAAACCCGAATATTTTTTGATTGCTCCACGAAAAGTTGATTTCACGGCTGCGGCATCGTGCGTTACTTTTTTCCAGAAATCATCGCCGTATTTTTCCCGTCCGTAAGCCACTTCCATGTAACCTAATGGATAATGATTGGGCACAAAATCCTGGTACGAACCGTTGCGCAATTTCATCCAGCTGTAGTTTTTATCGGCCGACCACAGCGCGCGATAACCGTTGTAATAAAAAGGCAAACGGCCGCGACCCTGCCGGCTGGTTAGCGTTTCGTTGTAAACCGCATCGCCTTCGTAAAACCAGTTGGGCACGGTTAAAGTGCTTAAAACAGCTTGTCCGCCCTCGCCAAAAATGGAATGAAAAACTTTGGTTAGCCCAACATCAAAATTATTGTATTGCTGCACGTGGCGGTATTCGTGGATGGCTAATTGATCTGCCCAGGGCAAGCTGCCCAACTCAAAACTGTTTTGATCTGGAGTAAGATAATATTCGCTACGGAAAGGTGCCAAACCCACATAACCGTTGGAAATGGTGGTTTGATTTTGCAGCACAATATTAATTTTTTTCTGGCGGAAACCAATGGTGATCGCAATATCGCGGTGCATATATCGAATGATATTGGCTATGCGTTGTGCCGAAGAATCCAATCCTTGCGGAAAAATAATTCGTGCTTCTTTGGTATTGATTTGCTGCCATTTGATAGAAGGCGGGTTGCCGCCGAATTCCTGCGCATGTAACCTGCTCCAAAAAAAGGTCGATAAAAACAGTATGATGGTAAATTTAGAAAAGGCAGACATTGAGCAACTTATTTTATGGGACGGAAATTAATCAAAATATTCATTTCTGCGCAGCAAGCACCGTTTAGTTTCTGATTGTACCGGCCAATCCTTCCTACACTCACATGACACGCTGTTTCCTAAAACTCATACCTTTGCGGCTTGTTAAGCATTTACTATGGCTACAATTTCCATCAACCTTACTACCGGTTCCATTCAGCAGGAAGAAATTATCGTTGGCATTGATCTCGGCACAACCAATTCGCTGGTGGCTTTTATCAACCCCGATAAAAATCCGCAGGTTATAAACGATACTGGTAAAGGCGTTTTGGTGCCTTCCATTATTCATTTTGGTGAATCTGGTGAAATTTCGGTTGGAAATGAAGCTAAAAACTTTTTGATCAGCGATCCGCAGAACACTATTTTTTCGGTAAAACGCTTGCTCGGTCGTTCGTACAAAGATGTAGCTGATTACGAGAACTTCTTCTCCTACAAAATCATTGATGACGATACCGAAAGTCTGGTCAAAATTAAAGTTGGTGATGCTTTTTTTACACCGGTAGAATTGTCGGGTTTGATTTTAAAAGAACTGAAAGAACGTGCTGAGCATGCGATAAAAACACCGGTAAACAGAGCAGTAATTACTGTTCCGGCTTACTTTAATGATTCTCAGCGACAAGCCACGCGCGATGCCGGGAAGCTGGCCGGTTTGGATGTGTTGCGAATTGTGAACGAACCAACGGCTGCAAGTCTGGCTTATGGCATCGGCCTCAACCCGGAAGAAACCAAAACCATTGCCGTTTATGATTTGGGCGGAGGCACGTTTGATGTTTCCATTTTGCAGATTCAGAACGGGATTTTTGAAGTTTTGGCTACTAACGGCGATACTTTTTTAGGCGGAGATGATTTTGACCGACTGATTGTAAATTACTGGATCGAGAAAAATAACCTGCAAAACGAGCCAAACCTGCCGCATCAGGAACTGCGTTTAAAAGCGGAAGAAGCCAAAAAAGCTTTCGCCCATCAGAGTTTGTTTAATGAAAAAATCGGCGATATCTGGTGCACCATTGATCGTACTACTTTTGAGAACCTGATTTTACCAAAAGTGCAGCAAACGATTGACAGCTGCCGCAGTGCGTTAAAAGATGCCAAGCTGGAAGTGAGCGATATTGATGAAGTAGTGATGGTTGGCGGATCAACCCGAACGCATTTGGTTAAAAGAATGGTTGGTGAATTTTTTAACCGCCGCGTGCATGATGAAGTAAATCCGGATGAGGTAGTAGCTTTGGGTGCGGCCATTCAGGCGGATATTCTGGCAGGCAACCGCACCGATATTTTGCTGCTGGATGTTACGCCGCTTTCTCTGGGCATTGAAACGATGGGCGGATTGATGGATGTAATTATTCCGAGAAATGCCAAAATCCCGACCAAAGCCGGACGACAATATACAACTTCCATAGACGGACAGGTGAACATGAAAATTGCGGTTTACCAAGGCGAACGCGATCTGGTGAAAGAAAACCGTAAACTGGCAGAATTTGATTTGAAAGGTATCCCGTCGATGCCAGCCGGTTTCCCAAAAGTGGACATTAACTTTTTGCTGAATGCGGATGGCATTTTAACCATTCAGGCGGTTGAACAACGTTCTGGCGTAAAACAACAAGTGGAAGTGAAACCAGCTTACGGTTTAACGGATGCAGAAGTAGAGCAAATGCTCATGGATAGCATTACGCACGCCAAAGATGATGTGCAGCAACGTATGCTGATTGAAGCCCGTACCGAAGGCGAACAAATGGTTTATATGGTCGAGCGTTTCGTGCAAAAAAACGCAGCTTATTTAACTGCGATAGAAATTACAGATACATTGAAACTGGTTGCCGAATTGAAGGAAACGCTGACTTTAGGCGATAAAGATTTGATCCACACAAAAATTGATTTGCTGAACCAATTTACAAAACCGTTTGCAGAAAGATTAATGGATGAGGCAATTGGCGTGGCCATGAAAGGCAAAAGCGTAGATTAAGCTTGAATATAGATGCTCCTTGATAATTATTGAAAATTGAATCAGGCGTTAAATAGCAGAAATGTTTTTATTGCTGGCTTACTTGCCATCGTTGCCTGGGTGGCTGTGGTTTGGCAGTTTTTCATTTCTGTACCAGATTATTTGGCCAAAGGCAGAACAACAGGCGGCGCCATCGTTCAACTGCTCAGTTATTTCACCATAGAAAGTAACTTGCTGATCGCCTTTAGTTTAAGTTTGATTGTGCTGCTGCCGAAAATAAAATTGAGCCGGTTTTTCTCCAAAATTTCTACGGTTACGGCTATTGCAGTTTATATTTTTATCGTGAGTTTGGTGTACAATCTGGTTTTGCGTCCGTTCTGGCATGCTAAATCTCCTTATAAAACCGACGATGAACTGCTGCATCTGGTAGTGCCAGTTTTGTACATTTTGTACTGGCTGCTGTTGCCAAAATTTGGTTTAGCTTGGAAACAGTTGCCGGGTTGGTTGCTTTTTCCGCTTTTGTATTTGGTGTATATCTTGATCCGTGGTGCGCTTTCGGGGTTTTATCCGTACTTCTTTTTAGATGTAAAAAGCTTCGGTTATTTGCAGGTGATGATCAATTCTTTAGCGTTGCTGCTGGTGTTTAGCATCGTTTGTTCACTTTTTATTTTTGTGGGAAGATTGTTGACGAAATCTAAATAAATCGAAAACCGATTGATTTAAAGTTCAGGCTGATACTGTTTTTAGCACATAAAAAAAGGCATCAATTTGATGCCTCTTCACTTTCAGATTAAAACCCGAAAAAATTATTCTTCGTTTCCGGCAGCTTCGCGGATGGCTGCTTCTTCTTTCAAAGCTTCGATGTTGTTAGTATCGTGGAATTTATCGGTGTTACCAGCAAAATATTCTAAAATATCAGCAATTGTATCCAGGTTATCAGAAATACGCTGGTGCATATCCGGTAAATCTTTTTCTAAACGTTTATCGCCCAGGTCAATATTATCAACTTCAATTTTTCCTAATTTTTGTATGATTGCCTGCTGACTGTTTTTTAAATCTTCCAGTTCGTGAACGATTTTTTCCATTGCGGCAAATTTTTTCAGGGTATCCATGGTGCTTCTTTTAAAAGGTTAAAATTTGTTTTGTGTTTTCAAAACGTTGCTTCAAAGATAAAGTTTTGCAGGTGGTTTACAACAAATGGCTTTCAATGCCATCTTCAATTGCCTGTATCGTTTCCTGATTTAAAGTTTCTCCGCCCAATTGATAACAATGTCCATGCTGATCAAAACGGATTTTAGTTTGATATTTTCCATCAAAATAAGTTTGGTAATCATCGCTTTGCGGTTCAATCCTGCATAAAACTTTTTCGCCTGCGTGGTGGATATAAAATTGAAAAGATTCTGTTTCCATAATTGATTTGGGTGATGGAGCCGACGACGGGAATCGAACCTGCGACCTACTCATTACGAATGAGTTGCTCTACCAGCTGAGCTACGTCGGCAATTTTGTGCCGGTGAAAGAAGCATGCTTCTTTTACCGGCACAAAAATAAAATTTAATTCTATTTTTCCTCGTACCCATCCTTTTTGAAGCTGTTTTTCCAAGAGAAACAAGCAAGTTTTTAAACCGCTTAATATGTACATTAATTTTTTTAGCCTTTGTTAATTTCTCTGCTTCCTGATCTGATTGCTTCAAATCGTGCAAATGTTTGGCAGAAGTATGCAGTAAATTTTTGCGTTCTTCCAGTTTGCGCACCGAAATCCACAAAGATTCTTCTAATGATTCTGACAATATGATCCGGCTGCACTCTTGTGCCATCTTCAACCTGGATAACAGGCATTGGCGAAAACGCTTGTATCACATCGGTAACGCCAGCAATATGATTGAGGAACGCGGTATTAAATTTTATTTCAGGAAAAGAAATTTTTTTGAAACCCAAGTTGGTTTGCTTTCGTACAAAGCAGTATTCCCTCTCTAAAATTAGGTTTATAATTGGTTAAAGCCTCTTGATCTCCCCGGTTAAGAGGCTTTTTATTTGTTGAAAATCAATTATTTACAACTGATAAACCAAAATCGATTGATGCTTCTTTTACCACCTGTTTTTAGGTGAGTTCTTGATTTTTAAACCAAACCTCATCCGGCGCAGCATTAAAACCCTGCATTTTTTTAACCAGTTCCTCCGGATTAGCACTTGTTAAAACCAGTTTTCGATTGGCTGGTTTTAAAAACTGCTGCGCCACCATCACATCCATCTGTTGCAGCAAAAAATCATAAAAACCGTTGACATTTAATATACCGACCGGTTTGTTATGCAAACCCAGTTGCAGCCAGGTAAGCACTTCAAAAAGTTCTTCCAACGTGCCAAAACCGCCGGGCAGCGTAATAATACCGTCGCACAAATCATTCATCATTTGTTTGCGCTGATGCATGTTTTCTACCACGTGCATTTCAGTTAAACCATTGTGGCCTACTTCTTTATCCATCAAAAAACCAGGGATTACGCCAATTGCTTTTCCGCCACGGTTTAAAACAGCGTCGGCCATCAAACCCATTACGCCAACTTTTCCACCGCCAAAAACTAAAGCAATATTTTGGTTAACCATTAATTCTGCCAAAGTTTCAATAGCATTTTTAAGGTTTTCATCATCATTAAAATTTGCTCCGCAGAAAACACAAATAGATTTCATGCAGCGAAAGTCGGCATAAAATCTATTTTTAAGGTAGTTGATTTTTAAGGAAAGTATTTTTATTTATCGGTAAAAGCAATAGCTGTTAATGCTTCTTTTATCGACTTAAAATTGGTGGTTTGTAATCTGCAAGTGCCTTCATCTTTGCTCTTCGCTCTTTTTTTAGAAATTTGGGTGTGCCCCTGCGGGTCGGGCTTTTCGTTACAAGTCCTCGCTCGTGCCTCGCTGTGGGCTTTCCACTGCAATCCCTCACGCGAGCTGCACAAACGCTGCATTATTTTGTGCCTATCTGACCGCCCTGTCATTCCGACGATAGG
>JBPBQN010000030.1:0-10243 GCA_050954865.1 Janthinobacterium lividum | reverse complement strand
TTTTAGGCGGACCGAACGGCAAATGTGATGTAAACGAAACTACTGAAGAGGTGCGCGAATATTATCGTTTGAAAGATAAATACGCTACGATTACCACCGCTTCGGCGGCTGCGGATAAATCGGAATATGCTTACTGGCTAAAAGTGAAAAGCATCCGCGATTCTACCATCAGCAAATCTCAGGCAGAATTAAATCAGCTTTCGCCGCTGATGAATGCGCTGGTTACTACGGATGGTTTTCTAAAGAAATCATTGAATTTGCAGGCCGGACAATCGTTCACCAAAGGCGATCTGAATAAACTGGACGATAAAAACGATACGCTTAAACAGAGCAAGTACATTTGGGGCTTGGTTTTTCAGGATGGAGATAACTCTAAAACGGATACCAAAACTATTACCGAGCTGAACGAATATTTAACCAAATTAAACAATGACGTAAATCCGGATCTGGATTCGCGCAAACGCACGGTTGGCGATAATCCGAACGATTTTAAAGATAAAAGTTACGGCAGCAATCAGCTTAAATTTGAAGATGCCTCACACGGAACAGGTGTTGCCGGTTTGATTGGTGCCGTTAGAAATAATGGTTATGGCATTGATGGCATTGCAGATAACGTGAGAATTATGGCGGTAAAAGCAGTACCGAACGGCGATGAGTACGACAAGGATATTGCCAACGCCATTCGTTATGCGGTGGATAACGGCGCCAAAGTGGTGAACATGAGTTTCGGCAAAAAAATCTCTCCGCATAAAAAATGGGTGGATGATGCCATTAAATATGCTGCAGAAAAAGATGTTTTGCTGGTACAGGCTTCCGGCAATGATAACCAGGATGTGGATGCCAAACCGGAATTTCCAAACGATTCATTTTTAGACGGAACCACCTCGGATAATTTAATCAGCGTTGGTGCTTCCGCGGCTTTGAAAGATGAAAACCTGGCGGCCACTTTCAGCAATTACGGCAAAAAAAATGTAGATGTTTTTGCGCCGGGCGTAAAGGTAACTTCGATTGATAAAGATGCTGAATTTAACACGGCTGACGGAACTAGTTTTTCTTCGCCCATTACGGCTGGCGTTGCGGCTTTGGTGCTTGAATATTATCCAACATTAAGTGCTCGCCAATTGAAAGCGGTGATTTTGGCATCTGCAAAACCACAAAATTTGCAGGTAATTAAGCCAGGCAGCAAAGATAAAGTTGATTTTACAACCCTGAGCAAAACCGGCGGCATTGTAAATGCGCTGGAAGCTTTAAAAGCAGCTTCCACCATGAAAGGCGAACGCAAACGCTAATTCATTTTCGCAAAAATTAATCATAAAAAACGCTGGCTAATTGCAATTAGCCGGCGTTTGCTGTTTTTATCAACCTAAATTTAGGCTGATAAAAACAGCATTGTCAATTAAGTAGAAGTGGGTTTATTTGGTTTGAAAACTTTGCGGCGGACCTAAATAACTGTCCTTCAATCCGCCAAAATTTAGTACCAGTTTTTGCAAAACCACGGCCGGATCAACACGCCAAAATTTTAAAACATGCAAGCCGGAATTTTTAAGCTGATGTGTGGAAGTTAAAATCCGGATATCATCGGCAACTGATTTCCGCCAGTCGGCTTCCGTATTTTTTTCGTGAATGTTGATGATTTGCGGCTGCTCATCATCCACAGAAATTGCGTAATGTAAACCACCGGAACCGGTAAAATCAATGGTAGGCGAAATATAAGTGTTGATTTTAACTGCGCCAGAATCTGAACTAAAAAACTGATACTCCAGGTGCATACTGTTTTTATCGATACTATTTTGGGGAGCCGTAACCGGGAAAGTGGTAACCGCCGATACCGTTCTACCATAATCTGGCAACACCTTCCAACTCATATTTCCTGAATTTATTGCTTTAGAAAAATGTGCAGCTTCGATAGAAACATAACCGTTATTTTCTACAAAAACATTTGATTTTGAAGGAGTTGCATCATTATTAATAATCGCCTGAATAACAATTTTAGCTTGGTTTGCACCTGTTACGGTAATAGTTGCATTTTGCAAATTGGCCGGAACTTTTGTCCAATCCACGCTCATTTCCAATCGTTGTTGCTGTTCAATTTTTCCATTTTTAGGCGAAATAATCAGCCACGGAGCCGAACTTTCAGCCTTAAAATCAAAAGGTGTTTTACCACGGTTAAACACATCGATATAATGCATTTTGTATGAAGCACCAAACTCCGGCAAAACCGCTTTGGCTGTGCTATTTGGCCACCAATCTGCAGAACCTTCTATCGCAACGCCCATTTCTGCTGCTTCCGGAACTGAAATCTGCTTTACTTCCGGCATTTTTTGTACGTTAGGCTGCTGCCAGTACGTGTAACCGATATGCGTTTGATCCATCATGTGGGCCCATTTGCCACCAGCCAAAGTATCGTTGTAGTATTTGGAAATCTGGGCATCGCGTGCATAAAATTTCTTTGCCTGCTCTGCCAGATCATTGGTTGCAGCACGGCCCTGTGCAGCGTACATGCTGTTTTTGGCTACTAAAAAATACAGATCGTTTAAGTTGGAACAAGCCAAAACCGGATGCAAAACCAGTTCATAAAAAGCATCTTGATAGGCCGCCGGTAATTTCTGTTGCAAACTTTGCGCTTCGGTTTTAAGCTGATTGTAATCAGAAACTACCTTTTCAAACTCACTATAATTGGTTAAACTATATGTTTTTTGATCCAGTAATTCCGGTTTGCGCCGTGCATTGTATTTGGTATATTTAGAAAGAATGTCTGCAATTTCTGTAGCATATTCTGGACCGAATTGTTTCGCAGCCCAGTCTTCTGTATATTTTTGCAGCTGATCTGCACCAATCTTTTTCGGGTTCCAGGCATAATCCAAGAAAAAAGAAATCGGGAATTCCATTGGTTTTAAATCGCCCACGTTTACAATCCAAACCTGGTTGGCGCCGTATTCATTTGCCAGGTGCATTTGTTCCCAGGTTTTGGTAATTGGGCTAGTGTTCAACCATTTGTAATTCCGCGGATCGCCCACATAATCAAAATGATAATAAATGCCATAACCGCCAGCCCTTTTTGGCGCGCCAGCTTTAGGCAGTTTGCGGATATCGCCCCAGTTATCATCGCATAAAAGCAGCGTTACGTCATCCGGCACGCGCATCCCTTTATCGTAATAATCCTGAACTTCTTTATATAAAGCCCACATTTGTGGCGTTTCGGTAATTGGTTTTTTGGTTTCTTCGGAGATGATTTTGCGCTGATCGGCCACGATTTTTTCAAGCAGTTTAATGTTGCTGCCTTCTTCCATCGGCATATCGCCGTCGCCACGCATCCCAACCGTTACAATCGTTTCTGCTGAACTCATATTCTGGATACCTTTCCGCCAGAAATCACGCAAAACTTCCGCGTTATTTTGATAATTCCATTCGCCTTTGCCATAACGTTTCCATTCTTGCTGCGCGCGGTCCATCGGTTCGTGGTGTGAAGTTCCCATCACTACGCCGTAATCATCAGCGGTTTTGCGGTTTAGCGGATCATCATCATTAAAAGCATTTCCCCACATGGCCGGCCACAAATAATTGCCTTTTAAGCGCAAAATTAGCTCGAACATCTTGGCATACATTTCGTGGTTTACGCCACCAAATTTGGCTTTTGTCCAGCCGGAAAACGCTGGTGCTTCATCATTGATAAAAATGCCGCGGTATTTTACAACTGGTGTGCCTTGCGTGTGGCGGCCAGGAATTACGTACAAATCAGCTTGTTTTTTAACCGGAACATCAGCCCAATAATACCAGGGCGAAACGCCGATCTGGCCGGAAACATCATAAATTCCGAAAATCGTTCCGCGTTTATCGCTGCCAGCAATTACCAATGCGCGATCAACGCCGGGTATCGGTTTTTCAATTACCTGGATCAAAAACGTTTCCCATTTGCCTTTGATACCGGTTACATTCAGTTTTTTTTGCTGAATTAAACCATCAATCAGCGCACTTTTACCGATGGTGCCAATCAGCACTACTTCTTTTACCGTTGTTTTTTTGGTGAGGAAATTCGAATGGGTTCCGGTTACTGCCATTAAATCATTCTGCAAATCTTTGGCGGCGCGAATTACACCCGGAAAATCGGTTTCACTAACCGTAATCGGCGTTCCCTTCAGCTTAAAATAACCTTTACCGTTTTGGGCGGAAATGTATTTATCGTCGCCCAGATTGGCATAAACATTTTGCTTTGCTGTGGCTAAAATCAACACTAAAAATAGTGCGGTAAAAGAAGCATTGCTGTTTAAATTCTGAAAATATTTTTTCATAAAGTAGTTAGGTAATGGCTGATTTTTAGAACTTAACAACGCTCCAGTAAGCTTTTTTAGGCTGGTAATTTTGATCGAACAACAGCGGATAATTTTTTCGTCCCGCAACCGGATAAGTATCCAACCAGGAATATTTATCAGATACATTCCAGAAAGTAACACCCGAAATTACGCTTTTATAATCCCGGAAGATTTTGAATACATCCGCATATTTCTGCATTTGTTTTTGCTCCATTTCCGGTGTAAAAACCATGGATTCGCCGGGCCGCAAGCTGCGTTTTTCTTTTTCCCAAGGATAAATAGATACGTCCAGCTCGGTAATCTGCACTTTCAACCCAAGCGAAGAAAACTTTTTGATGGTTTCAATCAGTTCTTGGTTTGATGGTTCCTGTAATGACCAGTGCGCCTGCAAACCAACGGCGTTAATCGGGATTTTGGCATCCACCAGTTGCTTTAACAAACGGTAAATCCGGTCGCGTTTTTCGGGCCGCTCGGTGTTGTAATCGTTATAAAACAAAACCGCGTTCGGGTCGGCCTCATGCGCATATTCAAAAGCTTTAAAAATGAAATCTTCTCCGCAGATTTTGTACCACATGGATTGCCGTAAAAACTCGCCACTATTATCAGAAACCGCTTCATTTACCACATCCCAGGCATAAATTTTTCCTTTGTACCGGTTAATAACCGTGGTGATATGGTCCTTCAACCGTTGCAACAATAATTCTTTTGTCACCTCATTTCCGTTGGCATCTTTAAAAAGCCAGTTGGGCGTTTGCTCGTGCCAGCACAAATTATGGCCGCGTACTTTTAAGTTATGTTTTTGGGCGAAGGCAACGATCGAATCGGCATCGCGCCAGTTGTAGCGGTTTTCTTCGGGATGGATCGGCCCCATTTTCATTGAGTTTTCCGGGGTGAGGCTGTTGAACTGACTCAGAATCAATTCCGACTCTTTACCCTGAAGCGAACGGGTAGAAACAGCAACGCCAATAGGAAAATAGTTTTTGTAGTAATCTTTCAGGCCTTTTTGCTGAACTTGGGCACATGCATCAGCAGAATAAAAAACAGCTAAAGCAAGCACCCAGGGTTGAAGGGTGATTTTTAAAAAGGAAAATTTAAAATTCATTTTTGATAAGATTTAATATTGCCGGTTTTTTAGGTGCTAAAAGAAGCATGGACAAGTTTATTTAAATTATTAAAATTGGTTAGTTCCCGCACAGAATACCATTCATCTCTGATTTATGCTGAAAAATTAAGTACCTGCCTTCAGCATTATAAAAATCAATTTTAATAATTTTTAAGCTGATTTATAATGGTTTTGTTACGAAAACAAACTTAAAAAAATTTTTTGCAATCGATTGCATTTAATAAATGTTTTCATACTTTTAGCCAACCAATATATATAACTACTTTACACTTTTTTCAGCTGTTTTTGTATGATATTTTTTCATATAGTAACGTATAAGTGTTTTAACAAAGATTAAACTTAAATTAATGAAGAAAACGATACTAAACTATAGTGGCATCAGCCCCCCTAACATGCCTGTATTAGCATTCGAGTATGCTTTAAAACCAATTAGCACCGATTTAAAATCATTATAAACCATTTGCCGGTTGTTTAAGAAAATAAAAACCGGTAGTTATTATTCAACTTAACTTATGAAAAAAACAGCTACTAAAACGCCCTGGCTACCGCATAGCCTGACACGTGTTTTTTGTAAAAAAGCAACCATTGTTTTGCTTTTGATTTTACAAACCTTTTTATGGCAGGCTACAGTATCCGCTCAAAATACAACAATTAAAGGTAAAATTACGGATGAAAAGGGTTTAGGCTTGCCTGGTGCATCGGTTACGGTAAGAGGTTCAACAGCCGGGGTTTCTACCGATGCAAATGGAAATTATTCCATATCTGCTGCGCCTGCAAACACGCTGGTAATTTCTTTTATCGGATATATCAGCAAAAACGTGGTTGTTGGCAACCAAACAACCATTAATGTACAATTAGGTCCTGGCAGCAACGCTTTAACAGAAGTGGTGGTTGTGGGTTACGGTACGCAGAAGCGATCTGACGTTACAGGTGCTATTTCTTCCATCAGCGGTGCAGACTTGGCACAAGTACCGGCATCACCCAACGTGATTGATCAGTTGAAAGGTCGTATTGCAGGCTTGGACATTACTTCAAACAGCACAACACCAGGTGCTGCCGGTCAAATCCGCTTACGTGGCGAGCGCTCATTTGCTTCTACACAAGGTAATGCTGATAGCCAGAACCAGCCTTTGTTTGTAATAGACGGTGTACCTTTTATAGGTGGCAGCTTTAATGATATTAACCAGGATGATATTGCTAGTATTGATGTGTTAAAAGATGCATCAGCTACCGCAATTTATGGTTCAAGGGCATCTGGTGGTGTAATTATTATTACAACAAAAAGAGGTAAAGCGGGCCGTACACAAGTAAGTTACAGTGCTAATTATGGTACCAGTAAAATTACAAGTGAGTATCCGTTTATGAACGGCACCCAATATGCAGCGTTAAAAGAACAGTCTATTGTAGGAAACCCGGCTCAAACAACTGCTTATCCACTTACAACTGCTGAAATTGCTGGCTTGGCAAACGGTACAAATACCGACTGGCAAAAATTTCTGTTCAGAACAGGATTTGTTACAGATAATCAGCTAAACATCTCCGGAGGGGATGCAAAAACACAGTTCTCTATTAGTGGTGGTTACCATTATGAAAAAGGTATTCAATATACTCAAGATTTTGATCGTGGCTCTTTACGCGCTAACATAGACCATACGATAAACAAAATATTTAAAGTAGGTTTATCTTCTTTCCAAACTTTATCACATACCAATGGTGTAAGCGGTTTGTTGTATAACGCTGCATCTCTTAGTCCGCTTACCTCTGCTTATAATGCTGATGGCAGTGTGAACTTATTACCGATGGTTGGTTCTACAGATGCAACAAAAGTAAACCCATTAACACTACAAAATCCATATATACAGGCTACTAACAGAAGGATATATTCAAATAATTTACTATATGCTGAAGCTAATATTTTTCCCGGATTTAAGTACCACTTAAATGCCAGCTTGGCTTATGGACAAAATCAGGGTAACAGCTATTCTCCCGTAGGAACTATTCAAAATACCAATACTTCAAATGCTGCTACTAGTGAAACAGTGTCCAATACTGAAAATTATACTTGGTTGCTGGAACACTTGATCACTTATGATAAAACTTTTAATCAAAAGCATCATATCACTTTTACCGGCTTATTTAGCACAGAAAAAGATCATAGTCAAGGATTGTATATAAATGGTGCTGGCTTACCTGCTGATTATATACAAAGTTATAATTTGTTTTTAGCCAATACGATTAGCATTAATAATACTACAAATCCTCCGAATTACACTGATAGAGGTTTAATATCGTACATGGGCCGTGTAAATTACACCTTTAATGATAAATATTTATTAACAGCAACGTTACGCAAAGATGGTTCGTCTGTATTGGCTCCAGGCCATCAGTATCTAACTTATCCGGCATTTGCCTTGGGCTGGAATATTGATCATGAAGATTTTATGAAGAAATTAACCTTTGTTAATAACTTAAAATTGAGAGCAGGCTATGGTGTAACTGCCGATCAAAATGTACAACCTTACACGATATTAGGTACTTTAAGTACAAATGCTTACAATTTTGGTAGTAATGGACAATCGGGGTATTTAGTAACTAACTTGCCTAATCCTAACTTAAAGTTTGAGCATACTAATAATATTGACATTGGACTTGATTTTGGTGTATTAAACAACCGTATAACTGGTACTGTTGATGTGTACAGTCAAAAAACCCATGATGTATTACAGTCAGAAGCATTGCCAGCAAGTAATGGTGCAGGTGTAACTACCGTTAACGCCGGTAGCTCAAAAGGCGAAGGTTTGGAAATTGCATTGACCAGTATTAACATCAGAGGCAGGAATGGGGGCTTTAATTGGACAACTAACTTTAACATTGCGTTTAACCGCAATGCTATTACAGCTTTGCATGATAACTTACAACAGGATATCAGCAATGGTTGGTTTGTAGGCCAGCCATTTAATGTAATTTATGATTACAAAAAGATTGGTATCTGGCAGCAAAGTGAAGCGGCTCTGGCTGCTTCGTACGGGTCAAGACCTGGCCAGATCAAAATTCAGGATGTAAATAATGATGGTAAAATTGATGCTAACGACCGTCAAATTTTAGGTAGTTATCAACCTCAATATACTTCAGGTTTAACCAATACGTTTAGCTATAAAGGTGTTGATCTGTCATTCGTGGCTTTTGCCCGTATGGGGCAAAAAGTAGCAGTTACCGGTATAACTGGTGACTCTGGCGGATCCGGCTATCCATTCTTTAACCAAGGCCGTGTTAATCAGATTAATGTGAATTACTGGACACCTACTAACCCAACTAACGATTATCCGCAACCTGATGCCAGCCAAAGCGGTATTACTAATGGTTCAACTTTGCAATACCGTGATGGTTCATTCATTAAAATGCGAAGCATCAACTTAGGCTATACCATTCCTACAAAATATATTAAAGGAGCTTTTAGTTCATTACGAATTTATGCAACCTGTAACAATCCGTTTATCATTTACTCTCCGCTGGTTAAAAGTGGCTTAGGTATCGACCCTGAAGGTAACGGTTACGGTAATCAGATTGCAGGGGTTTCTGGTTTTTCAGCTAATGCTTTAGGCCGAGCCATCACCGTCGGCTTAGCTAACCCTCCTGCACGCACTTATTCTATCGGTGTAAATGCAAGATTTTAATAGTATAAAATAAAAGATATGAAATCATATAAAAAAATAGCGATTTTACTTACCTCCCTAAGTACATTAAGTATATCCAGCTGTAAAAAGCTTTTGGAACAAGATCCGAAAGCTAATATTACGCCACAGTTTTTTACAACGTCAGGCGGTGTGCTGGGAGGTATTACAGGTGTATATTCTGACTTGCGTAACCTTTGGGGTACCGAAGGTTTTTTATACTACACTAATTCTGGTGTAGATGAAACTTTAGTAGGGGGAGGCTCCAGTGCTGGTGGTACCAGTTTTGGTACCTACTCAAACTATGTAAACAATATTGATGCTGTTTACAATGGATTGTATGGTATATTTGGTATTGCTTATCAAGATATAAATACTCTAAATGGAGTATTACAGTATGGACCTACTGCCTTTACTGATGTTCCTACCCGTACAGCTTATTTAGCCCAGGCCAAGTTTTTAAGGGCCTTTTACTACTTTCATTTAGTAGAAACCTTTGGTGCTGTGCCTCTGCATACTGCTTTTATTACTACGCCTACCCTGTCTGATTCACGAGCACCTGTGGCTGATATTTATGCACAAATTATTAAAGATTTAACCGAGGCATCGACTGAGCTGCAAAGTAAACCAGGTGAAACTATTGCAGCGACAGGTGCTGCCTCACCATTTGGTGGTCATGCGGCAACCAAAGCATCAGCCTTGTTTTTGCTGTCTAAAGTTTATTTAACTCGCGGCTGGTTAAATAAATCTTCAACAGACTATCAAATGGCGTTAACAACTGCTCAAGCTTTGATTGCCAATCAGGGAACTTATGGTGTTGGATTATATGCCAGTTATGCAGATGCTTATAATGAGGCTAATGATGCTACTAACAAAGAAGACTTATTTGCTATTGAGCATAATACTGATCCCAAATATGGTAATTATACAGCTTCACCTACCAGCGGTCCAATTAACGGCTGGGCTTGGTTTTATCGGCCTAACTACCCAACAGTAGGTGCAAATTATCCGAGTGGTAATGGTGTGATGACTCGTGATTTAGCTAATGGACGGCCTTTCTTCCGTGTTCGGCCAAATTCTAACTATGTAGAAAATGTAGCTTTTGCTGAAAAAACAAATGATTACCGGTATTGGAATAC
>JBPBQN010000029.1:0-10430 GCA_050954865.1 Janthinobacterium lividum | reverse complement strand
TATTTACAAATATAATTTTCATGCCCCAAACGCCCGGTGCAACTTCAAAATAGCTCTTATCGGCTGTTGATTTTGTTTCCTGATTTTCCATAATATTTTTGGTTTAGGTTGGAAACAAGAAGCTATACTTTAAGTTTTGTATTTTGCTGAATAAGAAATTTTACAAAACCAGCATTTCAATTTTTTGCCAGAATTGTAACTTTATTTTTTATCAGCAGTAAAAAACAAATATTTGCCTGTTTTTATTCATTCACTTCACCCTTTACAGAAAAAATTATTTATGAAAAAGAAAATTTATTTACTATCAACTGCTTTAATGCTTACTTTTTCTGCAAGTAATTTAAAAGCTGCTAACGTGGTTTCTGAGCCGATTGCAAAGGAAATTACCATGACCGATGCGCAGAAAGAAGCAACATTGCAAGCCATCAAAACGCGTGTAGAAGAAATTAAAGCGATGGACAAATCGCAATTAAGCAAAGAGCAAAGGCAGGAACTGAAAACCGAACTGAAAGCCATGAAAGCACAGGCGCGCAGATCAGGCGGTGGTGGAATTTACCTTTCTGTTGGTGCAATTATCATCATCATTTTGCTTTTAATCCTGATTTTGTAATCATTTATTTTCAACCAATAAAAAAAGCCTGACTGCCATTTGCAGTCAGGCTTTTTTTATAAGCTAAATTTAAAATTAATTTCCGCCGCGCATAGACATCAATTCCTGCATGGTAATTTTTTCAAAATCAGTAGGAACGGCAAATGTTCCCGGTTTTACTTTTTCAGCAGTGATCGATTTTAACAAAACATCAACCTGTTGTCCCATTTGCGAAATTGAAAATTTAACAGGCATTCCACCAAAATTTGAATAATATTTGGTCAGGCTGTTTGTTGGCGTTGTAACATCGTTTGTAACCCAAACATCATACGTTTTACCACTTTTTGAATCTTTTGCAGTCACTTTTTTACATTTAAAACCTGCAATAGTTTGCGTTTCAGTTGTTGGAGTTGAAGTAAAAGTAGGTTCCATACTTTTCATTTGCTCCATATCGGCCGGTGTTAAAATAGCGGCTTTCTTAATTGATGCTACCGGAACATCAACCAAAATTGCCCGATATTCTGCTTTATCGTCAGAAATAATTTTGATATCAGCAGGGCCTTGCTGCAGTTGGTAAGCAGAAGAATCACCTTTAAAATAGTTTTTCGCTTCGTTTTGCTGGCCGTTAGTTGTTACGCTATACACGATCACGCCTTCTGTAATGCTTTTTTGTGCCTGAGCTGCAAATCCTGCTGTTAGAAATGCCAAACTCAAAGCAGCTTTTTTAAAATTATTCATGGTTTTATTTTATAGTGAAATTTGATATGTAAAGATGCAAGGTTAATTCGGAAATCAAAACATTAATTACGTTAGTTGGAGTTGATGCGCAGGCAATAGTTACGTTTTAAAACAACTATTTTCCGGCCATCTGCGTCTGCTTCTTCCGTTAGTTTTTTGGTACGGTAATCCGAGTTGGTTGCATCAATTACCAGCAAATCAAAAATAAGATTTTGGGTAATTTGTTTTAGGCTGAGTTTTGGATTTCCGGTAATCAAAACCAGATCAACTTTAATTTTCTGAGGAAAATGCTGCTGTTCAAATTGCTGATCGGCTATAAAAATAAGTTTGTTTTTAAACTGAAGCAATGATTTTTGCCTGATAAAAACAGTATTCGCAAAATCCTGTTTTGGCTTGATGAGATGAATATTTTCAGCCTGACAACTATCCAGAAACGGCTGCACGTAATACTGGAAACTTTTGTCGGAAGTTAATAAATCTGTAAGTACAAAAGCTTCGTTTCCGTTTTTGCAGATCAGGCCGAAGTTTTTCCGCAGATTAAAAAAAACGATTTCCTGCTGATTGCCGGAACGAAAACGTTTGTAAGAAAAGCTCATCAAAAAAAGTATGATAAAAACAGCATTTAACCTGAGCAGCAAAGTTTTACGCTGAACCATCCAACCGAAAACACAACAAATTACAGCATAAAGCAACAAATATTCTGCCGTGCTGATCCACAGTTTGTTCCAGCTGCCAAACGGAATATTTTCAATCCAAACCAAGCCGTAATTCATGCTGATAATTGTTTTTTCGAGCACAAAAGCCAACGGTTTGGCCAGGAAACTTACGTTTGAGAATGTTAGAAAAGCGATACCAACATACATAATCAGCATGGACGGCAGCACGATAAACAAGTTACTCATCAAAAAATAAACCGGAAACTGGTGAAAATAGAATACACTGATCGGAAACGTAATCACTTGCGCCGCCAGTGAAACCGATAAAAGCGACCATAATTTCCGCAGATATTTCTGTTTAAAATCCAATAGGTTTTCAATAATCGGCTGTAATAAAATCAACCCGAAAACGGCCAGATAGGACAATTGAAAACCTACATCTACCACAAAATCAGGATTATATAACAGCAACATAAAAGCTGAAACCAGCAAAATATTAAGCATACTGATGTGACGGTTGTAGGTTTTTCCGCAAATTACAAACGTAATCATCACGGCGGCGCGGCAAACGGCAGGCGAAAAACCAGACAAAAGCGCGTACAGCCAGATCAGCAAAATTGAGGTAAAGGCTTTGAGCAAAATGGTGCTTCTTTTACGGTTTAAAAACCGGAGTAGCAGCTCGATAATGATGTAAACCAAAGCCACATGCATTCCGGAAACCGACAAAACGTGCATGGTGCCGGTTTTTGAATAAGCCTGTAAAACATCCTGACTTAAATCAGCACGATAACCCAGAATTAAGGTAGAAGCAACGGCAATTGCATCAGGATCATGCAGGTACAGCTGAAATTGCTGAACCATTTTTTGCCGGATTTGCAGCGATTGAGCTATAATCGGGTTGCCTTTATCGGTTGCAATCAGTTGGTATTGATTTGGGGTGAGATAAGTTTGGAAATAGATATTTTGGTGTTGAAGCCACATTTTGTAATTAAATTCTGCCGGATTAAATGGCGCATCAACCGGTTTGTATTGATCGCGGATCAGCAGTTGATCACCATATTTTAATGTATTTTTTTGGCTGGAATCCAGTTTTAAAGCAACCAGCAAACTACCGGAAGCCGCCGAGATTTTACCGCTAAAAACAGTATGCGTAACCGAAGTACTAAAACGAATCAGGTTGCCGGTTTGCTTTGGTTCCTGGTTAATTGTTAGGAGTAACGCATCTGCTTTTTGTTTGGAAAAGTGATTTCTCTGGTTGATTTCCTTGTTTTGTTCAGCAAATAAAATCCCGCAAAACAGTAAAAACAGGTGAATGATTAGGCTTCCGAGCCAGGGTTTATGGTAGATTTTCCATTTCGCGTAGCCAAAATTTAAGATTAAAAAAAATGAAGCGGTAATATAAACGATGATTTTTAGTATCAAAACCATCTGCCCGAACGGAAGAATCACACCTAAAAAAATACCTGCTAAAAGAGGCATCAGTAAAATTAAAAATGGGTTTTCGGGGAGAAAATAACTGTTTTTCATCCTTAAAAACGATAGCGAACCTGCAACCTGACTTCGGATTTTTTATTGCCTTCGATCAAATCCAAATCAGAACCAACCGTTTTTTCGCCATGATATACATAAGCACTATACCGAAACCACGCATCCAAACCTTTGGCCAATGAATATTGCGCATTTAAATACGTTCGGAAACCAGTGTGCTGCAACGGCAAAATAGTGTAACTGTACAGCACATCGTTTTCAAAGGAATATACGCGCGAATCGTAACTCGCGGTATGAAACCAGGCCAGGCGTGCATTGGCCGAGATTTTACTCATTTTTGGCTTGAAAATTACATCCTGGTAAACCATCGAACCGTATTCTGCAGCCGGCTGGCCTTTTTGATATTTTACAATTTCTGCACGGTTTCTAAATGTAATATTTTGTGTGAAAGGATAGGAGATATCAAATCGGAAATCCTGATAATCAACTTGATCTAAAGCTTTAATTTTGGCGTTATCGTTGTTTTGCTGCTTCAGTTTCTGGCGATAATTGAGGTAAGCCACAAATCGGGAAGTTGGCTGGTAAGTTAATCTGCCTAAAAATTCGTGACCGCTGCTGTTTGGCTGGCTCACCTGATATTTGAGCCAGGGAAATTTAAAAAAATCAGCATAAGCAGAAAACGTCCACTGTTTAAAAAACTTCAGGTTGATGCCGCTGTAAATCCCTTTTTCGTTTACGGCATCCGTATTTTCGGAAACGGCCTGATTATATAATGAACGATAATCCCGACCATAATCCCGATACATCAAAACCAGCGAAATATTGGAAGAAATCGAACTAAGTAAACCGTTTACTGTAGCTGCGCCGCCGCCTAAACTTTTAGCTGTTTCTCCGAATAAATAAAAGTTATGGAAGCTGTAATCGTAATAAAAAGAAAAATTATCCAGTTCTTTTCCGGCAAAAATATACTGGTTGTAAGCGTTATTTTTACGCTGTACCGGAAATTGAAACTGCGTGCTGTAAGCTGTAATTCCGGTTTTTAAACTTCGTTTGGCATAGTTCAGATCAAGGCCGTAAGTAAGTTGTTCTGCAGAATTTTTGTTGGCCAGTTCTGTCGCCGTACGATGATAACCGGTTGTGCCGAGCGATGAAATATATTCCGGGTTTGCCTTGGTTTGAACGGTAGCATCAACCGGCTGATCAGAAATAAATGGCGTAAAGGATACCAATTTATATTGAAAAGTTGCTGCAACGCCTCTGAAATAACTGATTTCATTGGTGGAAGAATATGGCGTTAACCCACGACTTACTTTTGGTATCAGCGTGGCATCAGCATTTTTGCCGAAACTGAAACCGGTGTACAAGCCCAAACCCTGACCAAATTGTAAGGAATAATCGCCGATAACCAGTTTATTAACTAATCCGAAATTTTTAAAGGCCAAGCTTGCCGTATAAAAATCAAAACCCGTACTGTTTTTACCGGCAAAAAATGGTTCGCCGGCATCTTTTTCCATGTTAAAAGCCAGCTGAATGCGGTTCTGAAAATCAAAATGATAGCGGCCCAGTAGTTTTTGCGGATTGCCGGTATAATGCGAAAGTTTGGAATCTTTTGGAATGATAAAGCCTTTTTGATGCTGCAAAACTTCTCCAAACCGAAAAATAAAGTCATGTTTGCCGTAGCGAAATAAGTTTATCAGGCTCAGTTTATTAAAATCAACAGTTTGATCAATCGTTACAAAAGGCAATAATTTTTGGATGGTTTGCAGATCAAAAAGGTCAATACTTTGCAGTTCAAGCAAATCCAGCAGTTTTCCGTTGTTACGAATGTGCTGCTGCAAAGCGGCAATTTGCAGATACGAAAGAAACAACAAGTCTTGCAGTTGCGCTGTTGTAGCTTTGTTGAGGTTGAGCGGATGCTGTCGGTAATTTTGCAATTGATTGATCAGATCAGAATAATCGTAATCATCCGGTAGATTTTCGGCAGCGGCTTCAATAATGATCTCAATTTCGCGTTCCTGGGAATTTTGCGAAAAAACAATTTTTGAGCACAGTAAAAACAAGATCAGCAGAAAAATTTTGATCTGCATAGATTAAATATTACGCATTTGCTAAAATAAAATTAACCCAATAATATTAAAATTAATTAATAGTTAAAAATAAGTATAAAAAATTTTGCTTGATTTTATACCGATAAAAACAGTATACGATGGAAGAATCCGTTTTTGAAGTAATTTTGGTTGGTGATTCCGGCAATATTGCGCGCTACAAACCAGATCCAGTTTTGAGTTTGCTAACCAGGCATCTGGAAACGCCAAATCCCTCGGCAGTTATATTTTTGGGCGATAACGTTTATCCGTATGGTTTGCCCGAAAAAGGCGACAGGCTGCGGGAAGATGCCGAACTGGTACTCAAAAAACATCACGAAGCGGTGCAGAATTACACCGGAAAGGTGATTTTCATCTCCGGAAACCATGATTGGAACAAGGGCAAAGATGATGGTTTTGATTACGTGATCCGGCAGGAAAAATACTTGGAAAAGTTGTTTGGCGGCGCAAATGTTTACCTGCCTTCCAACGGTTGTCCCGGACCGAAAGAAGTGTCGATTAACAATGATTTAACCATTGTGGCCATTAATACGCAGTGGTGGATACAGCGCGGTTTCCGGCCAATCGGCGCAAAAGATGGCTGTGCGGCCAGCTCTGAAGAAGAGTTTTTCGTGTTGCTGGAAGAGATTCTCGAACGGAATAAAAACAAAAAAGTGCTGGTGATCGGGCATTATCCCATTTACAGTTATTCGCTGCACGGCGGGAAATTCAAGCTGAAACATCACCTTTTTCCGCTTACCATTTATAAAGAAAAAGCTTTTGTGCCGATGCCGTTGCTGGGTTCACTGCTGCCGTTGTATCGCAAATATGTTGGCGCGCCGGAAGATTTATCGCACCAGCGTTTCCGGGAACTGAAAAAACGGTTGAAATTACTGTTCGGTAATCATCCAAACCTGGTTTATGCTGCCGGACATGAGCATAACCTGCAACACATCTATAAAAATAAAGTGAATTACATTGTGAGCGGCGCGGCTTCCAAATCTACTTACGTGCGCAAAGGCACGTATGGCAAATTTGCGCTGGCGGCCAAAGGGTTTTTTAAACTGAAGTTTTCTTCAACCCAAAAAATAATCGTCGAAACCTGGATTGTTGATGAGGAAAATGAAAATGGAAAACTGGTTTATCAAGCAGCGTTAGACTAAGAAATTGCAGGTAAAAGAAGCTTTAATACATTAGGTTTTATGCTGATGTCAATGTGTTTTACTTTACCGATCACTTCGCCGTCAACCTGCAAAATCACACCTTTTTTATGTTTGATGTGTGCTGTTTTGCAGGTAATTACTTCAAAATATTCGCTGGTTTGCAATGTGCCGCGAAACATTTTCCAAGCCAGCGAAAATAATTTTAACCGCGGAAAAGGCCGCACAATGCACAATTCAAATTTGCCGTCGTCAATTTTTCCGGTTGGATTAATCACCGCGCCGGTTCCGTATTTGGAAGCATTGGCAAAAGTGATGGAAACGGCTTTCCGGCGGATCATTTTTCCATCGTATTCGATTTCAAATTTTTTGCTCCGGATCAGGAAAATCTCGTTCCATAAATGTTTGGCATAAGTAATCAGTCCGCGTTTAGGATCCTGTTCAAAACGCTTTACAATGCGCGCATTCAAACCTACATCTGCCAAATGAACACAAGTGAAATCGTTTATTTTAAGCAGATCAACCGCTTTGATTTTATAATTTGCAAGCACATTATAAGCTGCCACAACATCGTGCGGAATAGCCAGTTCGCGCGCCATACCGTTGGCTGATCCGTATGGTAAAATCAAAATCGGCAAATCAAAATCTGGTGCTATTTTGGCCACAATGTTTAACGTGCCGTCGCCGCCTGCAGCCAGCAGTAAATTTGGTTGGTAAGCTTTGATTTCTTTTCGGATCAAACCCTCGCAATCCGGTTTATTCAATTCAAAAATTTGAAAATCAAAGTGATACTGTTTGCTTTTCTGTTCCAAAAGTTGCTGAAACTGCTCATCGGCCTGACTGCCGGAACGTGCATTGTAAATTACCAGTACCTTTTTAAATGCTGGCTCCATTATAACTGTTCTCCTACTTCGATCAAAAATTTTTTCAGGTTTTCCAGCGCGGTAATTACCTGCTGACTTTCCTTCGCTTCGCTGCCGTTCTGACTTAAATAATCGCGTGCGCCCTGCAACGTAAAGCCGCGTTCATTAATCAGGTTGAAAATAATTTTCAGGTTGTCCACATCTTCCGGCGTAAACAACCGGTTTCCTTTTTTATTTTTTTTGGGTTGAAGGATGTCAAATTCCTTCTCATAAAACCGGATCATCGACTGGTTTACATCAAACATGGCCGAAACTTCGCCCATCGTATAATACATTTTATTGATGTCTCTTTCTTTGTAAGGCATGCGGTAAAGTTAATGGTTTCGTGTTAAGTTAATAGTGATGCTGTTTTTATCGGGTAAAAATTGAGCTAAAGTGTATTTAATAAGCAACCTGCGGTTGCTGGCTTTACGTTCTTTTTGCTTAACCCTTCGCGCCTCGGCGGTTACCTTGCAAGTGTTTACCTTAATGGTAATGATCTTTGCAAATGCTATAAAAGTTCAGCATTTTGTTATCTCGACCGGAGGGAGAGATCCTATTAAATCAATTCAGGTTCTTTTCGCTTTAAACAAGATTCCTCCTAAGGTCGGAATTACAAAACGCAGATCTTCATGTTTATAACAAAGCGCAAAAGAGTCTTAATTAAATTTTACAGAGCCGCCATAAAGATAACCACGCAGGCGCGGGATGGCCCGACAAAACGCCCGGAGGGATCGGGTTTGTTTTGATTCTTTTTGATCAAGCAAAAAGAACGAAGAGAAGGGCTGCAAGCCCGATTGAATAATAATACTGATAAAAGAAGTATTTAATTTACAAGTCAAAAGGAGAATCTCCGCCTTCTTCAAAATTTCCTCAAAACCCTATCTTTGCCCCACAAATTTTATACGATAAAAACAGCATTCCAAATGTTAACCGCTTCCCAAATACGCCAGCAATTTTTAGATTTTTTTGCTTCCAAACAACATCAAATCGTTCCGTCAGCACCAATTGTGATCAAAAATGATCCCCAACTGATGTTTACCAATGCTGGAATGAACCAGTTTAAAGGTATTTTTTTAGGTGAAGAAGCAGCCAAATTTTCTCGTGTAACTGATACACAGCGTTGTTTGCGTGTAGCAGGAAAACATGATGATCTGGAGGAAGTGGGCATCGATACCTATCACCACACCATGTTTGAGATGCTGGGCAACTGGAGTTTTGGCGATTATTTTAAGAAAGAAGCGATTAACTGGAGTTGGGAACTACTGACCGAAGTTTATAAAATAGATAAAGACCGTCTGTATGTAACGTATTTTGAAGGCGACGAAAAAGAAGGTCTGGAAAAAGACCAGGAAGCCTACGATTTGTGGAAACAGTTTTTGCCCGAAAGCCACATTCTCCCCGGAAATAAAAAAGATAATTTTTGGGAAATGGGCGAAACTGGCCCTTGCGGTCCATGTTCCGAAATTCATTTTGATAACCGGAGCGAGGAAGAACGTAGCGCAAGGAGCGGAGCAGAACTGGTAAATGCCGATGATCCGCAGGTTATTGAAATTTGGAACAACGTTTTTATGCAGTTTCAAAGAGTTTGGGGTGGACTTAATGGTGGATTTACTGAATATACAAGTGACGCTCAGGTTTTAAAAGATGCAGAAAAAGAAAAATTTGATATTAAAGCATGGAAATCATCAAATCTATATTTATATACAAAATTGCAACCGTTGCCCAACAAACATGTGGATACCGGAATGGGTTTCGAGCGTTTGGTGCGTGTTTTACAAGGTAAAAGTTCTAATTACGATACCGATATTTTCCAGCCGCTGATTCAGTTTATTGCGGTAAAAAGCGGTAAAACTTATATGGGAAATGCTGTTCCAAACGAAGAAGGCTGGAACGAAGCTGTAGCAATGCGTGTTATGGCAGATCATATTCGTGCAATTGCTTTTGCTATTGCTGATGGACAATTGCCATCTAATAATAAAGCTGGTTACGTTATCCGAAGGATTTTAAGAAGAGCTGTACGTTACGCCTATCAATATCTCAACTTCAAAGAACCTTTTTTAAATCAGTTGGTGCTTCTTTTAGCAGAACAATTTAAAGATGTGTTTCCAAATTTGTATGGGCAGAAAGATTTTGTGCAGAAAGTTGTGTTTGAGGAAGAAGTGAGCTTTCTAAGGACTTTGGAAAGAGGAATTAAAGCTTTTGAAGACTACATAATATTTATTGTAGATGAGGAAGAGAGAGTAAGGATTAAAAATAAGCATTCTATCAAAAATAGTAGCAACAAATCTTTTTCAGAAATATATGATGAAATGAATGCTATTATGGAAATTAAAACCACTATTCCATCGAAAGTAATTTCTGGCAATTTTGCTTTTCAACAATTCGATAGTAATGGATTTCCAATTGATTTAACAGAATTGATGGCTCGTGAAAGAGGATTATCAGTTGATATGGAACGCTTCGAAAAGCTCCTTCAAGAACAAAAAAACCGTTCCCGAGCAGCAACAGCCATAGATACCGGCGATTGGAGTATTTTAAAAGAAGATGATACCGTAGCATTTACCGGTTATACCGAAACGGAAACTATTGCGCACATCATCAAATACCGGAAAGTAAAAGCCAAAGGAAAAGAACAATTCCAACTGGTGCTGGATAAAACACCTTTTTATGCAGAAAGCGGCGGACAGGTTGGCGATACCGGCGATTTGATCTTCCCGGATGGAGAAATTATTCCGGTTACGGATACCAAAAAAGAAAACGGACTGATTGTACATTTTGTAGATAAACTGCCGGAAGATCCAACCGATGTT
>JBPBQN010000028.1:0-10608 GCA_050954865.1 Janthinobacterium lividum | reverse complement strand
AAAAAATAAAATTATGCGTTGGTCAGGACGAGAAGAAAGTAATGATGTTGAAGATGGCGGATCTGGTGGCGGTGGTGGCGGTCAGGGTTTGGGCATCGGCGGCGGCATTATTGGCATTGTTGGCTTTGTAATTTACTTGTTTACAGGTTACAATCCAACGCAGCTTTTAAACCAGGTTGGTGGTAATCAGCAACAGCAGCAAACTACGCAGCAATCTACACCATCGCAATTGAGCCAAAGCGATAGTACAAACCTGCATTTTTCAAGGGTGATTTTAAATGATGTTGATAATACCTGGATTAAAATTTTTGCTGGTATGGGCAAAACCTTTGAAAAACCGAAGTTGGTCCATTTTCAAATCGAAGTGGATGCTTCCGGCTGCGGCATGGCCAGCTCGGCAACGGGTCCGTTTTATTGTCCGGCTGATCGTAAAGTTTACCTTGATTTTGGCTTTTTTGATGAGTTGAGCAACCGTTTTCATGCTGGCGGAGATTTTGCGAAAGCTTATGTAATTGCGCACGAAGTTGGCCATCACGTTCAGAATTTGCTGGGTGTTTCTGCAAAAATGGATGAAATGCGCCAGCAAATGAGCGAAACAGATTATAATAAAATGTCTGTTAAATTGGAGTTGCAAGCTGATTTTTATGCCGGCGTTTGGGCGCATTATGAAGCACAGTTGAAAAACACTGATAACCAAAGCGTAATTGAGCCTGGCGATATCGAATCTGCTTTAACCGCAGCCAATGCCATTGGTGATGATCGTTTGCAGCAGGAATCAACCGGCCATGTTTCCCCGGATTCTTTCACACACGGAACTTCGGCGCAGCGTATGTACTGGTTTAAAAAAGGCTACGAAACCGGCGACATCAAGCAGGGAAATACTTTTGCAGAAGGCGCTTTGTAAAGTAGTTCTCTTTCAAAATTTACATCGATAAAAGAAGCATTGGCTAATAACTTATTGCTTCTTTTTTATTTTAAATAAAATATTGATGACAGCAAATCGGCTCATTCTCAATCATATTCAACATATTGGTATTCCGGTTACAAATCTTTTAAAATCACAGGAATTTTATCAGGTTCTGGGTTTTGAAAAGGTAATGGAAGCACCTTTTAAACAAGAAAACGAAACGGGAACTTGTGTGATGATGAAAAGTGGAAGCATCGTCATCGAATTATACCAATTACCGGAAAAATTTTTAGGCGAAATTCAATCACGAAAAGACGGACATATTGACCATGTAGCTTTTGATGTGCCTGATATTGATGCTGCTTTTACCTGGATAAAAACAGCAGGAATGCAACCACTGGAAACCGAACCTCAATTTTTACAATTCTGGAAAAACGGCTGTAAATATTTCAACATTACCGGGCCAGATGGAGAAAGGTTGGAATTTAATCAAATTCTTTAACCTGATTTTACAAGAAACCTGAAACAAAAAAAGGATATTTTCCGAAGAAAATATCCTTTTTTGAATTCAAAAATTTATTGTTACAACTGAGAAACAGAAGAAGCAGGATAAGGATAAGCGTGTGCTACAGCAGTTTCATCTGTTTCATCCAAATCATCAATTACTTTTTTAATGGCGCAATTTCCGGTTATGCCACGATGTAACAAACCAGCACCGATACTAACTTCTGTTAAAGCCAAAATCGGAGAAGAAAATAAATTGGTTACACCTTTAAAAAAGATGTAAGCACCGGTTCCAACAGAAATAATCCGGTCTGTTTTACCAACATTAGCGTTTGGATTTTCTGGTAACAACGTCTCTTTTAACGTGTCCGTTACTTTTTTAAATTCCTCGCTAATCGGCGTTAAGGTTTCTTTTACTGTATCTGTTGCTTTTTTAATGTCGTCTGTAATCATAATAATGGTTTTTTAATAACGATTTTCAACAAGCATAACAGCAAGATGTACAGGGAGTTTTAGAAAAAAGAAAAATAGTGAAAAGCTGACAGCAATCAGCTTTTAGCCATCAGTTTAAGTAAGTTTATAAACTAATAGCTGACAGCTTTCAGCTTAAAACAAACAACGTCATGCTTCTCGGTCCGTGCGCGCCTAAAACCAGCGATTGCTCAATGTCAGCGGTTTTTGATGGGCCTGCAATAAAAGCAGCAAAACCATAATCTGCTGCACCAATGCGTTGGTAAGCTTCATGCATGGTTGGCACAATATCTTTTGCATTGATAATTACGGCCAAATGCTGACAAATAAACGGTGCGGCGCGTTGCTGCATCAAATCTTCTGTAACCCAAACGGCACTGTTTTCGGCTACGCCAAAATGTGCGCGCATGATTAGCAGTTCAATGTTTTCTAAGGAATGCGGATCAGGATTTAAGTTGAGATCAGTTTCTGCAATATCCGAAAATTCCGGCATCGTGGTTACAATCCGTCCTTCCCGAAACTGTTCCTGAATAAGCTTTTTTACTTCCTGCAAATCCTTCAGCATAAACACATTGCTGCCGATGGTTGTTGCCGTAGCATGAAATTTTTGCAAGATAAAAGAAGCATCGTCGGTTTCGGGTTTAAAAACCGGGATTTCCGGTAGCGGCAACAAATCTGGCTTTGCTGTTTTTATGGCAGATAAAATACGTTCGCGACTACTTTCCATTGTTCCTGTTTTTTGCGTACCACTCGCCAAAAGATTCTTTCGGTGGCGCAGGCATTTCACGCTGTTTATACCACGGATTTAAAGGATTGCTGACGGCAAACGGTGCATATTTCATCACCAAACGACCAACTTTTCCAGCCGTTTTAAAAAACCCCGGCGAAGATAAAGTTAGCGTCATGGCTTGCATGCCCAGCTTTTTGGTTGTGCCAACGTAGCCTTCTTGCACCAAAACCTGTCGCCATTTATACAATTGTTCGTGGATATTAATTTTTACCGGACAAACATTGGAACACGAACCGCAAAGCGTAGAAGCAAACGGTAAATCGGCAAATTTGCGCATATCCAGGTTTGGGGCGAGGATAGAACCAATCGGGCCGGCAATTGCTGTATGATAACTGTGGCCGCCGCTGCGGCGATAAACCGGACAAGTATTCATGCAGGCTGCACAACGGATGCACTTTAAAGAATTACGAAAATCTTTGCGGCCCAATTGCACTGTACGCTGGTTATCTACCAAAATAATATGCATTTCCTGTGCGGCACGCGGTTTTTTAAAATGACTGGAATAAGTAGTGATTGGCTGGCCAGTTGCACTTCGCGTAAGCAAACGCAAAAAAACACTCAAATGCTTTCTTTGCGGAATAATTTTTTCAATGCCCATGCTCGCAATGTGAATATCAGCGAGATGTGCGCCCATATCCGCGTTGCCTTCATTCGTACAAACTACAAATTCGCCGGTTTCTGCAATGGCAAAGTTTACGCCAGTTAAAGCAGCTTTTCTGGTCAAAAATGTTTCCCGCAAATGCTGCCTTGCCGTTTCCGTTAAAAATTGTGGATCAGAATTTCCTTTCGGAGTTCCTAAATGTTTGTGAAAGAGTTCGCCGATTTCTTCTTTCTTTTTGTGGATGCAGGGTAAAACGATATGGCTTGGCGATTCATCAGCCAGTTGGACAATACGTTCTCCCAAATCGGAATCAATAACTTCGATGCCATGTTCACTCAAAAAATCGTTTAAATGGCATTCTTCCGTGAGCATGGATTTGCTTTTTACCATCCGGTTAATGCCGTGTTTGGTTAAAAGCGAATGCACAATCTGGTTATGTTCTTCTGCATCAGCCGCCCAGTGTACCGTTACGTCGTTTGCCTGAGCCTGTGCTTCAAATTGAATTAAATAATTATCCAGGTTGCTTAAAACGTTGTTTTTGATTTGAGAAGCCGTTTCGCGCAGCAATTCCCATTCCGGAATTTGATGCGCGGCTTTATCACGTTTCTGCCGAACCCACCAAAGTGTTTCATCGTGCCAGTTTACGCGTTCTTCATCTTTATTAAAAACCTCTGCCAATACGGCGTGGTCCTGGTCTTCGCTCATCATACGCGTTCGGCGTTTAAAATTTCTGCAATGTGTACCACCTTGGTTTTGCTGCCTTGCCGGCGCAAAATGCCTTCCATGTGCATCAAACAGCTCATATCGGCGCCGGTAATGTATTCGGCACCATGACTGAGATGATCGGCCACACGGTCTTTTCCCATTTTTACCGAAACGGCTTCTTCCACCACACAAAACGTTCCGCCAAAACCGCAGCATTCATCTTTCCGGTTGAGCGGGATGATTTCCAGTTCCTTCACCATGTTTAACAATTGCAGCGGTTTAGAAAAATCCGGTTCTACCAGTTCCGTCATCTGCGAAAGTTTTAAACCGCGCTGACCGTGGCAACTCTGGTGTACGCCAACTTTATAAGGAAAATGCGCGTTCAGATTTTCAACTTTCAACACATCAGTTAAAAACTCTACCAGCTCGTAAACTTTATGGCTGATGGATGCTGCTTTTACCGGTTCTTTTTCGGATTTGATATGCTCTTTGATATGCAACACGCAACTTCCGGAAGGACAAACGATGTAGTCAAAAGTTGCAAAATCCTTGATTATCAGATCGTTGCAGCCCTGCGTTAAATGCTCAAAACCAGAATTGGCCATTGGCTGGCCGCAGCAGGTTTGGTTGGGTGGAAAAGCGACATCAACGCCCAGTTTTTCCAGCAATTGCAGCGTTGCAATGGCCGCGCCGGGATAAAACTGGTTGACATAGCAGGGAATAAAAAGTCCGACGGTCATGAAATAATTGGTTAATAGGCGAAGCTAAAAGTTTTGGTTTGATTAGCTGTCCTGCACTGTAAAGGTTTTAAAGTGAAGGGAGGAAAGGCGAAAGGAAAATGTTTGGCAATTTTATGTTAATAAAAGAAGTATGATTGAGTTTTAATTATTCAATCGGGCTTTTCAGCCCTTCTTTTCGTTCTTTTGCTTGATCAAAAAGAACCAAAAAATCAAGACAAACCCGATCCCTCCGGGCGTTTTGTCTTCCCACCACACCTGGGCGGCAACCTTGCAAGCGACTCTGAAAAGTTCAATAAAAAGAGTTAAAAATAGATTGATAAAAGAAGCGTGATTAAAAACCAAGCAGAGCCGTTTGCAAGATCGTCATCTAGGCACGTGGGGCTGCAATTCGCCCGGAGGCGATCCAAAATGCTTAAATTTTTGGTTCTTTTTGTTCAAGCAAAAAGAACATTAATCCAAGCAACCGCAGGTTTGCTTTAATCTATTGAAACAAACCTATACTGTTTTTATCGCCTAAAATTTCGGCTGGATCACTTTAATAAATCAGCCAGTTTTCTTGGCGTTAAGCCAACACCATTAGCAATTAAAGTAGCTTGCTGATAAAACAGTTCGCGTTCCGATAGTTTTTGAGTGATGAATTGCAGCAGTTCTTCGCCGGTTTTATGTTGAAGCAAGGGCCGTTCGGTCTTGGCGTTTTCCATTCGTGCAGCAATTACGCCCGCCGGAACTTGCAGATAAACAACTTGTCCATGCTGTTTCATCCATTCTAAATTATCAAAAAAAACAGGCAAGCCGCCGCCGGTAGAAACGATGGCATTTTCGGGATAAACCGTGTTTTTTAACAATTCTGCTTCTTTTTGGCGGAAATTTTCTTCTCCAAAAGCAGCAAAATAATTACTGATTGCGCCATTTTGCTGTTCAAAAACTTCATCCAAATCCACAAAATCAACTTTTAAAAACTTAGCCAGTTTTCGGCCGTGCGTTGTTTTGCCGCATCCCATAAAACCAATTAAAAAAACTAGGCTCATGTACGTTTCTGTTTTTTAAAAATGAAGATCGTGCCAATCAAAATCAGCAATTCGGCCACAACCGCCGGCAAAAAAAAGATGCTCCACATCGGCTGTTCCGGGTTTGGCCAGCAAAACCAAACCAGCAGCGTGAGCAGATAAGAAACGGCCAGCGAAATCAGCAACGTTTGAAAAATTTTTCGTCGCGGAAAGCTTTTTCGCAGTAAAATCCATTGCAGCATCCGGCCAAGCCATACGGTGCAAACGCCCATCAGCAGCAAAAGCAGCAGCATTTGTAAAAAATACATTTGGCCGGGCGCATCCATATTGTGATCGGTATTTGTGCAAATGTGTTGAAATTTTTACGGATACAACGAACCAGCAGTCATCAACCCCAAAAATACAATTGTAATTTCTTTAATAGGAAGGGAGGTTGTTGCGCATAATTAGTAATTTGAACGCGTTTTGAAAGTTGATTAAATGCTGATGCTTCTTTTACCACTTAAAATTTATGCAGATTTATTTTCTGACTTCAATAAAAATGCTGTTTTTTAGGAGATAAAAGAAGCATGGCTAACCACCATCAAAACCTTAAATAAACCAATTTTATGAAACCGATTTTTTTAAATCTTTCTTTGCTGTTAGCGTTAACTCATTTTGCTTCGGCCCAAAATCAATTAACCAAAACCGAGCAGCAACAAGGCTGGAAAATGTTGTTTAACGGCAAAAATACCGATGGCTGGCATTCGTATCTCAAGCCGAAAACCGAAGCTGCGTGGATGGTGAAAGATGGCGCATTAACGCTCGATCCGAAAGCTGAAGGACAAGGTGATTTGTTGACTAACAAAGAATACGAAAATTTTGAGTTGGCTGTAGAATGGAAGATTTCTGCGGAAGGTAACAGCGGAATCATCTTTGGCGTACACGAAGATCCTGTTTTTAACGCAACTTACGATACCGGAATTGAAATGCAGGTTTTGGATAACAAAGGTGCGGAAGACAATAAAAAAGCCAACCATTTGGCCGGTTCTTTATACGATATGAAAGCACCATCTGCAGACGTGGCCAAACCGGCCGGCGAGTGGAATATGGTTAAAATCCGCAAAGAAAAAGGCCATTTAACTTTTTGGATGAACGGAACCAAAACTATAGAAACCCAAATGGGAAGCCCGGAATGGGAAAGTTTTATCAACAACAGCAAGTTTAAAACCTGGAAAAATTTTGCCAAATATCCAAAAGGTCACCTGGCGTTGCAGGATCACGGGCACGAAGTTGCCTTCCGCAACATCATGATTAAAGAGCTTTAGTCTGATACTTCTTTTAGCAGGTAAATTTTGTTGATGGCTGAAAGCTCATTGCTGATAGTCGATAGCTTAAAAAATTATGAGTGATTTTCAAATTAAAAAATCGAGTACTGTTTATGATGCCGTGATTGTAGGTTCTGGCGCAGGTGGCGGCATGGCCGGTTACGTTTTGGCCAACGCCGGTTTAAAAGTGTTGATGTTGGAAGCCGGTCCGTATTTTGATCCGCAGAAAGATTCGCATCAGCTTAAATTTCCTTACGAATCTCCGCGAAGAGGCGCCAGCACTGTGCGGCCTTTTGGTGATTTTGATGCGGCTTTTGGCGGCTGGGAAATTGAAGGCGAACCTTATACCACCAAAGACAATACAGAATTTAGTTGGTTCCGTTCGCGCATGTTGGGTGGCCGAACCAACCATTGGGGGCGAATTTCGCTTCGGATGGGTCCGAATGATTTTAAAAGTCATCACCTGGATGGTTTGACTGATGACTGGCCAATAACGTATGATGAAGTAAAGCCGTTTTACGATAAAGTTGACCGCTTGATTGGCGTTTACGGCACGGCAGAAGGTTTGGAAAACGAACCCGACGGCATTTTTCTGCCTCCGCCTAAACCCCGTTTAAATGAGCTTTTTATTAAAAAAGGAGCTGAAAAAGCAGGTGTAAAAGTAATACCTGGCCGCGGCTCTGTGTTAACAGAAGCTTTACCGGGCAACAAAAGTCGCGGTTCTTGTTTTTATTGCGGACAATGTGGCCGGAGCTGCAAGGTTTATGCTGATTTTTCGGCTTCTTCCTGTCTGGTTATCCCAGCCATCAAAACTGGAAATTTAAAAGTTATTCCTAACGCAATGGTGCGCGAAGTGCTAACCGGCAAAGATGGTTTGGCAACCGGCGTTTCTTACGTGGATAAAACCGATTTGCAGGAATATCAGGTGAATGCCAAAATTGTGATTGTTGGTGCAAGTGCCGGAGAATCAGCGCGTTTGTTGCTTAATTCACGGTCGGCGGCACATCCAAACGGTTTGGCTAACAACAGCGGCATTGTTGGTAAATATATCCACGATTCTACCGGTGCCAGTACAGGCGGATTTTTGCCGCAGTTAATGGACCGGAAACGTTATAACGAAGACGGCGTGGGCAGCGTGCACATTTATACGCCGTGGTGGCTGGATAATAAAAAGCTGGATTTTCCGCGCGGTTACCATATTGAATACGGCGGCAGCATGCACATGCCATCTTATGGTTTTGCAAACGGTATTCAGGGATTAAACGGTTTGGTGCCCGGAAGAGATGGAAAAATGAAAGAAGCCGGTGGTTTTGGTGCTTCGCTGAAAGATGATTACCGCCGTTTTTTTGGCACGCAGGTAGGTATGGCAGGGCGTGGAACAGCCATTGCGCGGGTAGATAATTACTGCGAAATTGATCCGGCTGTGGTAGATAAATTTGGCATTCCGGTGCTGCGTTTTCATTATAAATGGAGCGATGCAGAGATTAAGCAGGCCAAACACATGCAGGAAACGTTTAAAGAAATTATGCACGGAATGGGTGCGATCATCACTTCAAAAGAGCAGGGACCGGAAACAAATTATGGTTTGGAAGCGCCCGGAAAAATCATTCATGAAGTGGGAACGGTAAGGATGGGCGATGATCCGAAGACATCAGCCCTGAATAAATACTGCCAGGCGCACGATTGCAACAATTTGTTTGTGGTTGATGCCGCGCCATTTGTACAGCAAGGTGATAAAAATGCAACCTGGACAATCCTGGCTTTATCCATGCGTACCAGCGAATACATCCTCGCCCAAAGAAAAAAACTGAATGTTTAATGCTTCTTTTATCGACCTAAAATTATGAACAGACGTGATTCATTAAAAGCCATCGGTTTAACCACACTTTCTACCGCGTTATTAATTGATGCCTGCAAACCCGGAACGGAAAAAGCAGCTGAAAATAATAACCCTGCTACCGGCGATGAAGCTGGCAGAGAGCCTTTTGAAATTGAACGCAACAAGAAGCTGCAAGCCGAAACATTTTTCACCAAAGCGGAAATGGCTACCATAACCGTTTTGGGCGATATCATCATCCCAAAAGATGAACATTCGGGCAGTGCTTCGGATGCCGGCGTACCAGAATTTATCGAGTTTATAGTGAAAGATATTCCGGAACATAAAACCCCGATGCGCGGCGGTTTGCGCTGGCTGGATGTACAATGTGCAGAGCGATATAACCATGCTTTTGTAGATTGCTCGCACGATCAGCAAATAGAAATGGTAACGGCAATTGCTTATCCGCTTAAAGCCAAACCAGAAATGCAGCAAGGCGTAAACTTTTTTAATCGGATGCGTGATTTGACATCCAGCGGTTTTTTTACCAGCAAAATCGGTATTAAAGACATCGGTTATGTCGGCAATCAGCCAAACCAATGGAAAGGCGTTCCGGAAGATGTGTTGAAGCAATATGGAATGGAAAATGTGAAGGTGTAAGAAAAAGCTGTTAGCCGAGAGCTTTCAGTAATTAACATTAGATACTTCTTTTACAATACATTTTTGAGTGTGATTTTTTAAAGCCGAGAGCTCATTGCTTTCGGCTTTTTTACTCCAATTTCACCCGCGGATCAATCCAAACATAAAGCAAATCAACCAGTAAATTAATCACTACAAAAATGAATGCGATAAACAAAATCGCACCGATGATAACCGGAAAATCTGAAGTTTCCAACGCATCAACCGTAGTTTTACCAAGTCCATTATAACCAAAAATATATTCTACAAAAAACGAACCGGCCAGCAGCGAAGCAAACCACGTTGCAATGGCTGTAACTACCGGATTGAGCGCATTTTTGAGCGCATGTTTATAAATGATGCTGTTTTTATCGAGTCCTTTTGCTTTTGCGGTGCGGATATAATCCTGACTTAAAACGGTTAGCATTTCGCTTCGGGTAAGCTGTACAATGATGGCTAGCGGACGCAATCCTAACGTAATCATAGGCAAAATCAGGTTTTTCCAAACGATAATTTTGCCTTTAAACGGATCGTAATCGGTTAAACTGCCCGACATATTTAAGCCCGTATATTTGCTCAGTACAAAACCAAAAACCCAGGCAATAATAATTCCGGCAAAAAATGAAGGAGCCGAAATACCAATAATTGAAAAGCTGACAGCAGCTTTATCAATCCATGAATTTTGATGAACAGCCGCCAAAACGCCCAAAAATATACCGATAAAAGAAGCAAAGATCATGGCCGTGGCAGCCAGAATTAAAGTATTTGGGATAACTTCCAGCAAAGTTTTTCCTACGTCTTTTCGTGTTTGATAAGAGCGGCGCAAGTACGGCCATTTTAAAGCGATAACCTGATTTTTGCCAATCGAAAACAGCTTGACATAACTATATTTTTGCTGTTCCGAAGCTGAATTTTCATGCAAACCAACCGGCGAAAGATCATTTAAATAATAAGCAAACTGTACTGGAATTGATTTATCCAAACCAAACTCTTTGCGCACAGCTTCTAATGATTGTACATCGGCACGTTGTCCCTGCGTCATCCGCGCGGGATCAGCAGGTAAAATGTTGAACAGAAAAAAT
>JBPBQN010000027.1:0-11224 GCA_050954865.1 Janthinobacterium lividum | reverse complement strand
CCCAAAAATCATCAACGGTACGCCACATGTTGGCATGATTGGCCACGTGTTCTGCATCTGCCACAGGCGTTTCTCCGGGCGAAGTGCTCAATACAATTTTTCTTCCGCATTGATTAATTGCTTTGCGGATCATTTCTACTTCTTTGGTGTGATACGGGCGCGACAAATCATCCACTTTCACAAAATCCAATCCCCAGGAAGCATATAAGTTGAAAAGAGAATTGTAATATTCCTGCGCGCCGGGTTTATCGGCAACGCCATACATATCTTTCAACCATTCACACTGCAAATCGGTTGTATAAATCTGATTAGCAGTTACTTTACTACCCAGAATTGGCGTGTTTTTTTTAACCGCCAGAACCGGAATACCGCGCATAATATGAATGCCAAATTTTAATCTTTTTTGGTGAATATAATCGGCCAGCGGCTTAAAACCTTTACCATTGGCTGCGGAAGGAAAACGATTTACGGCCGGCTGAAATCTTCCATATTGATCCAGCACATAATCCGGATCAGTTTGGTTGTAGCCGTGCGCTTTATCGTTGCCCACATACCAGCGAATATCGACCACAATGTATTCCCAGCCAACTTTTTTCAGGTTTTTGGCCATGTAATCGGTGTTGGCTTTTACTTCGGCTTCGGTAACGGTTGGCCCATAACAATCCCAACTGTTCCAACCCATCGGCGGCGTAGCGGCCCATTGATGGAAATCTTTTTGCTGCGAAAAAGCATTTTCAGCATAGAAAAAGATCAGCATAAATAAAGCCGTACACAAATTTTTCATCGGTAAAAGAAGTATTGTTTAGTAGAATTTACTGTCCGTAATAAGCATCTTTTCCATGCTTTCTGTCGTAGTGTTTCTGAATTAATGCTTGTTTTAATTTTGCAACTTGTGGATTGATTTGTTCCGTCAGATAAGCCATTCGCGCAACTTCCTCCAAAACTGCGCTGTTATAAACCGCTTTTGCCGCCGTTTTTCCCCAAGTAAAAGGAGCATGGTTGCCCACCAGAATCATCTCCATTTCCTGATAAGTCATGCCTTTTTCCTGCAAGCAATTCATGATTTGAAAACCGGTTTGATATTCATAATTGCCTTTAATCATGTGATCTGCCATCGGCGGCGCGCAGGGAATATCTGAGGTGCAATGGTCAGCGTGCGTGGTTCCATAAATCGGTACATCGCGTTGTGATTGTGCCCAGGCCGTGCCGTAAGTAGAATGTGTGTGCACAATTCCACCGATATTTTCCCAATGTTTGTACAGTACGGCGTGTGTTTTAGTGTCCGATGAAGGCCGCATCAAACCTTCTACCGTCTGTCCCTCAAAATCCACAATCACCATATTCTCCGGCGAAAGTTCATCATAAGGCACGCCGCTTGGTTTCACTGCAAAAACACCTTGCTGGCGGTCGGCCGCGCTTACATTTCCGAAGGTAAAAAGCACCAGACCCAATTTTGGCAGCTGCATGTTGGCTTCGTAGGCCTGCAGCCGTATTTCATCGTAATTGCCCATACTGTTTTTATGCGGTAATTTTTGTGGTTTGTATTTCGATGGCTTTGCCGAGGGCGATGTATTGCTGATAACGCTTGGCGTAGATTTCTATTTTTGAAGGATTAGGCTGATATTCAGCATCAAAACCTTGTCCCATAGCAGCCATTGCATCTTCCACTTTTGGGTAGATGCCGGCAACCGTCGCTGCAAACATCGCGGCACCAATGGCGCAGGTTTGTTCCGATTTATGGATGCGGATCGGCATGTTCATCACATCGGCCATCATCTGCATAATAAACGGCGATTTTTTGGCCACGCCGCCCAAACCGATCAAACCTTTTACCGTAACGCCTTGCTCGTTAAATCGATCAACAATAGATTTCGCCCCAAAACAAGTTGCTTCGGCTACCGCACGGAAAATGGATGGCGCGTTACTGCCCAAACCCAAATTGGCAATTACGCCTTTCAGTTCCTGGTTGGCATCCGGCGTGCGGCGGCCGTTCAGCCAGTCTATCGCCAGTTCGGTTTTTTCATTCAGTGGGATTTTTGCTGCCTCTTTGCTTAGTTCCGGAATGAGCTTATCGGTTATTTCCTGCATCAGATTGCCGGCCGTTTCCTGATCTATAATTTTAGTCGATAAAAGAAGCTCTTTCATAGGCCAAACCAAAACGCTGCGGAACCAGGCATAAGAATCACCAAAAGCAGATTGCCCGGCTTCCATGCCCATCATTCCCGGAATAATCGATCCCGGAACTTGTCCGCAGATGCCTTTTACCAATGTTCCTTCCACTTCTTCAGTTGGCGCAACCAGCATATCACAGGTAGAAGTGCCCATAACTTTGCTTAAATAATAAGGTTCAATCTGGCCGCCAACCGCGCCCATGTGTGCATCAAAAGCACCAACGCCAATCAAAACATCGGTTGTTAAACCTAATTTTTCGGCCCATTCGGAGCTTAAATTTCCGGCGGATTGATCAGAAGTATAAGTTTCTGTAAATAATCTCGACGTAAATCCTTTCAAAAGCGGATCCCAGGAACTAAAAAATTCATCAGATGGCAAACCACCAAATTCTTCTGACCAAAGTGCTTTATGTCCGGCTGCGCAAACGCTGCGTTTCATATCCGAAATATGTTTTCCTCCGGAGAGTAAAAACGGAATCCAATCGCAATGTTCCACCCAGGAATAAGTAGCTGCACGAACTTTTTCATCAACCCGTAAAATGTGCAGTAACTTCGCCCAAAACCATTCCGAAGAATAAATGCCGCCTACAAACTGTAAGTAGTTTGGTTGTAATTTTTGGGCATGTTCATTCAGTTCTGCCGCTTCTTTTAAGGAAGTATGATCTTTCCATAGCACAAACATCGCGTTTGGATTTTCGGCAAACTCTGGTAATAAAGCCAACGGTTTTCCGCTTTCGTTAACCGCAACAGGCGAAGAGCCGGTTGTATCGATGGAAATCGCCTTTATATTTTTTGGGTCGATTTTGCCGGATGCTTCTTTTATGCACTCTTTTATAGTGAACTCCAAACCCTCAGTATAATCCAGCGGATGCTGGCGGAACTGATTGAGCGGTGCATCGCAATAGAGTGCCTTTTTCCAGCGCGGATAAAAATAAACGGAAGCAGCTATTTCTTGTCCGTTTGTTGCATCCACAATAACCGAACGAACGGAATCTGTTCCATAATCTACACCAATTACAAACTGTTTATTTTCCATAATTCTAATTGGTGTCTAATTAACACTTATTTATTTATAAAATAAAATTTTAGTGTATTGCTGAAAAGGATTAATGCAAGCAGCTAAAAAATCAAACTTTCAGGATTTGGAATGAAGTTTAGGAAAGATTGAAATTTTTCTTTGTACTGCGTTTTGTTTAGTGTGTAATAAAAAGCGCCTTTTTTAGAATTTTCTTTATGCTTGTCTTCCTGACGGATTAACAAGCCGGTCGATAATAATTTCCGACTAAAATTTCGCTTGTCAAAAGTAACACCGTAAATGCCTTCATAAAGGTTTTGCAGCTGCGGAATCGTAAATTTTTCCGGTAGCAATTCAAATAAAATTGGGTGAAGTGCGGCTTTGTAACGCAGTTCGCGTTTAGCTGTTTCAACCATTTCCTGGTGATCAAAAATCAGTTTCGGCACTTCATTCAGCAAAAACCATTCAGCATGATAATCATGGCTGATTTGTTTTTCATATTGATGAATATCGATCAGCGAAAAATAAGCAATGCCAATCGTTCTTTCCAAAGGATCGCGTTTTGGTTCTCCAAAGCATTTTAACTGCTCTAAAAAAACGCCTTCCAAACCCGTTAATTTTTTCAAAATCCGGTTGGAAGCTGCTGTTAAACTTTCTTCAGGCTGAATAAAACCGCCCATTAAACTCCATTTTTTAGCTTCAGGTTCAAAACCGCGCTGAATAAGCAGCAGTTTTAAATGATCCCCGTCAAAACCGAAAATGATACAATCTACCGCAACAAGTATTCGAGTTTGACCAAAATATCGGATCATAATATTATTAAGATGTGATTGAAAGCAATTTTAGATAGTTAAATCTAATCAATACTTTTAAAGATAACATTTTATTCAAAATTATTATAATTGTTATTTTGACGGTTATAAAATGTTTATACATTTGGTTTTGCAAGTTAAGCGCATTGGTTTGATGATAACATAATCTGCTGCCTGCTTTGCCAAAAAATAACTTATAAAAGAAGCATCCATCTTAAAACCGATATTATGAAGCCAATAAGTGTACTATTTTGTTTGTTTTTTTTGCTGAATGCAACTGTTTACAGTCAGCAAACTGCACAAGCTGTTTTAAACGGAAAAGATGCCAAAACACAGATCAGCCGGCATATTTATGGTCAGTTTTCTGAGCATTTAGGTCGAAGCATTTACGATGGTTTCTGGGTTTCGGAAGGATCGTCGATTCCAAACAAAGGCCGCATCCGCATGGATATTGTAGAAGCGCTGAAAAAAATTCATATTCCAAACCTGCGCTGGCCTGGTGGTTGTTTTGCTGATGAATATCATTGGCGCGATGGCATCGGCCCAAGAACAAATCGCCCAAAAATGGTCAATACCAACTGGGGCGGCGTTACGGAAGACAACAGTTTTGGCACAAACGAATTTTTAGATTTATGCGGAATGCTGAACTGCGAGCCGTATGTTTCTGCAAATGTGGGCAGCGGTACGGTAGAAGAAATGTCTAAATGGGTAGAATATCTCAACTTTGATGGCGTTAGTCCGATGGCTGCTTTGCGTGCAGAAAACGGTCATCCAAAACCATTTAAAGTAAGTTTTTGGGGCGTTGGAAACGAAAGCTGGGGCTGCGGCGGCAACATGACACCTGATTTTTATTCCGATCAATTCAGGCGTTATGCTACTTATGCTCGAAACTATCCAGGTGCGCCGCTTAAAAAAATTGCCAGCGGAGCCAATAGCGATGATTACCACTGGACGGAAGTTGCCATGAAAAACATCGGTACCAGAGCGTGGGGTTTGTCGCTGCATTATTATACGCTGCCAACCAACAACTGGAGCGATAAGGGTTCGGCCACAAATTTTGACGAAAAACAATACATCACTACCATGCGCAACTGCCTGCACATGGAAGAACTGGTGAACAAGCATTCGGCCATTATGGATAAATATGATCCGGCAAAAAAAGTAGCGATGGTGGTGGATGAATGGGGAATCTGGACGAACGTAGAACCAGGCACCAATCCCGGATTTTTGTTTCAGCAAAACAGCATGCGTGATGCGCTGATTGCAGGCACAACGCTGAATATTTTTAACAATCATGCAGATCGGGTGAAAATGGCAAACCTCGCGCAAACGGTTAATGTGCTGCAATCTTTGGTTTTGACTCAAAAGGAAAAAATGATCCTGACGCCAACTTACCACGTTTTTGATTTGTACCAAGTGCATCAGGATGCAACGTTGCTGCCCATCACCATTCAATCTCCAGATTATATGGTTGATGATGTAAAAATTCCGGCTGTAAATGCTTCTGCTTCAAGAGATAGCAGCGGCGTGGTGCATATTTCTTTCGTTAATCTCAATACTAAAAAAATAACTGTAAGTACTGCCATGCAAGGTGTGGATTTTAAAACAGTGCAAGGCCGCATGGTTACTTCGGCAAAATTTACGGATTATAATTCTTTTGATCAGCCCAACAAAATAACCACTGCTGTTTTTACTGGTGCAAAAAAGCAGGGCGGACAATTGGTTACCGAGTTGCCGCCGCTGAGTGTGGTTGTTTTAACCCTGAAAAAGTAGTGGTAAAAGAAGCATGCGTTTTATTTTGAAAATGATTTTTGTGAAGCGAAAAATGATGAAACCGATCCTCCTATTTTTAGCAGTTTTTTTGCTGATCAATGCGGCCGGTTTCAGTCAGTCAATTGTGTTTACCATCAACATCAAAAACAAAGCACAAACGATTGCCAGTTTTGGTGCTTCGGGTGCGTGGTTTTCGGAAGGAATTGGAAAATACTGACCTGATTGTTAAAATAGTTAACACCACACAAAATCCGCAAGAAGCTGATTTTGTTTTTGATGGAATTAAGCTCAAACCTTACAGTGGTAATTCGGAATGTATAAGCAGTACAAATTTAGATGCTGTTAATTCTTTTTCAAATCCTTCTGCGTTAAAACCAATTGCCGAAAAAATGCCTTCTTTAATTAAAAATAAATTACATCTAAAGCTCGAGCCTTATTCCGTGAATGTTTTCAGGTATAAAAAATCTTAAATTCAGATGCTGTTTTTATCGGTATAAAAACAGCATCATATTTTATTATTAACCTGAAACACAATCTGTGTTGTATCGATTATCTACATGATAATACTGAGGCATAATTTAGCGCGTATAATGACGGGCGAAGGCGTTAAAATTAAATAAATTAAAGGCCATGAACAGACTTTTTATACTGCTACCGATGCTGTTTTTATCGGTTGAAAATTTGTCTGCGCAAAATTTGCAAACTGATATTTCTGTTCATGATCCGGTGATCATCAAGCAAGACAGCTTGTACTATATTTTTTGTACCGGAAAAGGAATTAACAAATGGTCATCCACAGATATGATCAATTGGAAACATGAAGAACCAGTTTTTGCAGAAGCACCACAATGGGCCATTGATGCCATTCCGGGTTTTAATGGCGATTTTTGGGCACCGGATATTTCGTTTTACAACGGCTTGTACTATTTGTATTATTCGGTTTCGGCTTTTGGCAAAAACACTTCGGCCATTGGCGTGGCCACCAATAAAACTTTGCATGCGGATGATCCTGATTATCACTGGGTTGATCATGGCATGGTTATCCAATCTTATCCCGGAAAAACCAATTGGAATGCTATCGACCCAAACCTGATTACGGACAAAAAAGGAACGCCTTACTTAGCTTTTGGTTCTTTTTGGGAGGGATTGAAACTAGTAAAACTAAAGCAAGACCGGTTAAGTATCGATCAAAATCCGGCGCATTTGCCTACCATTGCCAGCCGCAAAAAAGATGAACCCAATGATCGTTCAGACACCGATAACTATCCGGTTGATGCTGGTGACAATGCAATTGAGGGCGCATTCATCTTCCCCAAAAACAACTATTATTACCTTTTTGCTTCGATAGATTATTGCTGTAAAGGCCCGGAAAGCACTTATAAAATGATTATCGGCCGCTCAAAAAAACTACAAGGTCCGTATTTGGATGAAGCCGGCTTGCCGTTGGTTAAAGGTGGCGGCACCATTTTGTTGCAGGGCGATGAACATTGGCACGGCGTTGGCCACAATGCTGTTTTTACCGACCAGAATACTGATTATATAATTTTTCATGGTTATGATGCTACAGATCAGGGAATCCCGAAATTAAGGATCGAAAAACTGAGTTGGGACAGTTCAGGATGGCCGGTAGTAGAAATATCTAAATAAGAACTTCTATCTTTCCGGCGTTAATCAGCCTAAAAAATGATCCCTAATTTATTCGATTTATCCGGAAAAACCGTTTTGGCAACCGGCTGCAACCGCGGAATCGGCAAAGCAATGGCTCTGGCAATGGCCGAAGCTGGTGCCGATGTAATTGGCGTTTCGGCTTCGCTGGAACTGGAAAACAGCACCATCGAAAAAGAAATTTTAGCTTTGGGGCGAAAATTTAAAGCTTATCAGGCAGATTTTTCTGATCGGAACAAACTATATGAATTTTTAGAAAAGCTTTTTGCAGAAAATCCCCAAATCGATATTTTAATTAACAACGCCGGCATGATTTTGCGCAAACCAGCCGCCGAACATCCTGATGAAATGTGGGACAAAGTGATGGCCGTAAACCTGGATGCGCCATTTATTTTGGCTCGGGAAATCGGCAAAAAAATGCTGGAGCAAAGTTCGGGCAAAATCATTTTTACCTGTTCGTTATTAACTTTTTAAGGCGGAATCACGGTGCCAGGTTATGCTGCCAGTAAAGCCGCTTTGGGCAGTTTAATTAAAGCGTTATCCAACGAATGGGCTTCAAAAGGTATCAACGTAAACGGCATTGCGCCGGGTTATATCGCTACGGATAATACGGAGGCTTTGCGTAACGATCCAGAAAGAAGCGCATCAATATTATCTCGCATTCCGGCAGCGCGCTGGGGCGAAGCAGAAGATTTTAAAGGTCCGGCTGTATTTCTCGCCTCAAAAGCTGCGAATTATGTGCATGGAACCATTTTAACAGTTGACGGCGGCTGGATGGGCCGCTAAATTTATACCGATAAAAGAAGTATCACAATGGAAATCAGATTTCAAAATAGTCCGAAAGAAACCAGCCAGATGAACACGCAGGAATTGCGCGCTAATTTTTTGGCAAAAAATATCATGGTTGATGATGAAGTGAGATTAGTTTACTCGCATTATGATCGCGTGATCATCGGTGGAGCAAAACCGGTAAATCAAACTTTAAAACTGGAAAACCACCCGGAATTACGTGCCGAATATTTTTTAGAACGAAGAGAAATTGGCATCATCAACGTTGGCGGAAACGGAAAAGTAGAAGCAGACGGACAAACATTCGACCTGGAAAAACTAACCTGTTTGTATTTAGGAAAAGGAACGAAAGAAGTTAGTTTTTCTAGTGTTGATCCCAATCAACCAGCTGTGTTTTACCTGCTTTCATCGCCGGCCCATGCTGTTTATCCTGCCCAAAAAATGACGAAAGATGAAGCTTCTCCGGGCAAAATGGGTGCTGTAGAAACGGCCAATGAGCGTACTATTTACCGTTATGTTCATCTGGATGGAATCAAAAGTTGTCAACTCGTAATGGGATTGACGATTTTAAGCACCGGCAGTGTTTGGAACACCATGCCGGCGCATACGCACACGCGCCGCATGGAAGCTTATTTTTATTTTGATGTTCCATCAGAACATCGCGTGCTGCATTTGATGGGCGAACCGCAGGAAACGCGGCATTTGCTGGTGGCCAATCACGAAGCGATTGTTTCTCCGCCGTGGTCAATCCATTCGGGTTGCGGCACCACCAATTACGGTTTTATTTGGGGAATGGCTGGTGAAAATCTGGTTTACGGCGATATGGATCCGGTTGCAATCAGCGAGTTGCGTTGATGCTGTTTTTATCACCTAAAATTTCTCCACATTTTGTGTAATTTTTCAACTTAAAGCCTTCGTTATAAGGTAAAATCTTTGGATTTTGATAAATTTGTGCTAAAATTAGTAGCAAAGTTATCATGCCGACAAGTAATCAAATTCCCGCAAATTCAATTAATTACAGTGAAGACAGCATTCGTTCGCTGGATTGGAAGGAGCATATCCGCTTGCGGCCGGGCATGTATATTGGTAAGTTGGGCGATGGTTCTGCTTATGATGACGGCATTTATGTATTGCTAAAAGAAATTGTAGATAATTCGATCGATGAATTTGTGATGGGTGCCGGCCGCACCATCGACATTAATTTGGGCGAACATAAAATTGCCGTTCGGGATTATGGTCGCGGTATTCCGCTGGGAAAAGTGATTGATTGCGTATCTAAAATTAACACCGGCGGAAAATATGACAGCAAAGCATTCCAGAAATCGGTCGGTTTGAACGGTGTTGGGACAAAAGCTGTAAACGCGCTTTCCAGCAATTTCATTGTGCAATCTTACCGCGATAACCGAACTAAAATTGCCGAATTCAGCAAAGGCGAATTGCTGCGCGAAGAAGAAAAAGATACCACGCAGCGTAATGGCACGGCCATTAGTTTTTTGCCGGATGACAGTATTTTCCGGCATTACCGTTTTATTGCGGAGTTTGCCGAAAACATGATCTGGAATTATGTTTTCCTGAATGCTGGCTTAACAATAAATTTTAATGGGCAAAAATATCATTCTGAAAAAGGGCTGCATGATTTGCTGGTTAAAAATACCGATACCGAAAACCTGCGTTACCCGATCATCCACTTAAAAGGAGAAGATATTGAAATTGCGATGACGCACGGCCAGCAATACGGCGAGGAATATTATTCTTTCGTAAACGGGCAGCACACCACGCAAGGCGGCACGCACCAGGCAGCTTTTCGCGAAGCGGTTGTAAAAACCATCCGCGAGTTTTACAAAAAAGAGTTTGATGCCGCTGATGTTCGTGCTTCTATCGTTGCAGCCGTTTCAATTCGGGTTCAAGAACCGGTTTTTGAATCTCAAACCAAAACCAAATTAGGTTCGCAGAATATTGCGGAAGACGGTCCGTCGGTACGCGGTTTCATCAATGATTTTGTGAAGAAAGCGCTGGACGATCATCTGCATAAAAACCCGGCTACGGCTGATGGTTTACTGAAACGCATTTTACAATCAGAACGGGAACGTAAAGATATTGCCGGCATTAAAAAACTGGCCAATGAACGCGCCAAAAAAGCATCGCTACACAACAAAAAACTGCGCGATTGCAAACTGCATTTTGAAGATACGCACGAGCGGAAACAAGATACCACATTGTTTATCACCGAAGGAGATTCTGCCAGTGGTTCCATCACCAAATCGCGTGATGTGCAAACGCAGGCTGTTTTCAGCTTGAAAGGAAAACCGCTGAACTGTTTTGGCCTCACCAAAAAAGTGGTTTATGAAAATGAGGAATTTAACCTGCTGCAACACGCTTTAAATATTGAAGATGGTTTGGATGGTTTGCGTTACAACAACATCGTGATTGCAACCGATGCTGACGTTGACGGAATGCACATCCGGCTTCTTTTAATGACCTTTTTTCTGCAGTTTTTTCCGGATCTGGTAAAAGCTGGTCATGTTTCTATTTTACAAACGCCGCTTTTCCGGGTGCGCAACAAAAAGGAAACCATTTACTGTTACAGTGATGAAGAACGCCAGCGCGCCATCCATAAGCTGGGCAACAAGCCGGAAATTACCCGTTTTAAAGGTTTGGGTGAGATTTCGCCGGAAGAATTTGGTTTGTTTATCGGGAAAGATATTCGCTTGGATCCAGTGTTTTTGAAGGAAGCTAATATCAAATCGCTGCTGGAGTATTTTATGGGAAAAAATACGCCGGATAGGCAGCAGCATATTATCCAGAATTTGAGGATTGAGGTTGATATTTTGGAGGAAGCGGTGGTGGCTTAATGATTGGTTTTTCGGTGTAAAATAGAAGGATTAATAATCCTAAGCCATAAGAAAGCACAATATGTAATTAATACTAGAATTACTTATATTTAAAGAAAAAATGTATGGAAAAAAATAAAAGCTATGTAATGTGGAATAATAAAGGTG
>JBPBQN010000026.1:0-11533 GCA_050954865.1 Janthinobacterium lividum | reverse complement strand
CATTCAAACTGAACATAAAATCCTCTGGAAACCGGTCTATATTACGTTTTACCTGTTCATTTAATCTTTTCGTTTCTACTCCATATAATTCTGCTAAGTCTTCATCCAGCATCACTTTTTGATTTCTGATCTGGTAAATTTTGCTCATAACTACCTCATCTGGTATTGTAGAATTATTTTGATTCATTGTTTAAAATTAATTATAAGTTTATAAATTTATATAACTACACAGAATTAAATGCGTTTTTACAAAAAAGTTATTTAAGTTTATAAAAGCTTTTTGATCCAAACCCAAACCTTATCTTTGCTCAAATTCTCAAGGGGTGCCTTGCTTGGTAATAGTTCACGATCTGTAGGTCGTTGCTACCAACTGAAAAACAGGCTGAGATCAAACCCAGAGAAGCTGATAGCCAGTAACCGTCAGTAATCAGACATCAGCTATTGACTGAAAGCTGATTGCTAAAAGCTGAAAGCCTCCGCTTCTCGCACCTGATCCGGGTAATGCCGGCGTAGGGAGAGGTAAAAGTTAAGTGTACTGCACGTTCGCCCTGGCGGGCAGATGGTTTAACTACAATTTATTTTAAACATTTTGAAAAAAATTCTACTCGCTTTTACAGCTTTACTGCTGCCTTTTTTGGCGGTGGCCCAGTTTTCCTTGTCGGGGAAAATTACCGATGCCCAAACCGGTGAAACGTTGCCAAGTGCCAGCATCAGCATCGAAAAAACCATGCTAAAAGAAGCATCGGATGAGAACGGAAATTATCAATTCCGAAACCTGAAGAACAGAAATTATAATTTGATAATCAGTTACATCGGTTATCAGCAAATTAGGCAAACGGTTAACATCAACCAAAATCAAACCCAAAATTTTGCCCTTAAAAGAAGCACGCAGCAAGCAGATGAAGTTTTTGTACGCGCTACCCGAACCGGCGAAAAATCCGGTTTTACATACACCAACCTCAGCAAAAAAGAACTGGCTAAAAATAATTTAGGTCAGGATTTGCCTTACCTGCTCAACCAAACGCCTTCGGTGGTGATTACTTCGGATGCCGGCGCAGGCGTAGGTTATACCGGAATCAGGATTCGTGGCTCGGATGCCACGCGCATCAACGTAACGCTCAATGGCATTCCGCTGAATGATGCTGAAAGTCAGGGCAGTTATTTTATTGATTTGCCCGATCTGGCTTCTTCCATTGATAACATCCAGATTCAGCGCGGCGTGGGCACTTCTACCAATGGCGCGGGTGCATTCGGCGCAAGTTTGAATATTCAGACCACAACGCGCCAGGATACTGCTTATGCACAGTTAGATAACACGGTTGGCTCGTACGGAACAGTTAAAAATACCGTGAGTTTAGGTTCGGGTTTGATTGATAATCATTTTACGTTTGATGGCCGTTTGTCGCGCATTCATTCGGATGGATATATTGATCGCGCTTCGTCTGATTTGAAATCTTACTTTCTTTCCGGCGCGTATTATGGTAAAAATACGTTGATCCGGCTGAATGTTTTCTCCGGATCAGAGCGCACTTATCAGGCTTGGGACGGCGTTCCGGAAGATAAATTATTAAGCGGTGATCGTACTTACAACGAATTGGGCTTGGAACCGAACGGAACTTTCTACAACAATCAAACGGATAATTATGTCCAAAATCATTATCAGTTACTGTTCAACCAAAAGTTTTCAGATAAATTATCATTTAATGGCGCACTGCATTACACACAGGGAAGCGGTTATTATGAGGAATATAAAGCGGCTGCAAACGTAGCTGACTACGGGTTAACGCCAGTAATCATCGGTAATGACACCATTAAAACAACCGATTTAACGCGCCGTTTGTGGCTCAATAATTATTTTTACGGCGTTACTTATAATCTGAATTATCAGGCTCAAAAAAACCTGAATTTTACGCTGGGCGGTGCTTATAACGAATATCGCGGCCAGCATTATAACCGCATCGAGTGGACCCAGCAAAGCACCAACATTACGCCGGATTACGAGTATTCGCGCAACAATGCTTTTAAAACGGATTTCAACTTATTTGGCAAAGTAAATTATCAGCTGGATCGCTTAAATCTTTATGCTGATTTGCAGTACCGGCACATTTATTATTCGTTTTTGGGTTTCGATCAAAACCTCAACAATGTGCAGCAAACGGCGCAGCTTAATTTTTTCAACCCAAAATTGGGCCTGAATTTTCAGCTCAATTCAACCAATAATCTGTATGCTTCTTTTGCCGTAGGAAATCATGAGCCAAACCGTGATGATTATGTTAATTCTACGCCAGCAAGCCGGCCAAAAGCAGAAACTTTATACGATTTTGAAGCCGGTTACCGCACGCAGCAAGGCGTTTTCAGCGGCGGCATCAATGGGTTTTATATGTTGTATAACAACCAGTTAGTTTTAACCGGAAGCTTGAACGATGTGGGCGCGGCCATCCGCAGCAACGTAAAAGACAGCTATCGTGCCGGTTTGGAGTTTGACGGACGTGTGCAACTATTACAGCCTTTATATTGGTCGGTTGCTGCGGCTTTGAGCACCAATAAAGTGAAAAATTTTCAGCAGTATTTGTTCAATTATGATAATAATCAGAACGAATTAACGCAATACAAAAAAACAGATATTGCTTATTCGCCGGATTTTGTAGGATCAAGCGAAATTGGTTACCGGCCAATTAAAGGCGGCGAAATTGCCTTTATCAGCAAATATGTGAGCAAACAATTTCTGGATAATACTTCCAGCGATGATCGGAAACTGGATGCTTTTTTTGTCAACAACTTGCGTTTCCGTTATGGTTTCAACCTAAAAGCAATCAAAAATATTACGGCAACTTTATTGGTGAATAATATTTTTAGTGAGAAATACGAATCGAACGGAGCCACGTATCCGGATATTGAAAGCGGAAAAGTAACTAACTACAATTACTATTATCCGCAGGCACCGCGCAATTTTTTGGTGAGTTTGAGTGTACGATTTTAGGTCGGTAAAAACAGCATCCGCAGAAATATGAACCTACATTACTGGTTGCAACTGCTTGCAGAACAATTAAAAGAAACCGGCTGGCTGCAATGGCTGGCCGTAATTTTTGGTGTGGCCGAAGTTTTACTGGCGAAAAAGAACAATGTTTTGCTGTATCCTGCGGGATTGATTGGCACGGCGCTCTCCATTATTTTACTGTTGGAAGCGCAGTTGTATGCCGAAACTTTGCTTAATATTTATTACGTGGTAATGAGTGTTTACGGCTGGTGGTTTTGGCTCAAGAAACGTGATGAGCCACCGGTTTCCATTTCGTACACCACAAAAAATGAATGGCTGGTTACTGCTGCAATTACGTTTGGCGGCTGGCTGGTTTTATATTTGATACTCAAAAATTTCACGCCTTCCAACGTTCCGGTTTGGGATGCTTTTGTTTCGGCCACAGCCTGGGCCGGCACGTGGTTGCTTACGCGACGGAAAATTGAAAACTGGATTATTTTGAATGTATCCAACCTTTTTGCCATTCCGCTGCTGTTTTACAAAAACCTGCCCATGTTTGCCTTGCTTACCATTTTCTTGTTTGTGGTGGCTATTTTTGGTTATGTTGACTGGAAGAAAATTTACCAAAAAGAACATTATTCTTCGCTCTAAATCACTGCTCCAAACTAATAAATATGCAAACCGATCATCCTTCAAAACTGCTTAAACATGAATGGATCGAAATTATCCGTTCCGGCGCAGCCAAAGCTGAAGAAACCGGACTGCTTCAACCCAAACAATTGGAGCTGATTTACGAGCAGCAATGGTTTAAATTATTAGTTCCCGAAGCGTATTCCGGCTACCAAAAATCATTGCCTGAAATGGTGCAGTTGGAAGAAAGTTTAGCTTGGGCCGATGGAAGCGTTGGCTGGGTAGTTACGCTGTGCAGCGGCGCAGGCTGGTTTGGCGGATTTATACCGGTAAAAACAGCATCGCCCATTTTCGCCAATCCTGAAGTTTGCCTGGCCGGAAGCGGAGCATCCAACGGAACAGCAACCGTTTCCGGAGATGGTTTTGTGTTGAACGGAAGCTGGAAATATGCCAGCGGCGCACAACATGCCACGCATTTCACCGCAAATTGTGTAGTAAAAAAAGCGGATGAAACGGTTTTGGGTGAAGACGGAAACCCGCTGATTTTATCGTTTATCATCGATAAAAAAGATGTTCAACTGATTACCGCCTGGAAATACACAGGCATGATGGGCACAGGAAGCGATGCTTTCGAAATCAAAAATTTAAAAGTTGCTGCGGATCAAAGTTTCAAGATCAATCCGGATTTTGCGCTGATTGATCAACCGTTGTACCGTTATCCGTTTTTACAATTGGCGGAAGCTACTTTGGCCGCAAATTTATCTGGCATGGCTATCCATTTTATGGATTTGGCGGAAGTTATTTTTCAGGAGAAACTCGGTTTGGATAAATTTTCCGTTAACCAAAAAACAGTTTTAAGAAACACGTTTCGCCGCTTGGAAACGGAGTTGAACCAGCTGCGAAAAGATTTTTATTTCACCTTGAATAAATCCTGGTTGTTGCTGAATGCTGAAAAAAGTATGCTAAAAGAAGCATTGCAGGAAGTAAGCAAAACCAGCCGCCAACTTGCCAAAAAATCCCGCGAAACAGTGGGTGAATTATATCCTTTCTGCGGATTAATTGCCGCCAGTCCGGATACCGAAATTAACCGCGTTTGGCGCGATTTGCATACGGCGAGCCAACATAGTTTGCTAACGTTTTTGGAAAGTTAAGCATAAAATAATTTCTTGTATCAAAATGTTAAATTAGCAAGCATTTTAGCTATTCCTGTATTTGCAGGTGCGCAATTTTTAGCATACTGTCCCCATTTTTTAACTCAGTGTCAATTTTTTCTTCCCGATAAATAGTTGCTAAATTCCAACCCATTTCTGGTCTTGCTTCCGGATTACGTTGTCCGGCAATTTCAATGCCTTTCAAATATGCTTTTATTGCATTGGGATAATCAGGTTTATGCGCATAAGAGTAACCTAATTCCCGATAAAGCATTTCATTATCTGGCTTATTTTTAATTGCGTTATCTAAAATAGTAATAGCTTTATCGTATTCTTTTAGTTCATTATACGAGTAAGTAAGCTCAAACTCCAAACCTGCAGCATGAGGGTCGATTTTATAAGCGCTTTCTAAATATTCCAACGCTTTAGAAATATCGCCCGCACTATTATACTGTTTGCCCCAACTTACTTTGCCGGCAACTGTATTAATATCTGTTTTATAAATGGCAGCCCAATCAGGCGTTTGTTTTACACCTAGTGTTTTTAATAGATTATCAGGTATTTCATAAACTAATTTTGTATTACGCGGCAACCGATATTTTACCATTTTATTTTTAATATAGTCGCTCGAATCTCTAAATAGTTTTCCTTTATTATCAACTGTAAAACTTCCTTCTAAATTAAATGTGAAACCAGCCATCGCATCAATATAAATATAGCCAAAAGGGTACTTCCCTGTTTGTTCATTTTTAGGAAAAGCTACCCAATGATTTTCTAGATCATAAAACTGCTTGTTAAATTGTATAGGCAGTGACAAGGCTTGACCTTTAATTGTGCCTTTATAAACAAGCGTAATTAGTAAGACAATTAGAATTCTTTTCATAAATTAAAGATATCGATTAGTCATTATTTAAAAGTGTATATATCATCTTTTCAGCACGAATGATCTTTAAATTCTTAACAGAAAAATCACATACCAAGCAATTTCTATTCCTGATATTAGCCGCCTTGAAAAACATGCTTATCAGGATGAAAATAAAATACCTGTTTCTATTTTTTGCAGCTTTTGCCAATGCTTCTTTTGCACAGAAAAAATCAGCCAGCACTGCTTCAACAACACTTCCACGACCAAAATTAATGGTTGGTTTGGTGGTTGATCAAATGCGCTGGGATTATTTGTACCGCTTTTACGATCGTTATCAAAGCGGCGGTTTTAAGCGGATGCTGAACGAGGGGTTTACTTGCGAAAACACGCTGATTGATTATGTTCCAACGGTTACGGCGGCTGGCCATACTTGCATTTATACCGGTTCTGTTCCGGCAATTCATGGTATTGCCGGTAACGATTTTATTATTCAGGCTACCGGAAAATCTATTTATTGCACCGAAGACAGCACGGTAAAAACAGTAGGAAGTTCATCCAAAGCCGGCGAAATGTCACCACGTAATTTGCTGGCCAGCACCGTTACAGATGAGCTTCGTTTAGCCACTAATTTTCGGTCTAAAGTAATTGGCATTGCCCTGAAAGACCGTGGCGGAATTTTGCCGGCCGGACACTCGGCCAACGCAGCTTATTGGTTCGATGACGTTTCCGGCAATTGGATTACCAGCACGTATTACATGAAAGATTTGCCGCAATGGGTAAAGAACTTTAACGATCAAAAACTCGCCCAAAAATATCTGAAACAGGATTGGAACACGCTCTATCCGATTCAAACTTACGTGCAAAGCGAGCCGGACAATAACAAACATGAAGGTGCTTTTCCTGGAATGACTACGCCAACTTTTCCCGTAAAAACTTCGGAAATAATGGCAAAAGGTCCGAGTTTGATCCGCAGTACGCCTTATGGAAATTCTTTAACGCTGGATATGGCCAAAGCGACCGTAGAAAACGAAGCTTTGGGCAAAAATACAGTAACTGATTTTCTGGCTGTGAGCTTGTCTTCAACGGATTATGTTGGTCATCAGTTCGGACCAAATTCCGTAGAAATTGAAGATACTTACTTGCGTTTAGACCGTGATCTGGCCAGTTTTTTTACGTATTTAGATGGCAAAGTTGGCAAGGGAAATTATACCGTTTTTCTTTCTGCCGATCATGGTGCAGCGCATAATCCGAACTTTTTGCTGGATCACGAAATTCCGGCTGGTTTGTGGCCGGGCAGCACCATTTTAAAAGATTTGAATCAGCTTCTCGAAAATAAATACAAAGCCAAAAAGTTAGTACTCGGTTTAAGCAATTATCAAGTCAACTTAAATAATCTTCTAATTCAAAACAACAAACTGGATATTAGCGAAATTAAAAAAGATTGCATGCTGTTTTTACAGCAGCAAATTGGCGTAGCTAATCTGGTTGACATGGATAAAATACAGGAAGCCAGCATTCCGGACGAATTGCGCAGCCGGATTATCAACGGTTATAACCGCGAGCGTTGCGGCGCCATCCAAATCATTTTAAAACCCGGTTGGTATTCTGGCTACGGCGCAGCCGGCACCACACACGGCACCTGGAACCCGTATGATGCCCATATTCCGCTACTTTTTATGGGTTGGGGAATTTCGCATGGACACACTAATCGCGAAACCCACATGACAGATATTTCGGCTACTGTTGCGGCCTTGCTGCACATTCAGGCACCAAACGGTTGTATCGGACAGCCAATTACGGAGGTGATTAAATAATGTCATCTCACCATGTTGTCCGCGAAAAACAGGAACCAGCCTTACTAATTTTAGGGCTGGATGATTTTGACGAAGAACATTTAGGCCAACTGCTTGAATGGAGTCCAACGGTTTTAGTCAACGAAACCTCTGCCGAAAAACTGCACAGTTTAGGAATTAAGTTTGATGTGTTGCTCGCCCAAAACAAAGCTGATTTTTTGCAGGATAATCTGCGTTTGGTTACGGTTGAAGAGGATGCGCTGAAAACCGGTTTACAGTTTCTGATCAGCGAAAACTATCCGGCCGTTAATATTTTAACCGATAAAAACAGCATTGATGATTTCCTGGTTTTTGCAGATCAGATCACGCTGGTTATTTTCAGCCAAAACCAAAAAATGTATCCAATAAGCAGCGGTTTCAGCAAATGGAAAGCTGCCGGAGAAACGGTTTTTATAGCAGAAATCCCGACTGATCTGGAACAAACCGGTTTGGAACAAATCAGTCTAAATCAATATAAAACAACAACTGACGGTTTTTTTACGCTGAAATTTGCACAGCCATTTTTGTTTATTGCAGAAGAAATTTAGCTTTTGCGCTGTCATCCTGAACTTGTTCCAGGATATCTCGTGAAATTATCAATCTTTTCTGATGAGCTGCCGAAACAAGTTGGGCATGACTAAAACGCAGCCGGATCATCCAGACAAGCCAGCAAATCCGGATATTGAAACTGGTAATTAAAATCTGTTATTATTTTCTGCGGACTAATGATTTTCCAGTCTAATTTCTCCTCCAAAAATTCCGGCGCAGCTAAACCCATTTTTAAAATAGCTTTACCATAAAATTCTTTTTTGGTTGGATGCGATGGCGCAACTGCATTGTAAATTCCGGTTTTAGGTTGATTTAAAATGGCTTCGATCAAACCTAAACAATCCTGTAAATGAATTAAATTAACCGGCGCCAAACCATTGGGAATGCTGTTTTTATCCTTGAAAAACCGACCTGGATTTCGATCCGGCCCGAACAATCCGCCAAAACGAATCACGGTTGTATCCAAATTTTTAGCCGATAAAAACAGCATCTCCGCCTGTGCCAGTTCCGACGGAACAGTTGGTTCTGCTTCGATCACTTCCCGGCAAACGTCGCCGTAAACAGACGTAGAACTGATGAATATCACTTTGCGCACATTTGTGTTTTGGAGGGCCAGCAACAAATGCTGCATTTTTTCCAGGTATCCGTTTTGCTGAATTTTGCGTGATGGCGGTATGTTTATAAAAAGTATATCAGCATTTAAAAATCCTGAATCTATTTGTTCGTTTGCGTTTGCCGGTATCAAAAATGATTCAATTCCTGCAGTTTGCAATAAGGGTAATTTTGACGGCGTTGTTGTAGAACCTTTGATCAGCCAGCCATTTTTTAGCAGCATTTTTGCCAGCGGAAACCCGAGCCAGCCACAACCTAAAATGCTTAGTTTTTTATCATTGTTCATACCTTCAAATATAAATTAAAACTAATCTGGCATCAGCTTTGTAAGTTTGCATCACAAAAATTAAAATAACTCATGAAAATTTTATCCAGAAAATTAGCCGTATCGTGTATAGCCCTGGCTTTTGCCGCAACTTTTAACATAGGTTGCAGTTCCTTCACCAAAACTCAAAAAGGTACCGCTATTGGTGCTGGTGCCGGTGGTACAATTGGTGCTTTGATTGGTAGAAGAGCCGGAAATACAGCCATTGGAGCTTTAATTGGCGGTGCAGTTGGCGGAACAGCTGGTGCATTTATTGGCCGTAAAATGGATCGTCAGGCAGCAGAAATCAAGCAAACTGTTCCAGGTGCAGATGTGGTGCGCGAGGGCGAAGGTTTGATTGTTAAATTTGATTCCGGCATTTTATTCGATGTTAATAAAACGGCTTTGAAACCAGCTGCAACTACCAATTTGCAAAATCTGGCTACTTCGATGCAAAACAATCCGGATACCAATATTATGATTGTAGGTTATACGGATAACACTGGTTCTGCTGCTTATAATCAAACTTTATCTATACGTCGTGCAGATGCAGTAAAATCTACCATTACTTCCAACGGTGTTTCCGGCACACGTTTAACCACAGATGGAAAAGGTGTAGCAGACCCGATTGCAGATAACTCAACCGAAGCCGGCCGTGCACAAAACCGCCGTGTGGAAATTGTAATTGTGGCAAACGACAAAATGAAAGCCGACGCTAAAACAGCACAGTAAGCTTAAATTTATACTGATAAAAGAAGCATCCAAATTTTGGGTGCTTTTTTGCTTTGGGCTGATACGCAACGTTTCTAAAATGCGTTATCTTTGCAACGATGATCAAAAAATCAGGAATTGTTTTAGTTGTGCTGCTGTATTTAATTACGGCAACTGGCTTTGGCATGAACCTGCATTTTTGTGGCGAAAACATTGCCTCAATTAGCATTAACCAAACCGCAAAAGATTGTGGCATGAGCAGTAAATGCTGCAAAACCACACACCTGGAAGTTAAAGTTAAAGATGCACATCAAACTGCGCATACTGTTTTTACCGGTGTAAATTTGGCGTTGCCAGTTGTTGTTTTGCAGTTTCGTTTTCAATCCAAATTCTCCTCGCTCAGCGATGCGCCAATTGCGTTTGTGCAACGCGGACCGCCGCCTGGCAATCAACCTATTTTTTTAAAAAATTGCATTTTCCGGATTTGATCAAATTGTAATTCAAGCAGATTTCTAAACAGCTTTTATCTGGCTGCTGATACTTTTTTACAATCTATTTTTAATCAATTCTGATGAAATCCTTCAAAATATTACTGGCTGTATTGGCCATTTCCATCTCCTCTGCAAAAGCACAATTTGTTAAAGCCGATTTACAAGTAAGCGGTTTAACGTGTTCCATGTGTTCTAAAGCAACCGAAAAATCTTTACGTACGTTACCGTTTATCAGTGATGTAAAACCTGATTTAAACAGAAATCTGTTCGTAATCACTTTTAAAAAAGATGTTCCCGTAAATCTGGAAGCCATCAGCAAAAAAGTACAGGATGCCGGTTTTTCAGTGAATAAACTGACGGCTGCTTTTAACTTCGATAACCTTAAAATTAACAACGATTTTCATTTTAATTATGCTGGAAATACGTATCATTTCCTGAATGTTAAAGATGAAACTTTAAACGGATTAACGCCGGTTGTTTTGGTTGATAAAGATTTTGTGCCGATTTCAACCTACAAAAAATATGCTGCGCAAACTACTTTTTCCTGTTATAAAAGCGGCATGATGGGCAGTCAGAAAGTTTATCATTTAACGATCTAAGCCCAAATTTATCATGAAAAAATTTTGGCTGAGCTGGTGCTTTATTGCATCAGCCTTAACTGCTTTTGCCCAGGAATTATATGTAAACACAGAACCAGCCAGCAACATGGCGCGGCATTCTTTAGGGTTGAGGTTAGAAAATCAGGGTTATTTTAATCCTGATTTTCGTAACCGCAGCACGCTGGAACTGATGTACGGAGCCAACAAAAACCTGATGGTGCATGCTTCCGGTTATTTATCAGATTTTTACCAGCAAAAACAGCATTTGGAAGGTTTTAGCGCGTATGCCAAATACCGTTTTTTATCGGTTGATTCGGTGCAGCGGCATTTTCGCGGCGCGGCATTTATCAAAGCTTCAACAATTAATAATCCGATTGTCAATCAAGAAATCAATTTGGAAGGTGATAATTCAGGTTTGCAAAGCGGCCTGGTTTTTACGCAGCTACTGCACAAACTCGCACTTTCAGGTTCGATCAGTTATTTACGCGGATTAAATAATCAGAACAACACGGTTCCTGTTGGTTTTGCCAAAGATGCGGTTGCTTATACATTATCTTCCGGCTACCTGCTTTTCCCGAAAAATTATAGCAACTACAATCAAACCAATATCAATCTGTATCTGGAATTATTAGGAAAAACCAATCCTGGTTACCAGCAAAGTTATCTGGATGCGGCACCAGCTTTACAATTCATTTTTAACAGTGTTTTTCGGGTTGATTTATCTTACCGAACGCCACTTTATAATCGTGTGACGCGTAATTCTGAAAATATGTATTTGGTAAGGTTAGAGTATAACTTTTTTAATCTGTTTT
>JBPBQN010000025.1:0-11685 GCA_050954865.1 Janthinobacterium lividum | reverse complement strand
TTAAGGAATTATGGTTGCGTTTTCAGAGAAATTTCCTCCGCAGCAATCAATTTAAATAACGACTTTTCTTTTACAATCAGATCAAATTCAAATTCCTACAATTGTATGTTTAATTTTTTAAAGCAAAACAAGCTGCATCAACCATGACGGAGCAGGAATTTTATCAGCATTTATTGCACAAAAAGCAGCAGATGGAAGCCGTGCCTTCCAACGAAGAAATTGCGCTGTGGGCTTTAAAGCTGATTGGTTTGCTTTTTCCGGAGAAGGCAACAATGGTTTTTACCAATTTAGAGGAGCTAAAAGAAGCATTCAATTTGCTCAAAAAAGAGCTTTTTGAAATTATGGAAGCTACGGGCGCTTGTCAGCATTGCGATAATTTTCAGTTAACGGAAGTCTTTTTTGAAGAAGTACCAGAACTTTATCGCATCCTAAATACTGATATCAAAGCGATTTTTAATGGTGATCCGGCAGCCAAAACCGAATTTGAAGTGATCAGAACGTATCCGGGTTTTTATGCCATTTCTTTTTACCGCATCGCCCACACTTTATACAAAATCAATGTGCCGCTTTTACCGCGAATTTTAACAGAATATGCGCATTCTAAAACCGGAATTGATATTCATCCGGCAGCAATTATCGGCGAATATCTGGCCATTGATCATGGAACGGGAACGGTAATAGGAGAAACTTCCATTATCGGCAACCATGTTAAATTGTATCAGGGCGTAACTTTGGGGGCGATGAGCGTGGATAAAAGCATGGCCGATATTAAACGCCATCCAACGGTGGAAGATGGCGTGATTATTTACTCCGGTGCTACCATTTTAGGCGGAAGTACGGTAATTGGTCGCAACAGCATTATTGGCGGCAATGTGTGGCTAACCAAGAGCGTGCCGCCTGGTTCTGTGGTGTATCACAAACCGAATATTGAAGTGATTGAAGGAAAAATTAGCAGCTAAAAACAGCATCATGTCAGGAATTATAGATTTGATCGGGAACACGCCGATGGTAGAAATCATGCGTCTCAACCCAAACCCGAACGTTAAAATTTACGCCAAGCTGGAAGGAAATAATCCCGGCGGAAGTGTAAAAGACCGAGCCGCATTAAACATGGTGCGCAGCGCGTTGGAACGTGGTGAAATTAAACCCGGCACCAAATTGATTGAAGCCACCAGCGGCAACACCGGCATTGCGCTGGCCATGATTGCCCGGCTTTTTGAGTTGGAAATTGAACTGGTAATGCCTTCCAACTCTACCAAAGAACGCGTTTTAACGATGGAAGCTTTTGGCGCAACGGTAACTTTGTTGGAAGGCATTGAAGCCTGCCGCGATTATGCCATCGCAAAAGCCGCAAAAGGCGAATATTTTTTGATGAACCAGTTTGCCAACAGGGATAATTATCTGGCGCATTATAAAACTACCGGACCAGAAATCTGGCGTGATACGGACGGAAAAATCACGCATTTTGTAAGTTCGATGGGCACAACGGGTTCGATTATGGGCAATTCCATGTTTTTGAAAGAACAAAATCCGAACGTTCAGATTGTAGGTTGCCAGCCAACAGAAGAATCTTCCATTCCGGGAATCCGAAGATGGCCGGAAGCTTATCTGCCGGAAATTTTTGATGCCAAACGGGTTGACCGGATTATGGATGTTTCGCAGGCAGAAGCTACCGAAATGACGCGAAAACTGGCCCGAACAGAAGGTATTTTTGCCGGCATGAGCAGCGGCGGTGCCTGTGCCATGGCTTTAAAAGTGGCGCAGGAACTGGAATCAGGTTTAATTGTTTTTATCGCCTGCGACCGTGGCGACCGTTATTTAAGCAGCGATTTGTTTGGGTAAATACTGTTTTTATCACCCTAAAATTTGGCTCATAAAAAAAGCATCCTGCAAATTACAGGATGCTTTTTTTATGCTGATAAAATTCAGTTTAAGAATATTTCTTTTTGTAATCAGAAGCAGTATCTTTTGCTTCGTCAGCTTTATCTGCAGCCCAATCTTTAGCATCGTCTGTTTTAGAAGAAACAAAGCCTAAAATATCATCCAGTTTTGAGGAGATTTTATCGCCCAAAGATTCTTTTAAATCACCAGCTTCATCTAAAATATCAGAAAATTTATCTTTTACTTTTCCGCCAAAATCAGATGCTGCATCGGCAAATTCGCCTTGCGTATCTTCTCCACTTTGCGGTGCCAATAAAATTCCGGCTAAAACGCCAGCTGCCACACCGATTAAAATACCGGCAATTACTTTTGATCCACTTTTCATTTTTTTATTTTTAAGGTTAAGCAAATTAATCAGTTTAAATTTCCTGATTGATTTAAATGTACAATTTTCAAACCAAAAATTAAACTTCTAACCAATACTAACTAATTATTTATGCTTTTTGCTGATTTTTATCCGATAAAAGCAGCATCAGCCACAAAATGCTTTAAGTAATTATCATTGCAGCGTATAATTATTTAATCAAACGATTAACATTTTCAATCTTTCTATATTTGCGCTGCGTATAAACCTTATGATATCTACTGCGTTTAGGTTTTACGCTGCTGAGAATTAATTGCAGCAAATAAACCCATAAAAATATTTTGAATAATTTTTAATGAAGGCCGATCATACCACAGCAGTAACCGAAGAAACAGCCAAGCCCAAGTTTGCCGATAGCGTGAAAGGCTTTTTTGAAGATATTTACCTGGTTTACCGCTTTATTCTCCGGTTTTTTAAGGAAGCTTTTTTGCCGCCATACGAGTTTAAGGAATTTGTGCGACAATGTTATGAAGTTGGTTACCGCTCTTTCCCGCTGATTACACTTACTGGTTTTATAACCGGAATTGTATTTACCAAGCAGTCGCGCCCGTCGCTGGCCGAATTTGGTGCCACTTCCTGGATTCCTTCGCTGGTTTCCATTGCCATATTTCGCGCTTTGGCTCCATTAGTTACTGCGCTGATTGCTGCCGGAAAAGTTGGTTCTAGCATTGGTGCCGAGTTGGCTTCCATGAAAGTAACCGAACAGATTGATGCGATGGAAGTATCGGCCACAAAACCCTTTAAATATCTGGTTTGTATGCGCATTTTGGCCACAACCGTTTGCATTCCGGTTTTGGTGATGTACACGGCGTTGGTTTCTATGCTGGGTGCTTACTTAAATGTGTGGCAAAATGAAGGAACCAGTTTCAGCGCTTTTTTTGAAAGTGCATTTGAGCCGCTTTCTTTTTTAGACGTAAACACCACGCTGGTTAAATCGCTTGCTTATGGCTTTACAATTGGTGCAGTAGGCTGTTATCAAGGTTTTAATTCATCCAAAGGAACAGAAGGTGTAGGCAAAGCAGCCAATTCTGCCGTGGTGCTGGGCATGTTTTTGGTTTTTGTGGAAGAAGTGATAATTGTACAGATTTCCGGCTTTTTCCGGGTTTAACAAACAGCTATGGAAAAAGAAAAAGTTTCATTTATCGACAGAAGCAAAGCCGTCATCGATATAAAAAATTTAGAAAAATCTTTTGGAGATTATGAAGTGCTTCGCGGCATTAATCTGGATGTTTATCAGGGCGAAAACGTAGTTGTTTTGGGTCGGTCTGGAACCGGAAAATCAGTTCTGATCAAAATTATTTCCGGCTTGCTTTCGCCGGATTCCGGAACAGTAGATGTTTTAGGTGAGGATGTAAATAGTTTGAGCCCGAAAGAACTGGAACAGTTACGCCTTCGCATCGGGTTCTCTTTTCAAAATAGTGCGCTGTATGATAGCATGACTGTTCGCGGAAACCTGGAATTTCCTTTGGTACGCAACCAGCGAAATTTAACCAGAGCAGAAGTTGACGAGCAGGTGGAATCTGTGCTGGATGCAGTTGGCCTGTCGCAAACCATCAACCAAATGCCTTCAGAACTTTCCGGCGGACAGCGCAAACGAATTGGTATTGCCCGAACTTTAATTTTAAAGCCTGAAATTATGCTTTATGATGAGCCAACGGCTGGTTTAGACCCAATTACATGCCTCGAAATAAACCACCTGATGAATGAAGTGCAACAACGCTATCACACTTCTTCCATCATCATTACCCATGATTTAACCTGCGCCAAAGCAACCGGCGATCGTGTGGCGATGCTTTTGGATGGGAAATTTATGCGAACCGGCACTTTTGAGGAAGTTTTTAATACCGACGACGAGCGCGTTAAAACATTTTACAATTACAATTTTATTCAATAAAAAATGCAGACAACAGAAACTAAAAGAAACGTAACCGTAGGTATATTTATATTTATCGGGCTGGTTATATTTATTGTAGGCATTTTTGTTCTGGGCGGCCAGCAAAAAACTTTCGTTAAATCAATCCGTATAAATGCTGTTTTTAATGATATCGGTGGCCTGAAAGTTGGCAGCAACGTTTGGTTTTCCGGCGTAAAAATCGGCACGGTAAAAACCATTAAGTTTTATGGTAATTCTCAGGTAGAGGTTTCAATGAGTATTGAACAATCTGCGCAGCACTACATCCGTAAAGATGCCAGTGCAAAACTCAGTTCTGATGGATTAATTGGCAATAAACTAATCGTAATTTTTGGCGGAAATACATCCACAGCAGAAATAGAAAACGGCGATATTTTGCAGGTTCATAAAGATCTTTCTACGGATGACATCATGAAAACCTTTCAGGAAAACAATGAAAACCTGATCGGCATTACCTCCAATTTTAAAAAATTAAGCGGAGATATGGTGAAAGGAAAAGGCATGGCCGGCACTTTACTGGCTGATTCTTCGCTGGCAAAAAGTTTCAAAGCTATTGTGATGAATCTGCAAAAAACTACGCAAACTTCTGCTGCTTTGGCCGGACAGTTAAGTGCATTTTCATCCAAATTAAACACAAAAGGCGGATTGGCTGATAAAATGCTGACTGATACGGCCGTGTTTAACAAGCTAACTGCAACTGCTGATCAGCTTAAACAAACCGCGGCAAAAGCAAACGTTATTACCGATAACTTAAGTAAAGCCAGCAACAAATTAAACAGCACAGACAATGCAATGGGTTTATTGCTCAATGATACTAAAACTGCTAATCAGGTTAAAACTACGATGGGAAATTTACAGGAAAGTTCAGCGAAATTAAACGACGATCTGGAGGCGGCACAGCATAATTTTCTGTTACGCGGATTTTTCAAGAAGAAAGAAAAAGCCGAAGCAGCTGCCGCAACAACACCGAAAACCACTAACTGATACTGTTTTTACCGACCTAAAATTGGTAACAAAAAACGCCGGGCAAATCGTCCGGCGTTTTTTTGTTTGATAAATTATGATGTAGTTTAGTTAAGGTTCTTGCCAAAAAAAGGTTGATAAAAGAAGCATCATTCCGTTTAGTTAACAGCCAATTCTTTCAAATATAAATTCATATCTGCATCGGTTTTAATTTTCCAGCCGGGAAGTTTTTTCAGGTAAAAAGCTTTCAAATCGCTCCAATTATAAAACGGAAAGTTTTTGGTAATTAAACCATCTATATGCGCTTCTTTTTCATTCAGCAATACTTTTACCAGATAATTTTTTGAACCTTTTTGCTGATACAAAATCCACTGGATATTGCTACTAAGATGTGCAATTTTTCCGGCCTGCCAGTATTGATTAAGCTGACTTAAATCGGTTGCAGTTTTATCCGTAGGACTGATGCCTAAAAGTGCAGCAAACGGCGCAATGGTTTCTGCATATGCAAAACGCAGCTGCCGCCGCCGGTTCTTCCCGCAATCGTTACTTCTTTTAAGCTGATATTTTTAGCACTAATTTACAGATTAACCGTTTTTAATTCGCCTTCTGCAACGGTAAAAGTGATTTCTGTATCAGAATAAGAAATGAATTTTCCTTCCAATTCATAATCTCCAGCCGAAACATTTCTAAACAAATAACTGCCATCCAAACCCGCCGAAGTAGCAATTTTACCGCCTGTTTTTACATTTTTCAGCGTGATTACGGCGCCAGTTAAAGGTTCGTTGCTGCGCTTATCAGTAATAGTTCCTTTTATAATAGAGGTGCCGACTGCAAAAATTACAGCAGAATAAAACAGCAATAGCAACAGAAGTAAACGTTTTTTCACAGAAGCGATATTACCGCAAAAAAATTTTCGATGGAATTAAATGGTAATCAGAATATTAACTTAATGTTATTAATCCTGTTTTTAGCAGACAAAATTTAGGCTGATAAAAACAGTATCCCGAATTTATATTTTACTTTGTGCCGATGGATATTTACGGCCAGGCTTTACTCGATTTTTACAAAAATAAACCCGAAGAAAAACTGTGGCTGAACAATAATTACGGCGAGGCGGAAGAAATGCCAATTGATGTTTTTTTTCGGGACGAAGCAGAAATGCCGGAAGCAGAATTGTTAGCTTTAAATTTGTGCCGCGGCAAAATTTTGGATGTTGGTGCCGGCGTTGGCAGTCATGCGTTGATCTTACAAGAACGCGGTTTTGAAGTTTCAGCGTTGGAAATTTCGCCTGCTGCAGTAAGCATCATGCAAAAAAGAGGCGTAAAAACAGTATTGTCGCAAAACATCTATCAATATAAAACCGAAAAATTTGATACATTATTATTGCTGATGAACGGCATCGGTTTAACCGGAAACCTGACTGATTTAGACCGTTTTCTACAACACGCCAAAAATCTGTTATTGCCCGGCGGACAATTAATTTTTGATTCTTCGGACATTTTTTATCTGTATGAAGATCTGCCTCAGCCTAAAAACAACTATTACGGCGAACTCCGCTATCAGTATCAATACAAAAACCAGCAAGGCGATTGGTTTAACTGGCTGTACATCGACCAAAAAACCTTGCTAAAAACAGCATTGAAAAACGGCTGGAAAGCAGAAATTTTGTATGAAGATGAACTGGATTTGTATCTGGCAAAACTAACTTTGGCTTGATTGCAGATGCTTCTTTTACCGGCTAAAAATCAGCGTTTCTTTCTCCCTGAAAATTTTTTTTAAATTTTTTGTTTTGTACGAAACACTTCGTACACTTGTAATACGAAAATATTCGTAATAAATAATGAACAACAAACCAACTGAAAGCGAACTGGAAATTTTACAGATTTTGTGGCAGAAAAATGCCACCGTCCGCGAAGTAAACGAAGAATTAAGCCGGATGAAACAAACCGAAATTGGCTACACCACAACTTTAAAATTGATGCAACTGATGCACGAAAAGGGTTTGGTAGAACGCGATGCCAACAGCCGGACGCATGTTTACAAAGCATTGCTCAACCAGAAAAAAATACAAAAAAATTTAGTTAGTAAACTGATTAACAGTGCTTTTAATGGCTCTGCTTCGCAATTGGTGATGCAGGCTTTGAGCGATTACAAATCATCTCCGGAAGAACTGGAAGCCATAAAAAAATATCTGGATCAACTAAAATAACAATTACCACGATGGAAATTAACCCGTTCATATTGGCCCTCAGCAAAACTTTGCCCGAATCATGTTTGCAAGGTTTAGCAATTTATTTACTGTTACAATTGTATTTTTTTATCGATAAAAGAAGCACGCCATTATTAAAATTCAAAATTTATTATGCGGCTAACTTGTGTTTGTTTGCAGGATTTATGTTGACATTTTTTCATCATTATCAGCAAATACAAGTTGCTTCTTTCAAACCTGATTTTTTTCCAGAAAAAATTGGAAACAACGTTTCCGTTGTAATCACAAAGCCAAACTTGTGGTTTCAACTTAGCTTCTGGACAAATCATTATGCTTACTTAATTTCCGGTTTTTATTTAATGGGATTGTTATTTTGTATGCTGAAACTTGCAATCGGTTTGATCAATATCAGCTGGTTTAGAAGCAACAAAAATCTAAAATTGGATGATTATCTAACTAAAATTTCTATCCAATTGAATTCCAATTTTAGGTTGATAAAAACAGTATTAGTTTTTGTATCCGATAAAATTTCCGTGCCGCTGACAATTGGATTTATCAAACCGATCATTGTTTTCCCAGTTGCATTGCTTAACCAATTATCTGTAGCACAAACTGAAGCTATATTACTGCATGAACTTGCTCACATAAAACGCAATGATTATTTGTTAAATCTGTTGCTGTGCATCATTCAATCTTTCCTGTTTTTTAATCCTGCAATTTGGTTGATGCGGCGTGAAATAGACAATTACCGCGAGCAATGTTGCGATGATTTGGTACTGGACAATACGCAACATAAAATAGCTTATGCACGTGCTTTGTTGCTGATTGAAGAATCCAGAAACACACAATTGACGCTTGCTTTGGCTTCCAACGGAAAGAAATTTAACTTATTAAATCGGATTAAAAGAATTACAAATATGAAAACAAACCCACCTTCGCCCCAAAACAAATTTGTTGTATTGCTGCTGGCTTTAATTGTACTTGGATTGACCGTTGCCTGGAACTTGCCTGTAAAAAAAGTAGTTAAACATTCTGTTAATCAACATTTTGAGGCGATAAAAGAAGCACGAGATACTTCTAAACTTAATGTTGTTCTGGGTAAAATCCTGTTTGCTTCAAACTACAAATCCAACAAAAAGATAAATGTGATCAGTAATAAAAGAATAATTGTTGATGCTCACTTGGATACAACTATCAAATCTAAAAACAAGTTTAAAATTGTGTTGGAAGATTCTTTAGGAAATAAAAAAGAATACAATTCAGTAGAAGAATTGCCTGCGGATGAACAAAAAGAGTTTTTAAAGGAAAATGGGAAATTAGACAAGTTGCACAGTTTTAAGTATCTTCAGAACACAGATGGCAAGTTTCAAGCAATTCCAGAGCTTAATGATACGAGCTTATCAAGGAAATTGAACGATCATATACTCAAAAACGCTATCTATTCCCTTAGTATTAAATCAGGTGATCCGCAATGGAAAAAACAAGGCGAACTAATGAGCAAACACGGCGAGGAATTGCGTAAATAAAGCGCATTAATTGAAGAACAGGCGCACAGACAATTTGATACGCCAGAATTTAGGGCGAAAATAGATAAATTGCAGGAAGAAGGCAAAGCCATTGGAGAACAGGCGCGCAAGCAATTTGACACACCAGAATTCAAGTCGAAAATCGAAAAATTACGTGTTGAATCTTTTCAGGACAAAAAAATAAATGCAGAAATGCTTAAATATTATCAAAGTCCGCAATGGAAAAAGCAACAAAAGAAAATTAAAAAAGAGATTGAAAAATCGCAAAAACAATGGCGGAAAAGTTATGATCAAACATTAAAACCAGCACTATCCGAAAAAGCCATAACGCCACAATATTAAAGTTGACAAAAAAATCCCGATCAAAACTGATCGGGATTTTTCATGTACCAATTCTTAGCTGCTAATAACAGCCTCCAAATTAATGACCAGAATGTCCATCTGCACCATGCGCATGGCCATGAGATAATTCATCTTCATTTGCTGGACGAACATTTAAAATTTCGCCTTTAAAATGTAATGCCTGGCCAGCCATCGGATGGTTTAAATCTACCAAAACAGCATCTTCTGCAACCGAAACAACTTGTCCTTGTAAACGGTTGCCTTCATTATCTTGCAAAGGCAACATGCTGCCAACGGCCGGAATTTCTTCTGTTCCAAACATTTCTCTTGGCAAACTGGCAATCGCTTCATTATCATATTCGCCGTAAGCATCTTCGGCAGATAACCGGAATTCATAATTATCGCCGGTTCCCAATCCGCTTAAATGCTCTTCAAATTTGGGCAGCATCTGGCCTGCGCCGTATATAAATGTTAGCGGTTGCTCCTGGGTGGCACTTTCTACCAAACCTTCTTCGCCGTTTTCCTGAGGTACGTATAAATCATAAGTTAATGATACAACGTGTTGTGGTTCAATTTTCATTCTTTTAGGTTTGAGGTGAGTGGTGCGGAGAACAAGGGGAATGACTGCTTTACAAGTCTTCACACCTCATTCTCCGCTCCTAACACCTATTCTACAATTTGTTTAAATGCTTCGGAAACTTCATTAACCGGTAGCTGGCAGGTTTTGTCTTTACAAACAAAAATGCTGTTTTTACTGCCGATTTTATCCTGCAACAAAGGTAAACTTCCTTTTGTTCCGCCCAAGATAATTTTGTTGGGCAGATATTTTTTCTCAAATTCTTTCCGCTGTTCTTCGGATTTTTCTCCAGTGATCACAATTTCATATGTACCAAAAACCTGGTCTAAAAGAAGCATAGCCCAATTAGAAAACGAAGAACCATATTGCACCATGCTTTTTTCAATGTTGAGCAACAGCTGACCAGCCAACTGCTGATATTCTTCGTGATCGAAAAGCAAACCTAACTTTTGCAAATTCCTGGCCATAACTGAGTTAGAGGAAGGAATCACATTATCCATCACTTCGGTTTTGCGGGCGATCAATTGCGCATCTTCATCCGAAGTATAAAAAAACATGCCGCTGTTTAAATCATAAAAATGATCTATGGCGTAATCATTGATTTTTCGCGCTTCCAGCAACCATTGCTCGTCAAAAGTAACTTCATACAAAGCAATCAGTCCATCGGTAACTAAAGCATAATCATCCAAAAAAGCAGGCGAACTGCTTCCAAAAACACGCTTCATTTTACCATTTTCTTCCACCAGATTTTGCATGATAAAAGAAGCACTGCTGATGGCAATTGCCAGATATTGAGGTTCATCCAGCGCGCGGTAAGCATCGCAATAACCTTTCAGCATCAAACCGTTCCAGCCGGCCAGAATCTTATGATCCAAACCAGGGCGAATGCGCGTGCTTCTTTTATCAAGTATTTTTTTGCGGGATTGATTGATTTTCGTCTGCAATTCATCCACCGAAAACCCAAAACGTTCGTCCAGTTCATCGGCATCATCTTTCCGGAAAAAAATATTGGTTTGCTCCTCTTCCCAGTTTCCTTCGTCGGTTACGTGGAAATATGTGTTGAACAATTCCGCATCTCCACCCAAAATTTCTTCCACTTCTTTTTTGCTGAAAGTATAAAATTTGCCTTCCACGCCTTCGCTATCAGCATCCAAAGCAGAATAAAAACCGCCTTCGGGAGAAGTAAGTTCTCGTTCAATAAAAGCCAAAGTTTCTGCAATAATCTTCGGATACAACGGATCCAGCGACCAAGTAAAAGCTTCAGAATACAAACTTACCAGCTGCGCATTATCGTACAACATTTTTTCAAAATGCGGCACGTGCCAGTTGCCATCAACCGAATATCGGGCAAAACCGCCGCCAATCTGATCATAAATTCCACCGAAAGCCATTTTTTCTAAAGTGATGCGAACGGCCATTGCCACGGATTCATCCTTCATCAAAAAAGCGTAACGCATTAAAAACTGCCAGTTATTGGGCATCGGGAATTTTGGCGCACGGTTTAGGCCGCCTTCCACCATATCAAACTGGCGTTTCCACGGTTTTACAATTGCTTCCAGATCGTTTTTGGAGAAGGCTTTTGCTTCGTTTACAAACTCAAATTGTTCGTATTTATGGATGCCATCGGTTAAACGTGCGGCGTAATCTTCGGCTTCCTGCGGTTTTTCTTTCCAGAAATCAGCCAGATTAACCAGCAAGTTTAACCAGTCTTTTTTGGGGAAATACGTGCCACCGTAAACCGGACGCTGATCCGGCAAACAAATGCAATTTAAAGGCCAGCCGCCGCGATTGGTCATCAGTTGCACGGCGCTCATATAAATCTGATCTACATCAGGCCGCTCTTCCCGATCT
>JBPBQN010000024.1:0-11722 GCA_050954865.1 Janthinobacterium lividum | reverse complement strand
TTTCCGCAGTAAATCAAACTCCAAACTTTCCTGTTCAGAAAGTTCATTGCGGAGGTATCTTTCAATCAAATCCAATAATTGCGGCTCGTTCATTTCCTTTTCATTTTAAAGCTGAAAAAACAGCTTCTTTAATCGTTGCAGACATTTATATTTCTGCGTTTTTGCATTCTCCGGATTGGTATAACCAAACTTATCGCAAATCTCCTGCATGGATTTATTTTGCATGTAAAAATCCTGAATAATGGTTCGGCACGGTTCGCCCAACAGAAGCATAGATTCTTCCATTTTACTATACTGCAAATCGCGTGCTTCATGCATTTCCAGATCATTTTCTACCGGCAAAAAATCGTGTACATCTTTCAGCTCACACTCTTTGTTGCTTTTCTGACTTAATTTCTTTAACCAGATACGCCTGCAAACCGAGTATATATACGTTTTAAGCTTGCTGGATAATTCAAAATCTCTGCTTTTAACTTTATTGTATAAAACGATGATACTTTCCTGGTAAACATCTTTTGCATCTGCTTCACTGCCGTTGTTGCTAAGCACCATTTGCAGCACCATCGGAAAATGCACTTTATAGATACGCTTTAAAGTATCAGGCGAATTATTTAAAATTCCCAGTATGTCTTCGCTATCTGTTGGTACAGAACCCTTTATTTTTAAACTCACTAATTAATACAGTTTATGCAAAAATGTAACCCATTTTCCGAAAAAAAAATATTTTTTTGATTTGTGGGTTACCTTTTAAAGTTTGTGGTATTAAGGTAAACTCACTGCTCAAAAAAATTCATAAAAATGAAAAATTCATTCAAATTCGGTTTCTTAGCTTTAGCAATCACAATGTCTGTTGCTGCTTGTAACTCTAAAAAAACTGCAACTACTGCTGATTCTACCTCAGTATCTACTTCTACTGATACTTCTTCTGCATCCAAAATGATGGACACAACTAAAAAAGCTGCTGCTTCAGGAATGGACACTGCCAAAAAAGCTATGGGTGCAGCCATGGATACAGCGAAAAAAATGTAATCATTTAACTTTTAAACAGGATTGTGGCAATTATAATTGTTGTAATCCTGTTTAAAATTTTAACCTTTTAAAACCACCAACATGAAAAATACATTCAAATTAAGCTTTTTAGCTTTAGTAATCTCTTTGTCAGTTGCTGCTTGCAGTTCAGATAAAAAAGCAATGGGAACTTCAGATTCTTCTAAAGTTGATTCTGCTGCTTCTTCTACCAGCACAACTACAACAGACACTACTGCTGCTAAAACTGACACCACTAAGAAAATGTAATTTGCCTTTGCAAATTATTTTATAAAAGTTGGGTTACTTTTCAGCATAATCCGTATTAACACCAAACTATTTCACAATTTAATATTTGCCCTCATGAAAAAAACGTTCAAATTTGGCTTTTTAGCTTTAGCTATCTCTTTGTCAGTTGCTGCTTGTAATTCAAATAAAAAATCTGGTACAGGTTCTGATACAACCAAAACTGATTCTGGTATGGCTGTTACTGATACTTCTAAAGTTGATACAATTGTTAAAGACAGCACTGTTAAAGACACAACTTTAAAAACTAAAACAACTACAACTACAACTAAAAAAATGTAATTTTTTAGTTGTCAGCTAACAAAAAGGCCATGCAATATTGCATGGCCTTTTTGTTAGCTCAAATTTTAGGTGGTAAAAGAAGCATCTAAATTAAACCGACAATATTTGCAGTAATTTTTACTTTTGCAGCTTCATACAAAACTGCTGCCATGCCTCTTTCTCCGCTTTCTGCGATCTCGCCTATTGATGGCCGATATTACCAAACCACCAATCCGTTAAGCCAATATTTCTCGGAAGCCGCGCTCATCAAGTTTCGGGTTTATGTTGAAGTAGAATATTTTATCCAACTGTGTGAATCACCTTTGCCGCAGTTAAAAAGCTTTGACCATCAACACTTTACATCTTTACGCAAAATTTATGAAGATTTTTCTGAGGAAGATGCACAAGCCATTAAAGACATCGAAAAAATCACCAATCATGATGTAAAAGCGGTAGAATATTTACTGAAAGAGCGTTTTGATGTGTTGGGTTTAAGCAATTATAAAGAGTTTATTCACTTTGGATTAACTTCGCAGGATATCAACAATACTGCAATTCCATACTCTTTTAAACTGGCTTTGAATGAGCAATATCGGCCTGCAATTATTTCCTTGATTGACCAGCTGAAACAATTTGCCGAAGACTGGAAAGCCGTTCCAATGCTGGCCCGCACGCACGGACAGCCAGCCTCGCCTACACGTTTAGGAAAAGAAATTCTGGTTTTTGCAGAACGGCTGGATGAGCAAATGCAATTACTCGGACAAATTCCTTTCGCAGCAAAATTTGGCGGTGCAACCGGCAACTTCAACGCGCATCATGTGGCTTATCCAAACGTCAGCTGGAAAGATTTTGGAAATAGTTTTGTAAACGATGTTTTGGGTTTGAGCAGATCACAATACACCACGCAGATAGAACATTACGATCATTTTGCAGCGCATTGCGACACCTTAAAACGCATTAATACGATTTTGATTGATCTGAACCGCGACATCTGGACGTATATTTCCATCAACTACTTCAAACAAAAAATAAAAGCCGGCGAAGTTGGTTCTTCTGCCATGCCGCATAAAGTAAACCCGATTGATTTTGAAAATTCGGAAGGAAACTTGGGTTTGGCCAATGCCTTGTTTGAACATTTATCGGCCAAACTGCCCATTTCCCGTTTACAGCGCGATTTAACGGATTCTACGGTGCTGCGCAACATCGGCGTTCCGTTTGCGCATACGATGATCGCTTTTAAATCAACTTTAAAAGGTTTAAATAAATTGGTGTTGAACGAAGCAGCAATTCGCGCCGATCTGGAAGACAATTGGGTGGTTGTTGCCGAAGCAATCCAAACGGTTCTGCGCAGAGAAGCTTATCCGAACCCATACGAAGCATTGAAAGAATTAACGCGTGTGAGCGGAAAAGTGGATGCTGATACGATTTCGACCTTTGTTAATCAGCTGGATATTTCTGCGGAACTAAAAGCAGAACTCACCCAAATCACACCATTTAATTACACTGGAATTTAGAAAATATAAATTAGTCAGCGAGCCGTAAAAAAGTACCGATAAAAGAAGCATTGAACACCAACTGACTGAAATTTTGTAGTTTTATAAAAAAGAGTAAATCATGAACATCAACGTATATACCGAAAGCACGCCGAACCCGGCAACAATGAAGTTTATTGTAAACAAATTGTTGATTAACGGCAGCGTGGATTATCCAACTTTAGCAAGTGCCGAAAAATCAACTTTTGCCAAAGAACTGTTTAAGTTTTCTTTTGTAAATGGTGTTTTTTTTGCCAGCAACTTTGTAACCGTAACCAAAACCGAAGGATCAGACTGGAACGATCTGGAACCAATTCTGAAAGAATTTGTAAAAGGCGCGGTAGAATCTGAATTGAGCGTACAGGAAAAAGAGCAGGAAGTGGTTGCTTTTGAAGGTGATGATGCCGAAATTAAAATTCAGCAGATTTTGCATGATTACGTACGTCCGGCTGTAGAGCAGGATGGCGGCGCGATTACTTACAAATCTTTTGAAGATGGCGTGGTTACTGTAGAATTGCGTGGTTCTTGCAGCGGTTGCCCTTCCTCAACCATCACTTTAAAATCTGGTATTGAAAGTTTGCTAAAACGCATGGTGCCGGAAGTTACAGAAGTGGTTTCTGAGGCTTTGTAAGAAGTAAAAGTTTCTATAAATTTTATAGGGGTAAAAGAAGTATGATGCTTCTTTTACCCCTTATTTTTATTTGAATTCCACGATTTACATTCTAAAGCATTTATATTATTTTTATTCATTAAAATTATATTTTTATTAAAATCTTTAACATTGTTTAAGATGATTAAGACGTGCTATGGTGTAATTTATAAATTAATATAAAAAAATCAATTGGAAAATAAAAAAATAAAAATAGATACTTTCAACCCTTATGAAAGTAGATTTCCAAATAGGAAATTGGTTACAAGAGATACTCTAATTCTTATTAAACATTTACGTTCAGAAGGATATGAAGTCATTATTGAGCCAGAAAATGATCAGCCAATTGAATATCTATATAAGAAAGGCAATGCTAATTTCTTTGCTGACCCGTTAAATATTTTATTAATTGGCATACCCATAACAATCTTAACAAACATTATTTCCAATCAGATTCAAAAGCTATTAGATAAAAAGGAAGCACCTAACAAAAACAATATCAGTATTCAAATAGACAATTCAACTCATACTTACAACTATTTAGGAGAGCCGCAAGATAAAAATAATAGAAGAATTATTGAAAAAAAACGAAAAGAGCTTAAAGATGGATTTCAAACATGTTTTGAAATAAAATCACCAAATCGCAATTATCCTACTCCAATCTTCTTAGAACATAAACCAAGAATAGTTGGCTGGTGTTCACTTTGGAATGATGATGTAGGATTGAAATCTGAAGGAATAATTACTGATAAAATTATAAAAAGGAGAATCTCTCAAAATAGACTAAATGGAGCGAGCGTTACTGGAATTGCAACCCAAACAGAATGTTCAATTTGTAAATCAAATTATGTTTATTGCAACCATATTGCGGGAGAAAAATACAACGATAAAGAATGTTATAATTCAATTATTAAAACGGACTTTGTAGAGACAAGTATAGTAAAAGAACCTATCAATTCTCAATGTCTATTGGGTTGGAAATAACAAACAGCACAGGTTTAGACTTGCAATCTAAATAGTCTTCATCGAACTTATTTCTATTTAAAATACTCCTGCACCTTCCCCAGCAACTCCTCTCCAACTTTCCCGTTCGCAGCAATCACATCACGCGTTTTCAGCATATCATCGCCTCCGGCAAAATCAAAAACCCTGCCTCCTGCTTGTTTTACAATGATAATTCCGGCAGCCATATCATAATCGTTCAGGTTATATTCGTAGTAAGCATCAAAGCGACCGCAGGCAGTATAAGCCAGATCAACTGCGGCAGAACCTAAACGGCGCAAACCGTGCGTGCTTTGAATCAGATCTTTAAACAAATCCATATACGCATCGGCTTTTTCAAAATTGTAATAAGGGAAACCGGTTGCTACCAAACTATCAGCCAAAGTTGGTTTATCAGAAACATGTATTTCTTTGCCATTTAAATACGCTGGCGCATCTTTCCAGGCATAAAAACATTCGTCTTGATTAATTTCATATACCACGCCCAAAACCAGTTCTTCGTATTCTTTCAAAGCAATACTTACCGAATAAACTGGCAAACCGTGTATAAAATTGGTGGTGCCATCCAGCGGATCAATTACCCAATTGTATTGCAATGCTGTTTTTACCACTGTTTTTTCTTCGGTGATGAAACCGGCTTCGGGCAAAAGCTGCTGCAATTTGGCTACGATCATTTCTTCGGAAGTTTTATCTACATAAGAAACCATATCGTTTAAACCTTTAAATTCAATTTCATCAGCACGAAACTTTCCGGCTTCGGTACGAATAAAACTGCCTGCTTCTTTGGCCAGTGCAACTACTTCCAGGCACAATCTATCTAAATTCATTTGGAACCTCTTTTTATGTTGAATGAAAAAAACTTATGAACGAAATAACTGGCTACGCCCAAACTTAATGCGCCTATTACTCTAGCCAGCGGCGGATACATTTTAAAAACACGTACAAACAAACGCAACATCAGCAAATTGGCAAAAAACCCAACGAATGCCACCAAGAAAAACCGTGAAAATTGACTTTTTGCAGATAGCTTGGAATGTGCAAACACAAAATATTTGGTGAGCAAAAAATTACAAACGATGCAGCAACTGTAGGAAACGATGAGCGAGATAACATCGCGCGGAAAATCGAAATTAAATATCCTGATCGTTTCAAGGAAAATATAGTGGTAAACGAAGTAATACACTACCGCATCTGCCAAAAAACCTACGCCTGTGGAAAGAAAAAAACGAACGACTTCATTTTTAAGCAGTTTTTTAAACGCTGGATTTTTAACTTGGATCGGCATTAAACAGTTTCTAAACTTCTTTTCCCTGTGGATAAAGCACTGGCAATCATAATTGTTCCCCAAATTATTAAAACAGCCGAAATAAATTCTGCCTGCGTAAAAGCAATGCCAAAAACATGATATTTGGTATTTACACGGATCAACTCGATACAAAAACGCTCAATACCGTTTAAAATCAAATAAATGCCAAACATCATACCGGGCGTTTTAATATATTTCCGCAGCCACCACAAAAACAGGAACAAACCGATACAAATTACCGATTCGTACAACGAAGTCGGATAAACGGGTTGCGGCAAAATATTACAAAAACGGCCTACACAATCCGGCATTTGCACGCCTTCATCGCCTACGTTATGCGGAAAACGGAAAGACCAAACCCAATCTGGTGCCCAACTGAGCCAGCCTGGTTTTGGGGCGAGATTAGCAATGCCCCAATCGCCATCACCGGAAACCTGGCAACCAATGCGGCCAACGCCGTAAGCAATCATCATTCCTGGCGAACCAATATCGGCCATGTGAATGAGTTTAATGTAATTTTTGTGGGCAATATACATTACTGCTGCACCGCCGCAAATTAAGCCGCCATAAAAAGTTAAACCGCTAAAACCGATCAGCATTCCAATCGGATCACGTACCAATTCATTCCAGTTTTCCAGACCGTTAAATAGTTTCGCACCGGCAAATCCCCAAAAAGCTGCCCAAACCAGCATGGTTCCCATCAGTTCGTATGGGTGCACGGTTACTTCTTCAGTTTTAGGCTGAGGCAAGGCAGTTTTTTTCTTCTCCGCATAAGCCCAATAACCTAAAAGTACGGCCATGATGATGCCGCCAAACCAATTGCCGCGGGTTGAAAGCAAAAACTCCTGCGGGTTGGCCACCAAAAGTTGGTAGTTAAAAACAGCATCGAGCAACTTATATCCCAGGAAAAAACCAAAAACAGCGTTAGTCGCCAGCTCCGAAACTGAAGCCTGTTCGCCAATAGTAACCAGCTTTTTAAAAGGATGAATATAACCAAGCCGCTCTTTGCGCTTCATTTCCTGCTCAAAAGCCCAGTAGGAAACGATGAAAGCCAGCGCAACAAAAAAACCAAACGATTGAACGGGAAGCGGAATATTTACGCCGGTGAGATACCGGATCAAATCGGTTATAGTTGGAAACATGTATGGCTCTTTTTCGAGCGAAGATAAAACTAATGCACCAGAATTTCTGCTGTTTCCTCAATTTCCATATCGCCGGATTCGGCAATAGCCGTTAACAGCACGGGGCGAATTTCGTTCACCACTAACGGATCGTAAACTGTTTCAATTTTAACGTAATTTCTGGTGAAGCCGTGCATCAAACCATCATTGGTTTCGCGCTCAAACAACACATCGGCCATTTTGCCAACCTGCGATTCGTAAAATGCTCTACGTTTTTTACCAGATAAAATATGCAACATTTTGCTGCGTTCGGCACGTGTTGAACCAGGCACAACGCCTTGCATTTCTGCAGCCAGCGTGTTTTCGCGTTCAGAATAAGTAAAAATGTGGAGATAAGAAACCGGCAGTTCGTTTAGAAAATTATACGTATCGATAAAATCTTCGCGTGTTTCTCCGGGGAAACCGACAATCACATCCACACCGATGCAACAATCGGGCATCAGTTCTTTGATTTTTTGGATACGTTCTACATACAGTTCGCGCTTGTAACGGCGACGCATCAAACTCAATATTTTGTTGGAACCGGATTGCAGCGGAATATGAAAATGCGGCACAAAATGCTGGGAGACAGCCACAAAAGCAATAATTTCGTCTGTCAGCAAATTTGGTTCGATAGAAGAAATACGAATACGGTCAATGCCTTCCACTTCATCCAAAGCTTTAATCAGATCAATAAATTTGTATTGACGAATGCTATCGATCAGTCCAAAATCGCCAAGATTTACACCTGTCAGCACAATTTCTTTTACGCCGGAAAAAGCAATTTCTCGTGCCTGCCGGATCACGTTGCTGATAGTATCGCTTCGGCTGGCACCGCGCGCCATCGGTATAGTGCAAAAAGAACAGGAATAATCGCAGCCGTCCTGTACTTTTAAAAAAGTTCGGGTACGATCACCAAAAGAATACGACGGAATAAACTGATTTGCTTCTTTTACCGGCTGATTATACACCAACGCTTTCGGGTTTTTGGTGAGATCAGTGATGTGCTCCACCAATTGGAATTTTTCCGCAGCACCTAAAACCAAATCCACACCTTCAATTTCAGAAATTTCCTGCGGCTTTAATTGTGCGTAGCAACCTACAATAGCCACATAAGCCAGCGGCGAAATTTTTAAAGCTTCTTTAACTACTTTTTTACATTTACGGTCGGCATTTTCGGTAACTGAGCAGGTGTTGATTACATAAACATCAGCCTGATCGGTAAAATTAACAACCTCATAATCAGCCTGTTTAAACTGCCTGCCAATAGCAGAGGTTTCTGAATAATTGAGTTTGCAACCAAGCGTATAAAAGGCAACTTTTCTGTTCATGCGTGGCCGCAAAGATAAAAAATATAGGGTAAAAGAAGTATGCTGATTGGTCAGACGATTATCAAAACCAAAGGTAAAGTTTACTTCTCTCCTTCGCTCCAGCGGTAAGTTTCATGTTCCAAACCAGCCAGATCAATGATTCGGTTAACCACCGTCATCGCTACTTCTTCAATCGTTTTAGGGCGACTGTAAAACGATGGCACAGCCGGACAAATAATCCCACCAGCTTCCGTAATCGTTTGCATGTTACGGATATGAATAAGATTGAGCGGCGTATCACGCGCAACCAAAATCAGTTTTCGGCGTTCTTTCAAGATCACATCGGCGGCACGCGTGGTTAAATCGTTAGAAATTCCGGATGCAATTCGTCCCAAAGTTCCCATTGAACATGGCACCACAATCATCGTATCAAAACGCGCTGAGCCTGAAGCGAACGGTGCCCAGAAATCGGCTTTGTTGTAAATTTTGAATGGTAAGTTTTGATAACTGTCATTATCCAGTTCAAACTTCCAGACATCACGCGCATTGTCTGACATCACGACGCCAACTTCCAGAATCTGCTCCTGCAAAAGCTGCAATTTTTCCAGCAATAATTTGGCGTAAATGGAACCGCTGGCACCAGTAATGGCAACTACAATTTTTTTCTTCATCAATTTTTAGGCGATAAAAACAGCATTGCTATTTCAGGTTTTCTTCGATCAGTAACTGAATAATACCGTCAACCATTCCGACTTTCGGCACCAGGATATTTTTGATTCCAGCCGATTTCATCACCGTAATAAAAATTAGAGCAGCAGGAATTATCACGTCGGCACGATCATTATTCAAGCCCAAAACCTGGATACGATCTTTTAAAGAATAAGAACTTAAATGATGATGCAAACTTTTTAACTTATTGAATGACATTGCTTTACCTTCTTTTTCTTCAGATAATTTAAACAATTTGTTAATATTTCCACCTGTACCAATTCCGGTAATATCTTTATAAGCTTTAGTTTTAGCCGATAAAAAATGTTCCATTTCTTTCCAGGTTTCTGTTTTATCCTGATTATCCAGAATCCGGATCGTACCAATATTGAAAGATTGTGAAGCAACCAGAACGCCATCCGAAAAGAACGACAATTCCGTACTTCCGCCGCCAACATCAATGTACAAATAGTTTTTTTTGCGGTCGAGTTTTTCTTCAAAATGACTGGCGTAAATGATGTTGGCTTCACGCTGACCAGCTACAATTTCAAGCTTAATATCAGCTTTTTCATGTACTTGCTGCACAATTTCTTGTCCGTTCGCCGCTTCCCGCATAGCAGAAGTTGCGCAAGCCAGGTATTGTGTTACGCCGTAAACATCCATCAGGTTTTTAAAAGCCGACATCGTCTTAACCAAATTTTCCACTTTTTTGGGTGAGATGTTATGATCGATAAAAGCATCATCGCCCAAACGCAACGGCACGCGAATGAGCGTATTTTTTTTAAAAGTAATCGGGTCGGCGTTGTCCATCACATCTGCAATCAGCAGGCGCACGGCGTTAGAACCAATGTCAATAGCAGCGTATCTCAAATTATTTCTTCTGTTTTAGATAGTTGTAAATATCAAATTGCGACCGCGTTTTGGCCTTATCGTCTGATTTATGGTAACGGTTATTATTCAAACTGTTTATTTCCCTGGCTTTGGTATTGTCATGAAGCTGAATATCGATCATATCGCGCACTTCCTTTTTCAAATCTTTATCCAAAATCGGGAAGCCAACTTCTACGCGATGATCCAGATTCCGCGTCATCAAATCCGAAGATGTTAAATAAATTTCCTCCTTGCCGCCATCTGCAAAAATATAAACGCGGGCATGTTCCAGGTATTTATCAACAATGCTGATCACTTCAATATTCTCGCTGAAACCTTTTACGCCCGGCACCAAACAGCACATGCCGCGGATAATCAGCTTAATTTTTACACCTGCATTGCTAGCTTTGTACAGATAAGCAATCATATCTTCATCAGCCAAGCTATTCATTTTCAGGATAATATAAGCCGGAATACGTTTTTTAGCATTAGAAATTTCGCGGTCAATGAATTTATACAACAGCTGCCGCGAATCAATCGGAGAAACCAACAAATTTTTGATTCCCTGCGGAACAGTATTTTTTTGCAGCGCATCAAAAATGGCAACCAAACTCAACGTAATTTTTTTGTTTGCGGTAAGCAGTGTATGATCAGCATAAATCCGCGCCGTTTTTTCGTTGTAATTTCCGGTTGATAAACAGGCGTAATAAGCAAACTTCTTGTTTTCCAATCGTTTTACCAGGCAAATTTTTGAATGCACTTTATAACCGGAAACACCATAAATCACTTTTACACCTTCTTCTTCCAACCGACGGCTCCAGAAAATATTGGCTTGTTCATCAAAACGGGCTTTTAATTCGACTAAACAATGCACTGTTTTTCCGTTTTTGGCGGCGTTGGTTAGTGCGTTGATAATGCGCGAATTCTCTGCCAAACGGTAAAGTGTTATGCTGATTTCTTTGACGTTTGGATCGATAGCTGCTTCCCGCAAAAAATGAATAATGTAATCAAAAGACTGGTAAGGTGTACTGATTAAAAAATCGCGCTTGCTGATCATGCCCAGCAAACTTTTGCCAAAAGATAAATGCGGAACCTGCAACGAAGGCAGTTTTGGATATTCCAGCTCCGGCCGGCCAACATTTGGAAAGCTGATAAAATCTTTAAAGTTATGGTAACGGCTTCCCGGAATCAAACTATCGGCCGTCAGCTGCATTTTACGCACTAAATACGAAAGCATATCCAGCGGCATTTCCGTATCGTACAACATGCGCATTGGCTTGCCTTTTTTGCGTTTTTGCAGACTTTTTGAAAGTGATTCGATAAATTTTTCGCTCACTTCTTTATCCAGATCCAATTCGGCATCGCGCGTTAACTGGATGGAATACGCTTCGCTCACATCATAATCAAAAATGAAAAAAATGTCATCCAAACAGTAACGAATGATATCATCCAGCAAAATGATAAATTTAAGCTGGTTGGTTTCCGGCAAAACCAAAAAGCGCGACATGCTTTCCGGAACTTCTATCATAGCCAGTTTGGCATCGTTTTCCTCGTCGGTTTTGCTCAATCGCACAAAAAAGTACAATGCCTGA
>JBPBQN010000023.1:0-11953 GCA_050954865.1 Janthinobacterium lividum | reverse complement strand
CATTGCATTATTTTCCCGGCAATGCTGATGGCGCATGGTAATTATCATCTGGCAGATCAGGTTCCGGCAAATGAATTTTTAAATCTGGAAGGCGATAAAATTTCTACATCAAGAAACTGGGCAGTTTGGCTGCCGGAATTTTTAAAAGATTTTCCTGGGAAACAGGATGTTTTGCGCTACGTTTTAACTTCTGCCGCGCCGGAAACGAAAGATAACGATTTTACCTGGAAAGATTTTCAGGCCAGAAATAACAATGAACTGGTTGCGATTTATGGAAATTTCATCAACCGCGTGCTTGTTTTATCGCATAAATATTTTGATGGAAAAGTGATGCCAAAAGGCATTTTATCTTATCAGGATATCGAAGTGATCAATCAATTAAAAGCTTTTCCGGAAAAAATTGGTTTAGCTTTGGGAAATTACCGTTTCCGCGAAGCATTAAGTGAGTTTATGAACCTGGCACGTTTAGGCAACAAATATCTGGCGGATGAAGAACCGTGGAAACTAATTAAAACAGACCCGGAACGTGTACAAACGGTATTGAATATTGGCTTGCAGGTTGCTGCAAATCTGGCCATTTTATCACAGCCATTTTTGCCAAACAGTGCCGATGCTTTGTTTACCATGCTAAATTTATCAGCCCAAAACTGGGACAAATCCGGCACGATTGATTTGCTGCCGGAAAATCATCAGCTAAACGAAGCCAAACTTTTATTTGAAAAGATTGAAGATGAACAAACTGAAGCACAAATCCAGAAACTATTAAACACCAAAATGGAAAACGAACAGGCAAAATTGCCTTTGGTTGAAGCAAAAGCAAACATTACATTTGAGCAGTTTGCTGCGCTGGATATTCGCGTAGGAACGATCTTATCCGCAGAAAAAATAGCTAAAACCAAAAAACTGTTGAAGCTAACTATTGATACTGGTTTGGATCAAAGAACAGTAGTTTCCGGCATTGCAGAATATTTTGAACCGGAAGCGATTGTAGGTAAACAAGTCAGTATTTTAGTAAATCTGGAACCGCGCGAAATCAAAGGAATTTTATCGCAAGGCATGATTTTGATGGCCGAAAATCCGGAAGGAAAACTTAGTTTTGCAACACCATCGGAAGCGTTTACTAATGGTAGTGTGATCCGATAATTTTGCAAATGGCCCCGTAGTTCAACGGATAGAATAGGCGTTTCCTAAACTCTAGATATGGGTTCGATTCCCGTCGGGGCCACTTTATAATCTTACCTACAGAAGATCGCAATCTTAAAGCATTTTAACGTTCTTTATAATTTCCACTTGCCGCATGCGTTTTCGAATACTGTTTTTAGCCGGTCTTTTTGTGGCCACGATCCTGTTCACGCTTAATTCTTTCACGGTAAAAAAAGCATTGCCGGTGGAGGATGAAGGTAGAGAACTTTTCATTCGTCATTGCACCGTTTGCCACATGGCGGCAGATCCGGCAGGGCTGACCAAAGAAATCTGGAAAAACCATGTGCTGCCCGTAATGGGCGCGCGTATGGGCATTATTTATCCGGGATATGATCCGTTGCGAGGTTTATCTAATGAGGAAAAAGCGATCGTTAACAAAGCGCATATCATTCCGGATCAGCCGGTGATTTCGGAAGAAAACTGGACTAAACTGGTCAATTATGTTTTAAAAAATGCGCCGGATAGTGTTACGCTGGATGAAAAACGCCTCACCCGAAACACGCCACTAAAACAGTTTGCGCGGGAAGATATTCAGATTGACCGCACTTCGCCGTCTTTAATTACCAGCCTGAAGTACAATCCTGAAACCAAAACTTTATGGATTGGTAATTTTTACAATAAAGTTTTTACCTGGAAATATGATACCGGCGTAACGCAAACCATCGAAACAGAAAGTCCGGCGGTAGATTTTAATTTTGCTGGAAACCGCACCTACTTCACCGAAATCGGCAAATTATATCCAACAGAATTGAGCACTGGTTCTTACGCCGAGTTTGAAAACAATCAGGTTCAGCCAATGATCACTGCTTTGCACCGGCCGGTTCATGCAGAAATTCAGGATTTAAACCATGACGGCATTCCTGAAATCGTGGTTTGCAATTTTGGCAATAAAATCGGTTCGTTATCGCTTTACAAAAAAGGCAAGTCTGGAAAATACACGGAGCAGGTTTTGCTTCCGCTGGCCGGTGCCATAAAATGCTACATCAAAGATATGGACGGCGATGGAAAAGATGATATTGTAGCACTGTTTTCGCAGGGTGATGAAAGCGTTTACATTTTTTATCAGCAGGAAAACCTCAAATTTAAGGCAAAAAGAGTGCTGCGTTTTCCGCCGGATTATGGCACTACGGATATGGTTTTAGTAGATTATAACCATGATGGCCGCACAGATATTGTAACGGTGCACGGCGATAATGCCGATTATTCCAACATTTTAAAAGCTTTTCATGGCATCCGGCTGAATATCAATCAGGGCAATGCTGTTTTTACCGAACATTTTTTTTACCCGATTTATGGCGTAACCAAAGTTTTGGCAGAAGATTTTGATCAGGATGGCGATGTAGATTTTGCTGCTACTTCCTTTTTTCCGGATTTTGGCAAGCTGGTTGATGAATCGTTTGTTTATCTCGAAAATACCAATTCGGCTAAATTTGCTTTCAAATCGTACATTCAAAAAAGTAAAGTTCCGATTAAAACTTTGGCGCTGGAAAAAGGAGATATTGATGGCGACGGCGATATGGATATCATCACCGGAAACTTCGCCCAAAGTCCTGGCCCGGCGCCGGAAGCGTTAGATCATGCTTGGAAATCAGCAAATTACGGCTTGTCCATCTTTATAAATCAGTTGCATCAACCTAAAAAATAACATGTTTTTAAGCATTCTGAATGGTGTTTTTTTCGTGGCTTTTCTGGGTTTTGCCTATGTAAACCTCAATGACGACGATGCATGGCTTTGGGTGAGCATTTATATGGCGGTAACGATTTGCTGCGGATTGGCAGTTTTCAAAATCTATTATCCGCGTATTTATTTGGGCTTGATGGCCGGATACCTTTTTTATGCAGTAATTTTATTCTTCATTAAAGATGGCGTTTGGGATTGGATTTCCATTTACAAAAGGCCAAGCATTGTAGAAGAAATGCAGGCTACCAAACCTTACATTGAACGCACGCGTGAGTTTTTTGGCCTGCTGATTATCACTTCGGCTTTGCTGATTGATTACCTTGCGGCTCCTAAATAATATTCATCAAAAATATTTTAAAGTATAGCCGCTCAGCGCGTAACAAACACATACTTCTTTTATCCTATAAAATATAGGAATCAACAAATTTATATTTGAGTAGTTATCTTAAATTTGAAGGTAATTAAACCTTATTTCTACATAAACACAAAGCGCATGGCCATAAATTTGCAAAAAGGACAACGGGAAAACATCAATGCGCCCAAATTTACCATCGGTTTGGGCTGGGATACCAACACTTCTTCTACCGGAACGGAGTTTGATTTGGACGCTTCGATTTTCATTTTAGGAGAAAATAAAAAACTGCTTTCTGATGAGCATTTTGTATTTTACAACAATCTGCTTTCTCCGGATGGTGGCGTAGAACACACCGGCGATAACCTGACAGGAGCTGGCGATGGCGATGATGAACAGGTAAAAATTGATTTGGCTTTGGTTGATCCGAAGGCTACGGAATTAACAGTTGTAGTCACGATTCACGAGGCGGCGAGCAGAAGGCAAAATTTTGGTCAGGTTCGAAATTCTTTTGTGCGGATTTTCGATACTTCAACCAATACAGAATTACTAAAATACGAACTGGAAGAAGATTTCTCCATCGAAACAGCCGTAGAATTTGGCCGTATTTACAAGCGCGAAGGCAAATGGAAATTTGAAGCGGTTGGCGTGGGCATGAAAGGCGGTTTGCAGGATTATTTAAACAAATACAACTAATATTATGGCCATTAATCTTCAAAAAGGACAGCGCATCAACCTGGAAAAAGCCAACGGAAGCAAGCTGCAGAATATTTGCGTGGGCATCAATTGGGGCGCAATCGAAAAGAAAGGTTTCTTCGGATTTGGTACGACAAAAGAAGCAGTGGATCTGGATGCCAGTTGCGCGCTGTTTGATGCTGATAAAAAACTACAGGAAACCATTTATTTTGGCAACCTGAAATCAAAAAACGGTTCGATAAAACACAGTGGTGATGATTTAACGGGCGATATTGATGGTGATGACGGTTTGGATAATGAAGTGATCACGCTTGATTTTTCGCTGCTGAACAGTAATATTGAACATGTAGCTTTTGTGCTGAACAGTTTCCGCGGACATGATTTTGGCAAGATTCCGTTTGCTTCGATCCGCATTTACGAAGGCACGCCGAAAATGGTGAAAGAGGTTTTTGCCACGTACGATATTGCGCATAATTCTGGTTTTTCAGGTTATGTTTCGATGGTGATGGGCATTTTTTACAAACGTAACAACGAGTGGAAATTTAATGCCATTGGCGAGCCAACCAACGATAAAAAGCTGCCGGAAACCATTACTACGGTGATCAATCAATATTTGTAACACCAATTTTAGGTCGATAAAAACAGTATCGACCTGAATTTCAACCCAAAACTTACGCAATATGGAAACTACGTCAGTTGTAAATCAGCCCGTTCCTTCGGTTAAAATGGATAAAGATGGTAATGTTGATCTGTCCGCAATCACTTCTGCAGATGAACAGAAACTGAATGAAATCAACAAAGCCATCGATCCAAAAGATGTAAATTCTATTTTGAATTATGGCGTGGAAGTGCAAAATTCGATGGAAAAATATAGCAATGCGTTTTTAACTTCGGTTCGCACCTACAATTCCGGCGAAGTTGGCGGCTTAATTACAGATTTGCTTACGGAACTGAATTATATTGATGTGGATGAACTGGAACAGAGTTCGTTTAAGTCAATCCTGTCAAAAATTCCGTTCCTGAAAAAGATGGTGGTAGATACACAAAAGCTTTTCCAGAAATATGATACGGTGGTGAACAACATCGATAAAATCACCAATAAAATTAAAGCCGGCCGCGTTAATTCCATCAAAGATAACAGCTCGTTGCAAACCATGTTTGATAGCAACGTTTCGTACATCAAACAGATGGAAGAACTAATTATTTCCGGTCAGCTGAAATTTAACGAACTGAGCGAAAAACTGGCGCAAATGGATGCCAATCCCGCTGATTATCAGGATTATGAAATTGCCGATCTGCGTGATTTTGTGAATCGTTTGGACAAGCGTTTGGCTGATTTGAAAGTGGTCCGGTTTATCATGATGCAATCGCTGGCGCAAATCCGCGTGGTGCAAAACAACAATACTTCTATCGCAGAAAAAGCGCAGTCGATTATTTCCACCACAATTCCGGTCTGGAAAAACCAGCTCACGATTGCTGTAGCTTTAAACCGGCAAAAACAGCATGTGGAAGTGCAGAAAAAGATTTCGGATACCACGAATGCCATCCTGCAAAAAAATGCCGAACTATTGAAGCAAAACAGTATTGATGTGGCGCGCGAAAACGAAAAAACAGTAGTTTCCATCGATACGCTGAAACGCACTACGCAATCGCTGATTGAAACGCTGAATGAAGTAAAACGCATCCACGATGAAGGCACACAAAACCGCAAAGCGCTGAATACGGAGTTGCAGAGTTTGGAAACTGAACTCAAGAAAAATGTAACCAGTATTAAGTAAATTTGTATGAATGGACGAGCGGCAAGCAATTTTTCAGAATTCCCAACGGATTATCAGTAAATTACAGTTGCTTGCTGCTTTTTTTCAGGAAGAAATCATCTACAAAATTTATCTGCGCAGCCAGGTTATTCATCAATTATTTGAGCAAAATCCAGAACTGGATGTCAATAATCTGGAGCTTTTTCATCTGCAATATACGGCAAGTTTGATTGATCTGTTGAAAAAAATCAAGAAAAACAACGAGCAGAATGTGAGTCTTTTATTTGATGAAATTCAGCTGAACAACGAACTGGAATCACAGCTTGCACGCTCTTTTTATCAGGAAAAAAATTACCAGCAAGGAAAGCAGAAACAGACTTTAAAAATCAATATTTCGCTGCGGCATTTATATCAATTGTTGTCAGATAATTTAGACGAATATCCTTTCTCCAAAAATATCAACAGTTTTAGCGCGCAGTTTTCTGCGGAGTTTTACAACGAGGTTTCGGCGGAACTTTTGCAGGATTTAATCTATTTTGATCCGGCAAAAGTTTATACCAATGCACACGCCGTAATCGAAAAAAAGCTGTTGGGTTTGCTTTGCAAATTTGATTTTAAAACTGAATTTTTCTGCGGATTAAAAGCCGGAAACAGCGTTTTAGAAGTTTATAAATTTTCCGAAACGGATCGCTATTTCTTGTTTTATCCGGCCAGAAACTTGTTTTTGTTTTGTGATTATGCGAAGCTGGAAAACATCCGCCAAAGCAATCAAATCTCGCAAAAAGAAAAAATGATTTTGGAGCTAAAAGCTAAAAATGATCAGTTGCAAAGCAGTATTGGCGTGGCAAAAGTGTATCTTCCGCAGGAAATTAAAATGCTGCTGGTCGAAAATTACCGCAAACTGAACGACATTAGTTTTATGCAAAACATCAGCAATATTGATGCACAAGCCAACATTTTAAAAGCCATGCTGAATACAGATATGATTTAGCATTTTGCAGTAACAAAATCATAAAAAAACAGTCATAAAAACAGCATTACAAAAATAACAACATGGATTTTTTACACCGATTATTGGGTCAAGATATACAGGCAGGCTTGCTGATTATTTTAAATTTGATTGTGATTGAAAGCCTGCTTTCCGTAGATAATGCAGCGGTTTTGGCCACAATGGTAATTGATTTACCGAAAGAACAACGCAGCAAAGCATTGCGTTATGGCATTATTGGTGCGTATATTTTCCGCGGAATTTGTTTGTTTCTGGCAGCCTGGCTGGTTAAAATCTGGTGGTTAAAACCATTGGGCGGTTTGTATTTATTGTACTTGGCATTTGACTATTTCAAAGGAAAATCCGGCGATGGCGAGGAAGAAGCGATTAACAAGAGCGAAAACTGGGTTTACCGTTCTACAGTTGGTTTAGTTGGTGCTTTGTGGGCAACCGTTGCTTTGGTAGAAGTGATGGATTTGGCTTTTTCTATTGATAATGTTTTTGCGGCCGTTGCTTTTACAGATCATGTTTTTTTGATTTATACCGGTGTTTTCATCGGGATTTTAGCCATGCGTTTTGTGGCGCAGGCTTTTGTGAAGCTGATGGAAAAATTTACTTTTTTGGAAACCGTTGCTTTTGTAGTAATCGGCGTTTTAGGCATCAAACTTACGGCTTCTTTATACACGCATTTTTATCCGGAATCAACTTTTTCAGCAATTTTGGAAGGAAAAAAGACGGATTTGTTCGTGTCGCTGTTTACGGTTGCCGTATTTTTGGTTCCGGTGATTACTTCTTTACTATTTAATTTTCCGAAGCAAAACGCCATCGAACCGGAAATTGCTAAAGATGCAGAAGATGTATTAGACAAAAGCTAATTAATTTCACTGATTTTATACCGATAAAAGAAGCATCAGTTTTTCCAGCGGATGCTTTTGATCATCACATCAATATCTTTCTTTACAAAATCCAGCACAGGTTTAATAGAATCCTGGCGCGGCAACTCATTGAAATACAGTGCGCCACGCAGATAATTTTTGGTGCTATCGGTTAAGTAAAATTGCACGGATGAAGCTGCATTTCCATCAATGCGGTAATAAATACCATACATTCTCCGGTCGGGATAAGCAATTGTTGCCTCATCAATTCCGGTTGCTTTTACGGTGTGTTTGAAGGCAAAAGTGTGTGCATCTTCAATCAGTTCATTAAAAACTTTTTTAGAAGTTACCGGCATATAACTTAAATGCAAAGTGCCTTTAAAATCCGGAAATTCAAGGTTAAACCAGCAAGGCTGCGCATTTCTGTTTTTATCCGGTTCGATGTTGGCATAAACCGGATAATTAAAAGTAAACGGACAACCTCCCATATATGGCTGATACTTTTTTACAGGAAAATTTAAGCGGAAAAAACCGCGTGGTTTAGGAGAAAAATCATGATTGGTACAAGAAAAAAACAAAACCGATGTGATCGAAATCAGCAACAGGCGATATTTTTTAAATTGGTTCATGGTTTTTTTTGTTCCAAATTTCCCATGTTTTTTCTGCCTGTAAAACAAGCATTTCATAACCGTTTTTAATTTCTGCACCTTGCGCTTCTCCTTTTTGCAGGAAAACGGTTTTCTCCGGATTGTAAATTAAATCATACAACAAATGCTGATCGGTGATGGCTTCGTACGGAATTGGCGGAAAAGCCGAAAGATCCGGAGCGGTGCCCAAAGGCGTGGTATTGATAATCAGCTTATAGTTTTTAATGAGTTCGGGTGTTACCTTTTCATACAAAATCTGATTCGGTTTTGGTCTGCGGGAAACTACCTGAAACGGTATGTTAAGTTTTTTCAAAACGTATCTGACGGCCCGGCTGGCACCGCCATTTCCTAAAACCAAAGCACGGGTATGCTGAGATTTTAACAAAGGTTTCAACGAGTTTTCAAAACCGTGAATATCTGTGTTGTAACCTTCCAAGCGAAAATCCTGATCAACAAAACCAACTTCGCCCGAAAAAGCAGCAGCAATAGCACTTTCCTGAATTATTTTAATGCAGTTAACGGCTTCTACTTTTTTGGCCTCGTTATCCATCCAATTCATGTAAAAAACGGCACCAATTTTGTGCGGAATGGTAACGTTTAACCCCAATAAATCTGGATTAGCTTTAATAAAATCTGGAAAATTACTCAGGTTTTCCAGCTCAAAAAGCTCGTAAGAAATATCTTCAATTCCTTCTTTTTCGAACTTTTCTGTAAAATATTTTTTAGAAAAAGAATGTGTTAACGGAAAACCGATCAAACCGTATTTTTTCATAATTTAAACTTTGCTTTGTGCTGGATGAACAGAAAAAGTAGTTTATTGATTTAAAAAGAAATCAAATGTATCGCTGCGCAATCCAAGTCGAATGGTTTCCAACGGAATTACTTCTGCTGGCGCAATATTTCCTAAATTTACGTTGGCACCAATCAGTTTAATAAACCAAACCTGTTGCGCTTTTTGCGGTGCTTCCCAAATAATTTTTTCTTCCGGAATTTGGGTGAGAATTTCATCAACCAACCCTTGCCTTACTTCTCCCGAATCACGGTAAATACCTACATTTCCGCTTTCGCGTGCTTCAGCAATTACTTTCCAGGAACCAGCTTCCAGTTCGGCATTCATTAGTTTAATCCATTTGTATGGCGCAAAAATCTTCTCTACGTCTTTAGAGCCAACTTCAGAAATAACCGTAACCTGATTGCTTAATTCTTTGATATAATTACACTTTTCTTCGTGATCAATGGTGATGGAACCGTCGGAAACTTCAGCATAATTCATCTGGTATTTATCCAAAGTACGACGGTAATCATCAAACTGGCCGCGAACAATAAAAGCTTCAAACAAAGTACCGCCAAAATAAACCGGAATGCCAGCCTCGCGGTAAAGCTTTAGTTTTTCGTTTAGATTTGGCGTAACGTACGAAGTTGCCCAACCTAACTTTACAATATCTGTATGCTGACCGGAAACCTCAATGAAATCTTCTACTTGTCTTAAACTCAAGCCTTTATCCATCACCATGGTAAAGCCTGATGATCTTGGTTTTTGCGGTCGCTCCGGGATATTGTTTAGAAAGTAATTCATGTAGCTACAAAAAATTAATTAAAACCGATTTAAGGCCGGTTTGGATATGCGCAAATGTAGAAAAAAACCAAAACCTTCCGCTTGATGTACAGATGAAACTGAAATGATGCTTCTTTTATGCCCTATAAAACCGGTTGATAATATCTACAATAGCTTTGTTTTCCTGCAATTGTGGCAAATATTCAAACAAAATTTGGTGCTTTTCCGGATCAGCAATCAATGCTGTTTCCAGATATTTCAATGCTTCGTTGTACTCGCCTTTCGCAAAAAGATACGCAACCATGCGATAAAATAATTCTGCCGCATCCGGATTGTTTTTGATCGCTTCTGCCATGGTTTCGATAGCTGCCGTAAGCTTATGCTGCTCATACAATATCGAAGAATAATCCAGCCAGGCATCCACGTCTAAAGGATTCAATTCGATCACTTTTGCATACGCATCTTCGGATTCGGGCAAATTTCCCAGCTTGTAATTGGCATCTGCAATGGCAAACCAATAATCAGGATTTGTATTATCCAGCTCCAAAGCCCTTTTATAGTAGCGCAAAGCTTCAAAATAACGTTCCTCAAAATCAAGCGTTACGCCGATTCCGAACCAGGCATCACCCAGTTTGGCATCTTTACGAACAGCTTTTTTGTAGTACGCGCGCGCCTCATCCATTCGTTCCAGCTTTTCGTAGCATTCGCCGATAGAACAATACGTATCGGCACTGCTTGGCTCGTATTCTAAAGTTTGCTTGTAAACTTCAATGGCTTCGGCAAATTTATCCAGATTTATTAGCGCATTACCTTTATTAAAATAAGCGTAAGTAAAGCTTTCGTTAATCAAAATAGCATAATCGTAGGCATCGATCGCTTTTTCAAACAAACTTAATTTGGTAAAAGCATTACCTAAATTGTACCAAGCAGCATAACTATATGGCTCTTTATCAATATATTGCTCGTAAAACTGTACGCTTTCGTTTTGCCTGTCCAACACATCGTAACAAAAAGCTAGTTCGTATAAAGCGTCCTGGTTTTCCATATTCTGCTCCAGGCAAAGTTTCAGGTAAGTGATGGCCAGATCGTATTCGCCTTTACTTTGATAAACAAAGGCAATGTGAAGCAAAATATCATCGGTATCTTCGGCGATGGGCAAAGCTTTTTCGTAGTTTTCCAAAGCTTCTTCGTGCCGTTCCAAACTTTCGAATAAGTTGCCGCGAATGATGTAAATATCAGCTTCAGACGGATCCAGACTTTCAGCTTTTTCCAGTATGGCAAAAGCATCGGCCACTTGGTTGGTTACGATGAAAAGCTGTGCCTGTTTAATCAAAAATACAGCCGCAAAAGGATGCTGACTGCGCGCATAACCCACTACCTGTAAAGCTTTTATCGGATCGTTTTTTTCAATATAATAATCAATAATGTTTTCAAACACCTGCGTATCAAAAAAATATTGATCGTGGTTGCGGAGCATTTCTTCGTATCGTTCTACAGAAAACCGCGGATCCTCAGAGAAATTGTAATCAAATTCTTCTTCCATTCAATTTTATTAGCAGAACAAATTTTTGTTATTAATACTAAATAACAGTATTTAATTAATTTAAGTTGATACTGAAAAAGGTTTCTGTTTCGTTAAAAAGCTTAAACAAATAGCTTTTATAAACCGTACTGTTTTTAGCAGCTTAAAATGTAGCTTTAACAAAAATACGAAAAAGCATTTTTAATTAACCTGTTTGAAAATGAAGTATAACCAGCAAAACGTAAAAAATGGCTTATTTAGTATAAACTAAGCCTTGATTGCTGCTGGCAAAATGCTTCTTTTAGCAGGATAAAATAATCCTCGCAAAACTGATAATCGCTAAATTCCACATATCAATTCATGAAAATTAATTTAAAAACGACTGCTGCGCTAGCAGTTGCCTTGTTCGCTATAAATGCTGCTTCCATCGCGCAGCAAATGCCTGATAAAACTGCTGTACCAAAAAACTGGCACACACTGGATCTGCAAAAAGACGGTTATTTTGGGGTGAGTTTAAATCAGGCTTACGATTTTTTAAAGGGTAAAAAAAGCACAACGGTTGTAGTTGCCACGATTGATAGTGGCGTAGATACCTTGCAGAAAGATTTGAAGCCGATTTTGTGGGTAAACACGCAGGAAAAAGCTGGAAACGGCAAAGATGATGACCATAACGGTTA
>JBPBQN010000022.1:0-12679 GCA_050954865.1 Janthinobacterium lividum | reverse complement strand
TAAGTGTTCTAATCACTTTCAGTACTGCAGCAATTGGCAAAGTGATACTGGTTTTAGTTACTATTGTTGCCATGCACTTAATTGATAGCAACGTTTTATTACCGGTGATTGTAGGCTCCAAAGTAAAAATAAATGCTTTGGTTACGATTTTGGGCGTAATTATCGGCGAAATGCTTTGGGGAATACCAGGCATGTTTTTATCCATCCCGATAATTGCTATGTTTAAGATTATTTTTGATCGGATCGAATCTTTAAAACCTTGGGGAATTTTGTTGGGTGATGAAGAAAAACCAACCAAACATTCCATTCTACATCGAAAAGGCGATGTACCTGATGCAGAAGTTGTTGGTAAATAATTATTAAAAAAAGCCCTGATCTTAAATTCAGGGCTTTTTTGTTGGATGTAAAATTGATAACTGATCTTCGCCAACTACAGAAACGCTGCTCAATTCGCCACTGATTTCCGGTGTTCTCAGTCCTTTTCCCCAACGGCTTTTACTCTGGAAAATCCGTGCTTCGTCCCATAAACCGGCATCCAAAAACAGCTTTAACGTTTTTGCGCCTCCCTCAATAATTAAGGATTGAATATCCTGCAAATACAATTGAAACAACACATATTGCGGCAAATACAAATCAAAATCCTCCAGGCTAATGTATTTATTGTTGCCTTCTAATGCTGTTTTTACCTCATTAAAAATCAGGGTTTCAGCGGATTGATCAAACAGATTCAAATCTGGCTTCAGTTCTAATCTTCTGTCTAAAACTACGCGTTTTGGCTGTTTGGCGTTGGCTTGATAACGATTATTTAACTGTGGATTATCTGCTGCGGCTGTATTTTTTCCAACTAAAACTGCATCTTCTTCGCTTCGCCACTGATGAACCAGCCGTTTAGACAGCGGATCAGAAATCCATTGCTGGCTGCCATCTTCCGGCGCAAAAAAACCATCTGCTGTTTCGGCCCATTTTAAAATGATGTAAGGCCGTTGCTTTAAAACACGTGTAAAAAAACGTTTGTTCAGGTCCAAGCATTCAGTTTCCAACACGTTTTCAATCACTTCAATTCCGGCATTTTGCAGTTTTTCAATGCCTTTTCCGTCAACCTGCACATACGGATCACGACAGCCAACCACTACTTTCGGAATCTGGTGTTTAATAATTAAATCAGCACAAGGCGGCGTTTTGCCATGATGTGCGCAAGGTTCCAGCGAAACATAAATCGTGGCTTCTTTTAGTAAATCCGCAGCGTTTTCATGCTGCGCAAATGCTGCTTTTACCGCGTTAACTTCCGCGTGCGGTTGTCCGTATTTTTGATGGTAACCTTCGCCGATAATTTTATTTTGATGAACAATAACAGAACCAACCATCGGGTTCGGACTAACAAAACCGGCGCCTAATGCAGCCAGTTCCAAACAGCGGCGCATGTATTTTTCGTGTTCATTCATGCTGCAAAAGTAGCTTTTTCCGTTCTTTGCCGCATGAAAACTGTTGGCGAAGCACGCATCTGGCTCAAAGAAAAATTACAAAATCTGTTTTCTGCGGAGGAATTGCCAGAAATCCAGCTTTTAATTTTGCAAACTATTACCGGTTTATCTCAAACACAGCAACGTATTTTTCCGGAAAAAGAACTTTCGGAAGCACAAATTTTAATGCTTCTTTTATCGGTAAAAAAACTGGAAACCGGCATGCCCGTTCAATATGCTTTGGGCGAAGCAGATTTTTTTGGGTTGAAATTCAAGGTTGATTCTTCCGTTTTAATTCCCCGACCGGAAACCGAAGAACTGGTTGCCTGGGTTTTGAAGGAAAAAAAAGATAGGAGCGAAGGGCGGGGGAAAATGCTGGAAGGCAACAACCTAAAAGCTGAAAACTCAAAGCTGAATACTATTCTCGATATTGGCACTGGCAGTGGCTGCATTCCGATTTCAATCAAAAAAAACTGGCCTTCGGCGCAGGTTTCTGGTTTGGATATTTCTGCGGAAGCTTTACAAATCGCCCAAGAAAATGCTTTGCAAAATCAGGTTGAAGTGGTTTTTTTTCAGCAGGATATACTCAATTTTTATCCGGTAAAAGAAGCATTGCCCTATTCGGTCATCGTTAGCAATCCGCCTTACATTGTTCCGTCAGAACAAAAATTGATGCACACAAACGTGCTGGATTTTGAACCGCATCTGGCTTTGTTTGTACCCGAAAATGATCCGTTGCTTTTTTACCGCGCCGTGGCAGATTTTGCTTTCTTGATGCTCGAAAAAAATGGTTCGTTGTTTTTGGAAATCAACCCAAATTTTCATCAGAAAATAACACAGCTTTTGCACGAAAAAGGGTTTATCAACATAACTTCTAAACCTGATTTCAGCGGAAAAATGCGCATGGTCAAAGCCTCAAAACCGTAATTTACGATGCTGTTTTTACCGGCATAAAATTAATATTAATGTCAGGTTCAGGTTAAAATCCGGTTAATTAATAAACAATAGCCCATTCAAACTTCTCATTATTATTTTTGTAGGTTAATTAAACAAAAAATAATGATAGGAAATGCAGTGGGCAACCTGGATACAATCAAAAACGACGAAGCTGAGCGTGCAAAAAAAATTTTTCAGGACAGAAAAAGAACCAATGTTTTAAAAACTTACGAGCAGCAGTTAATTTCTTTTCTGGTTAAAAAAACACCGCTTTATATCACTTCAAACACACTCACTTTTATTGGTTTTTTAGGAAGTTTACTTGTTTTTGCAGGATTTTTGCTTGCTACTTACATCAATAGAAATTATCTTTTGCTGGGTGTTATTGGGTTTATAATCAACTGGTACGGTGATTCGCTGGATGGCCGCATTGCTTATTACCGCAATACACCACGCAAATGGTTTGGTTTTGCGCTGGATATTATTATGGATTGGATAGCTACTGTTTTCATTGGTTTAGGCTACGTGGTTTATGCCAAAGGAGAACTGGAACTGGCTGCTTTTTTGTTTGTGGTTTTGTATGGCTGGGCGATGATTATTTCGCAAATTCGGTACAAAATTACCGATAATTATACGATTGATGCCGGTTTGCTTGGGCCAACAGAAATCAGGATTATTATTGCTTTTGTGCTGATTATGGAAGTGATTTTTAAAGATTCGATCCAGTTTTTTGCCATTGGCATGTGCGTTGTACTTTTTATCATCAACTGTATTGATACACAAAATTTGCTAAAAATGGGCAACGAACGAGACCGTAAAGAGTTGGAGCTGAAACGCAAACAGTTGCGCAATGAGTAAACCAATTTTTACGTTTGCAAAAGCACAAATATCAGCTTTTTTAGGCGGAATGCTGGATTATGTGGTGATGATTGCCTGCACAGAATTACTGCACATTCATTACACCATTTCGATCATCATCAGCGGAATTATCGGCGCCGTTTTAAATTTTTCTTTAAATAGATATTGGTCTTTTCGGGATAAAAATTCTAACGAAGCACCGATTGGCTCTCAACTGGCCAAATTTTGTTTTATGGTTGCCGGAAGCGTGTTGCTCAAAGCCTTCGGAACGTATGTTTTAACGAGCTGGCTGAAACTGGATTACCGCATCAGCAGACTTGTAATTGATATTATTGTATCGCTTGGCTTTAATTATGTGCTGCAAAATTATTGGGTTTTTGGAAAAAAATCTTTTTAGGCCGATCAATAACAATGCTGTTTTTACCGCCTTAAATTTACCATCGATTGAAATAACTTTCAGCCTGAATTTATACCGATAAAAACAGCATCCAAAAAAAAGCCAAACCCTGGGAAGGATTTGGCTAATCAACAAATGTAAGTTTATAAAGTGTAGGTTAGTTTTGCAAACAAAAACCGTCCGTTAAAACCAAACTGCTGTGAAGTGGTTGGATAGCGGAAACGGCCAAAGTTGGTGTTATCATTACCAGAAAAAGTTGTGGTATTTGTGGCCGAGTTATTTGGATCGATGTTTAATTTATCCGGATAAACATCAAACAAATTGTTTACGCCAACAGCTAAATCTAACTGTTTGATCAGCTTATAACCAATCGTTGCATCAGTAACCCATTTTGCCGAAAATACCTGGTCGCGAATTGGATCAGGCGTGGTATAATCTGCAAAAGTTTCGCCAAAACGAACTGTTCTCAAGGAAGCATTAAACTTTTTATTATTATAAGTTGCGCTTAAATTAATTTTGCTTTTCGGGATGCCACCTTCAAAACGTGCGCGTTCCTGGCGATTAAATAAAATGGTGGTTAAAGCAGCACTGGAACCAATTACGTTGGACGTTTGCACGCTGGTAACTTGTGTTTTATTAAAGTTTGCTGCGGCAGCGAGTGTTAAACTGTTTGTTCCGCCTAAGGCAATGCGATCAGATAAAACGATATCCAAACCACGTGTTCTGGTACCGATGGCATTTGTAAAAAACTGCACGGCACCAATTTGTTTTAATGGATCAACCGGATCTAAAATGGCTGCCACAGCTGCATTGCTGCGGCTAAACTGGCTGGAAAGTACAATCCGGTCTTTGATATCAATCTGGTAAGCATCAACCGTAAAAGTAAACGTTTTTAAAGCTTTGCCGGCCAAACCTAAACTGTAAGAAGTAGAAGTTTCTGGTTTTAAACCGCCTACACCAAACTGGCGCACTACATTGCTTTGGTTATTTACCGTTAAAACCTGCAAAGGCACACCGTTGGTAAATTGTGTGCTTACATTATTGAAATAATACTGAGCTAATGATGGCGCACGAAAACCAGTTGCAACAGCACCGCGGATAGAAATATCATCAACCACTTTTAAACGGCCGGTGAATTTATAGGAGAAATTGGAACCGAAATCGCTAAAATGCTCATAACGGCCGGCAGCTTCCAGTAGTAACCGCGGACCGAATTCTGCTTCAAAATCTGCATAAGCAGCGGCACTATTTCGGGTTGCATTTGTTGCATTTGAGGGCTGAAAACCGGGAAATACCTGCGCACCGGCAGACGTAGCCGTAGTTGGGTTTAAATAACGGCCCGGTATATTTGCAGATGGCTGTCCGAAAGAATAAGAAAGTTCATCACCGGCTTTAATTTGAAATCCTTCAATCCGAAGTTCTGCACCGTAAGCGGTATTTAAAGAAGTTAAAATACCATCAAATTTGTACTTTCTGGAAACATCCAGATTGCTGGTGTTTTGATTGAAAGCCTGTGTGCCGGCGTTAAAACTTCTTGGACTGGTTCCCAGCGGAAGTGAAGCATTTAAAGAGTTGGTTACGCCAAACTGCAAAGCGTTACGGCCGAAAGTATTACTTAAATCATAATTCCATTCACCCAGTTTGCCTTTAATACCACCGCTGATGGAAATATCATAAATATTAGTTGTAATGTGTGGCAAAAAACCATTTGGATAATAACCCAGATCAATTTGCGTAGCTGCACCCGGAATCCGGTAATTGCCGGATGAAAGTCCGTTTTTATAATTGAAACCAGTTGTCAGGTAAACATCGGCTTTATTGCTAATGGCGTACTGTGCATTTCCGAAGAAACCATAATTTTTCATGGCCGAGTTTCCCACAACCATATCATTGCGGTCAAAACCAGCTGCGGCGGCTTTGGCATCATCGTTGGCTTTTACGGTGGCATAACGTGCGGCAAAAGCGGCATCCGTTTCGCCAGTTGTGCGGCTGATTACACCGCCGGAATTTCCATTATAAAGCAAAGGACGCGTATCTGATCCGGTGCGGTTGGTTGCGCCACGATCCTGGTATTCGCCGGCCAGGCTTACAAAACCTTTTCCGTTTAAATCAAAGCCTTTGCTAGCATCTACTTCAAAAGTCTTTCCGTCATTAAAAGTTCGGCCTAAAGTATGCGAATTGGATTGGCCATATAATGTAGAAATATTTAAAGGCGTGTTTTTCTTTAATACGATGTTAATTACACCTGCAATGGCATCAGAACCATATTGCGCAGAAGCACCATCGCGCAAAACTTCAATATGATCAATTGCTGCAACCGGAATAGCGTTTAAATCTGTACCAACAGAACCACGGCCAACACTTCCGTTGATGTTTACCAACGCGGATGAATGCTGGCGTTTGCCGTTTATCAATACCAAAACCTGATCCGGACCTAAGCCGCGCAGTGAAGCCGGATCAATATGATCTGTTCCATCGGTTACCGTTTGCCGGTTAGAACTGAACGAAGGCGCTACATAATTCAGGATTTGAGTAACATCCGTTTGGGCAAAACTCCGCATTTCTCTGGCAGAAATAACATCCACCGGAACCGGCGTTTCGATGTTGGTACGCGGAATAGCAGAACGTGAACCGGTTACAACCACTTCATTTAAAGCAGAACCGGAAACTTTCAAGCTGAAATCTTTTGTTACAGTGGTTGCACCAATTGTTACCGTTGTGTTGATGGTTTCGTAACCGATAAAGGAAACTTTAACCTGATAGGTACCTTTGCCCAGCTTCAAAAAATATTCGCCGTTAACACCGCTTGCTGTTCCGGTTGATGAGCCGGGTACTAAGATGCTTACGCCAGGCAGCGTTGATCCGTTGGATGCATCCGTGATTTTTCCCCGAATACCTTGCGCCAATAATTCAGTTGTTGTCAGGAATAAAATTAAAACTGTTAATAGTTTTTGGTAAAGTTTGTTCATGTATTTCTGTTTATGTTATTTAAAGGCAGAAATGTATGTCAAATATCTGTTACAAAAAATATTATTTGATTAAAACTATAAAAATTTTACTTTTTAGATTGATTATTGATTTAATTTTAAAATATAGTCAATAAATTACTAAATTATTTTCCTAAAGAATTAAATATTATTGTTTGATCTGCTTGTGATACCGTTAAATCGCCCTCAAAAGAAAAAACAGAGCTGTTTTTATCTACTGATAATATCCCGATCGGCAAAAAAGCTTTTTCTTGCCTGATTGTTTCCAAATCATATTCGGATTCTCCGTTTGGGTTAACATTTTGCCAGCGATTGTCATCAACTTCATAAATAAAATACCGAGTTTGATGATCGTTTACAAATTGTTGATGATTTTCTTCAATTGGTTTAATGCGAACCAGGCGATCATGAGAAATTTGAATCGGAGAGCTTTCCATATCAGTAAAAATTAAATTAGTTGTTTTTATGTTGAATACTGTTTTTATCGGCATAAAAACAGTATTGCGCTAATGTAGCAATATTGATTGTTTTGATAACTTTGGATGTACATTCATGACTACACACGAAATTCTACAGCATTACTGGAAACATCAAAACTTCCGGCCAATGCAGGAAAATATTATTCAATCTGTTTTATCAGGCAAAGATACGCTGGCGTTGCTGCCAACCGGCGGCGGTAAATCGGTGTGTTTTCAGGTTCCGGCTTTGGCTACGGAAGGAATTTGTATCGTGATTTCACCGCTGATTGCACTGATGAAAGATCAGGTAGAAAACCTGCGTTCAAAAGGCATCGAAGCCATCAGCATTGTTTCCGGAATGGGCAGGCGCGAAGTTGATATTGCGCTGGATAACTGCATTTACGGCGACATTAAATTTCTGTATTTATCGCCCGAAAGATTGCTTTCTGAACTGGTGCGCGAACGCATCCGTTACATGAATGTAAATTTGTTTGCGGTTGATGAAGCGCATTGTATCTCGCAATGGGGTTATGATTTCCGGCCTTCGTATCTGCACCTGGCAGATTTGCGGCAGCTGCATCCAAACGTGCCGTTGCTGGCTTTAACGGCTACGGCCACGGCGCAGGTTCGCGAAGATATTCAGCAAAAATTAGGCTTTAAAAACAGCAACGTTTTTCAGCAAAGCTTTGAGCGCCAAAATTTAAGCTACGTGGTTCAGGCTGATGAAAATAAACTGCGCAAAATGTTGTCCGTAATTCATGGCGTGCCGGGCAGCGGTTTAGTTTATGTGCGAAGCAGGCGCGAAACTTATGAAATTGCCAAATACCTCAATCAGCATCAAATTTCAGCGGATTATTATCACGCCGGATTAACCTCTGAAGAACGTTCCATCAAACAGGAAAACTGGAAAAATAACGAAACGCGGATCATCGTGGCTACCAACGCTTTCGGAATGGGAATTGATAAACCAGACGTTCGTTTTGTGATCCACAAAGATGTGCCCGAAAGTTTGGAAGCGTATTACCAAGAAGCTGGCCGCGCCGGTCGTGATGGCGCAAAAGCGTATACCGTTTTATTGTACACTAAAAGCGACCGGCTGCAACTAGAGAAAAAGTTTGAACTGAATTTTCCTTCGGTAGAGGAAATCAAAAAAATATATCATTATCTCGGCAATTATACGCAGCTGGCTTATGGTTCTGGCGAAGGTTTAAGTTTTGAGTTGGATATCGGTGCGTTTTGTGCGCAGTTTCAGCTTGATCCGCATAAAACTTTAAACGCCGTGAAGTTTTTGGAGCGCGATGAACACGTGGCTTTTACCGAAAGCGTTTTTTTGCCGCCCCGTTTTAGGTTTGAAGTTGGCAATGAAGATTTGTACCGTTTCCAGATTGAAAACGAAGCTTACGATCATTTTATCAAAACTTTGCTGCGCACTTACGGCGGTTCGTTTGAAAATTATGTGCGCATCCGCGAACTGGATTTGGCCCGAAGACTAAACCAAAGCGTGCAACAAATTATTGCACAGCTTCAGTTTTTGCAGGAACACGGTTTGCTGAGTTATCTGCCGCAAACCGATCAGCCGCAAATTACTTTTACCAAACCGCGGCAGGATAATTTGCATTTGATGATCGACCGGAAATTTCTGGAAGAACGCAAACAAGTTTATCAGCAAAAAATGGAAGCCGTTTTTACTTATGCGGAAAGCTGGCAATGTAGAAGCAAGATGTTGCTAGCTTATCTGGATGAGCCGGACGCGCCAAATTGCGGCCATTGCGATGTTTGTTTGGAAAATAAACGGCTGGAAAAAGCTTCGGAGATATTTGACCGGATTGAGCAGCAGATTCTGGATCAGCTTTCAATTCAAAGTCGTGCAGCAGAAGAATTGATAACTACGATTAAAACTGGTCGTGAAAAGGAAAAAATCGAAACCTTGCGCCGTTTGCTGGATGCGGGGAAAATCAAATCCGACGGCGAAAAATATTATCTTTAAAACTTTCTATTTAACCAATACTTCTTTTACTGGTATAAATTTGACTTCAACCTTCAACCAAAATCTATGAAAAAGCAACCGCTACTTTTTTTATCTGCATTAATTTTAGTTTCCTCGATCATCAGCTGTAAATCTTCCTGCGAAAAAGGCTCCGGCAAAATAGCTTCCGAAGACCGAAAATTGGAATCTTTTACAAAAATTACCGCTTCAGGAAATTTTAAGATTGTGCTGAAACAAGGTCCGGCAGCTATAAAAGTTTCTGCGGATGATAACCTGCTGAAAATTATTGAAACGAATGTTAGCAGTGATGAACTGAAAATCAGCACCAAAAATGAGATTTGCGGGGAAAAAACGTTGGAAGTTGATATTACCAATCCTGATTTTCAGGCCGTAAAATCCTCCGGAACGCTGGATTTGAGTTCTGACGGAAAACTCAACGTTAAAGATTTTGATATGGAACTGGCTGGCGTGGCTAAAGTAAACTTGGATTTAACGGCCGCAAACGTAAAAACGTTGGCAAATGGCTCGGCAGAAATCAATTTAAAAGGACAGGCAACGGCCAATAATGTTACGATGAATGGCAGCGCAAATTTAAATGCGCTGGATTTTATTGTGGCAAATTACAAAATAGAAACGCGTGGCGATGCGCATTGTAAAGTAAACGTTTTGAGCCAGTTAAGTGTAAATGTAAGTGGTGCCGGCGATGTGCAGTACAAAGGTAATCCGGCAAAAATCAACAATGAAAATGCTGGTTCTATGAGCCTTAAAAAAGTGCAGTAATAATGAGCAATGCTGTTTTTATCGGGTAAAATTTGTTGTAATCGGGGTTTAAAATTTCTGATTATAGTTTGCTTTCCTGTTGATTCATAATACTGCCCGCAATTTTTCCATAAGCCAAAACCGGTGCTGCCAGGTAAGAAATCCGCTTTTTCATGGTGTGGTAATTATCAGTTATAAAACCATCCCAATTTGCGGCGTTTAGGTGCGTGCGGCCAAAAGAAATACTTGGCCCGTGCATTTGCGTAGAATGCCACCAACCTGTTGGAAAAAACACGGTTTCACCTTCGTAAAGCGTAAATTTTATTGGTTTTGCGTTGATAAACAATGGATGCTTTTCATAATCCGGGTTAAAAATATCAACCCAGGAAAACTTTGGATTATCTGCGGTTGGATACATAAACGGCAGTTGATCAGGTGAATACAAAATAAAATCTTTCGAGCCGCTTAGCTGTGTAATTTGCGTGTGCAGGTTCAACGCATCTACGTGCAAAAATGGAAAAGCTGCACCTTTTCCGCCAAAAAATATTTCGTAAGGCGTGGTTCCATGCAGTAAAACCTGCGGTAGCAGCGGATGGTTAATACGGTCTGATTTGCTGAAAAGCACTTCCGGCTGCAAATCCGGCAGTAGTTCCGGGAAATACTTTTTAATATTGAAATTGTAAGGATACGGCGTTTTTTGATCCGGATTTTCAGCCAAAATCATGTCAATCACATCAGCCATTTTGTAATTTACGCCACCAATTTCCTTACTCACCTCACCATAATTATCTTTAAAAAACTGGAAGGTAAATTTGCTGTAAGCTTTCCAGTTTTTGATAGCATCTGTTAAAACCACCGGAACAGACGGCTCAATGTATTCTTTAATGAGTTCCTGCCTGCTGAAGTTGCTTCTTTTATCGATGGAAAAACTGGTTGATTTGGGTTTGGCAATCGTTTGGTTTAAAATCATTTGTAACGTTTTTTGCAGGTTAAAGCATTACGAAAAACTTGGTATTTAGGATACAAAGTTTTCAACCCAAATCATCAGCATAAAAAAACTCCGAAAGAATTGATGTTCTTTCGGAGTTTTGATTTAGGAAATTAATCAGCATTAATTTCGCATATTGCTGTATTGCAACGGCTGACCGAAATCTTCGGCGCGGCAAAGTGAAATCACGGTTTGCAGATCGTCTATTTTTTTGGCCGTAACCCGAACCTGATCGTCCATAATTGCAGCCTGAACTTTTAAACCGCTATCTTTTATTTTCTTCACAATTTTTTTAGCTGCCTCTTTATCAATGCCTTCCACAATTTTTATTTCCTTGCGGATCATGTTGCCCGAAGCATATTCCTGCTTGCCAAAATCCAGCGCGTTGGCATCTAAACCTTGTTTTACCATCCGGCTGATGATCGAATCCTGAATGGCTTTTAAACGCATTTCGTTTTCGGTTACGATGGTTACTTCATTGGTTTTTTTATCCAGCTCTACCGTGCTTTTAGAATCATTGAAATCATAACGGTTCAAAATTTCTTTTTTGGCATTGTTGATGGCGTTATCCAACGTTTGTGCATCAATTTTGCTAATAATATCGAAAGAAGGCATAATTTATGTTTTATTTATATTGAATTGAATTTTATCTGATAGCTTTATCAGAAATAAGTATTTGTTAACAATCTAGCAAAATATCAGGACTTTAACAACCGACCACGATAAAGCACTCAAATGAAAAAGAAAGAAAAACCAAAAGTAAAAAACAAAGAACTGGAAACCAGCATTACCGGTAAATTTATGGAAGCGGTAAAAGGGCTGGGCCATGATACTGATAAATTGAAAAAAGAAATTGCCAAAGCCGGAAAATCTGTTTCTCAAAAAATTGCTTCATCACTTAAAAAAGCACAAAAAACAGAAGCAAAACTTACCGCTAAAAAAGATAAACCTGTTCAAAAAGCAACCAAAAATACGGATGCCAAAGTAGATAAAGTGGTTTCTAAAGCTAGTAAAGCTTCAGCCAAAACGCCTGCAATTTCCAGTCGTTCTGTAGCTAAACCAGCTGTTCCAGCCATTGATAAAACGCTAACGCAGCCTGATGAAAAAACAGTGGTAAAAGAAGCATCGGCACCTGTTCCGGTAAAACGCACACGTGCGCCACGCCGCAAAAAAGAAGAAATTGATGCACAGCAAAGTGCTGAAAAAGAGGTGGTAAAAGAAGCATCCGTTCCTGTAAAACGCAAACGCGCCCCACGCAAACCAAAAGCGGTAACTGCGGATGAAATTACGCCGGCAGAAGTTACCGGTTCTGAAGTTGACCGTTAATTTAAAATGTTTTGTTGTTGATTTGTTGAGGATTTCTTAACAATCAAAACCTGATTTTTACTTTCCCGGCACAACCTTCCGGGAATTTTTTGTTGTTATGGTAGCATGAGTTCCAAGCATATCCCTTTAACCAACCGCGAAATAAGTTGGCTTTATTTTAATGACCGTGTTTTACAGGAAGCTGCAGATGAGGCCGTTCCGCTGATTGAACGAGTGCGTTTTCTGGCGATTTTTTCTTCCAACATGGATGAATTTTACCGTGTTCGGGTAGCTACTTTAAGCCGTTTGGCTAACCTGAATGAGAAGGCAAAAGAGATTCTGGGCTATAATCCGCGCAAAGTTTTGAGTCAGATTAAAAACTTGGTAATCAAAGAAGAAAAAAAGTTTAACAATCTCTACGAAAACATCATCCTTAAAAAACTGGCTGAAGAGAAGATTTTTATTTTGGATGATAAACAGCTGAACGTGGCGCGCGGAAGTTTTGTGAAACAGTATTTCCGCGAAAAACTGCTTTCCAACGTGG
>JBPBQN010000021.1:0-12860 GCA_050954865.1 Janthinobacterium lividum | reverse complement strand
GTTAGCAGTTAGGAAATGCTGTTCAATATTAAAAAATTAATCCGACAAATTTTAAAATCGTTTTTATGCTGATGCTGTTTTTATGCCGATAAAAACAGCATCGCTTTAAATTTGTGAATACGCGGTTGGGTTGATAAATGTAGAGGTAATGCGCGACACATTTTTCTTGTCCGAGTATTCTGGCATGGAACTGATTCTTTTCCATTCCGGATCGCTGCCAAAAGATTTCCATTTCGCATCGTGATCCTCCATATTATCGAAAGTAATCATGTAAGTTAAATTCGGCCGCATCTCTCCTATTAAAGTTTCTGCAAAAAATACCGGATTAAAATTGAGCCGTTTAAATATGGCTGCTTCGCCAGCCTGGTTAAACATTTCTATTTTCTTTTTTCCGGTCAGTTCGCTTGCACTTTCGTATCGGCGCAATTCAAAAAAGCGTTCTTTTTTTTCGGGAGCCATAATTTTTGGTGTTGTTGAAAACGCCTGTAGCAAAGAGTTTTCGATCCGCTCATAAGCCGGATCAGTTGCCTGCGCCTGCAAATACGGCGCGCCGGCCTGCTGGTATTTAGCATCTTTTAGCAGGTTATCATGCACTTTTAAATAAGCATCTAAAGTAGCATAAGGTATCAGCACAAAAATTTTGGTCTGATCTGATGCTGGTTTCATTTCTGTAAAAACACCAATGCTTTTGCTGCCCAAACTGTTTAAAGCTGGTATGGCAGCTTGCTGCAAATAATCTTCTACCAGTTTTTGCTGCTGCTGATTTTTTAAGGTATAAACCTGTAGTTCGTAAAATTCCTGATGCTGTTTTTGCATACTGTTTTTTAATGATTTTGCAGATGCGGTACCTGCGGCGGTTGCTGTGCCTGCTACCAATGCTGTTTTTATAAAGGATTTTCTGTTCATATAAATAAAATAGATTTATAATTTGTTGATGAAACTATGGTTAAGCAGATGCAAATAACAAATACCTTTTTTAAAATTCCGGCATATAACCATTAAAACAACGGTATTCCATAACTATAAATATCTAATTTACAGTTAATTAAATATAAATAGTAAATTATTTGTTACGGATAAAAAAGTTTATAATTTTGACCTCAAAGAACCACTTTTTTTAAACCTTTTTTTAAAATTTTTATGTGATGGCAAATCCTCTTCAGGATGACTTGTCTTTTTCTACAGTTTTCTATGTGGGAGGCATAGTCAATCCATTTTGATTTCTTTAGCACGAAGAACCTACGTGCACAGAACATTCGTATCAACGTATTCTTTCTCAAACAATTAGCTACAAAAACTATCTTATGCGTAACAGTTTACTTATTAAAAAAATGAAGATATATCTGATGCTCCTGGGCATATTTTCTTCATTAATGGTTTCAGCCCAAACAAGAATTACAGGTAAAGTAATCGGTGCTGATGACAAACGGCCAGTTATTGGTGCATCTGTTAAAGTTCAAGGTACTCAAACGGGTACACAAACCGATGCTGACGGCAATTTTTCTATAAATGCATCTTCCAGCAATATACTGGTTGTTAGCTACTTAGGTTATACTACAAAAACCGTTGCTGTTGGCAGCAATAAAGCAATCAATATTTCGCTACAACCAGCTTCCAACAATTTAAATGAAGTAGTAGTAACAGGTTATACCACACAACGTAAAAAAGACATTACTGGAGCTGTTGCCACAGTTAATATGACTGATGCCAAAAAGATTCCAGTAACAAGTTCTGAACAGTTGCTGCAAGGCCAGGCTTCTGGTGTAACTGTTATCAATCAGGGTGCGCCCGGTGCTTCAAGTACAGTATTGATACGTGGTGTATCTAACTTTGGAAATACATCTCCGCTATATGTTGTTGATGGTGTGCAAACCAATAGCATATCACAATTAAATCCAAATGACATAGCAAGTATCAGTGTTTTAAAAGATGCCGGTGCAGCAGCCATTTATGGTGTATCCGGTGGTAATGGTGTAATTGTAGTTACGACTAAAAAAGGCGTTTCTGGCAAAACGGTATTAAGCTACGATGCCTATTATGGCGTACAAACTCCTTTAAGCGGAAATGTTTGGCATTTGATGAACCCTACACAGCAATCACAGTTGGCTTTTTTAGCTAATGATGCTAGTAGCGAAAAATTATATCCCGGGGGCGCAGGTACTTTGCCTACTTATGGGTATCATGGTGCTTCTAATGTAGGCACTTTTGGTAGTTCAGGAGTAACAAATGATCCTGCAATTTTGCAGTATTATCATTTTGATGCTGCAAACCCAAGTAATGACTTTTTGGTGCAAAAATTTAATCAGGCGGGTACAGATTGGTTTCATCAAATTTTTAAAAATGCACCTGAACAAAGCCATACTATTACGGCAAGCGGTGGTACTGATAAAAGCAGTTTTTTATACTCTTTAAATTACCTGAACCAACAAGGTACTTTAATTCAAACTTATGAAAAACGATATACTGCCCGTGTAAATAATACTTTTAGCGTACTTGGTAATCATGTTCGCTTTGGTGAAAACGGATACGTTTTTTATCGGGAAAATAATGGAGGAAGCAGTTATAACCAACAACAAGAAGGTGGTTCTATAGCAGAAACTTATCGTGCATTCCCAATAGTCCCTGTTTATGATATAGCTGGTAATTACGGTGGTGCCTATGCTGGCCCAGGTGGTGAGCAGTTAGGTAATGCAACCAATCCTTATGCCCAACAGCAAAGAACATTAAATGACAAGGGTAGAACCTGGAATATGCAGGGAACAGTATTTGCTGAAGCTGATTTTCTTAAATATTTTACTGCGCGTACAGCATTTAGCGGAAATGCCGGAACGCAATTTTATAATTCCACTGGTTATAACCAATATGAAAATTATGAATATCACAATAGTGTAAATAGCTACACCGAAGGTTCGCTGTATTATTATAACTACAATTTTACCAATACACTTCAGTACCGTCAAACTATAGGCAAGCATAACATCACCGCGTTTGCAGGTTATGAATTAAAAGAAAATGGTGGCCAGCAACTTCAGGCATATGCAACAAATTTTTTTACGCTTGATCCGAATTATCTTACCGCTGGTACCACGACTTTACCCACGAGTATAAATCTTAATCTTAATAATGCTACACAACTCTTCCAGCCTACGTCAACTCAATCAGTATTTGGCCGTGTAGATTACAGTTATGCAGATAAGTATATCTTAGGCGCTACGATTAGACGTGACGGGTTTTCATCATTTTTTCCTGGCCGTCAATATGGAACCTTTCCTTCCGTTTCTTTAGGATGGAGAATTGCTCAGGAAAATTTCTTAAAAAATGTTAAATGGTTGAATGAACTTAAACTGCGTGGTAGTTATGGTTCTGCAGGTAGCAACGCTAATATTGGAGGAGTTAATGCTATAGATACTTACAGATCTGGTTTCGGAACTTCTTATTATGGTATTAACGGTGGTGTTAGTGCTATTACCCCTGGTTTTTACCAAGCCAGTATTGGTAACCCAAAAACTACCTGGGAAACCGACAAAATCTTAAATATCGGTATTGACGCATCTTTATTTAACCATTTGGATTTAGATCTTGAATACTACCAAAAAAAAATCAGCGGTTTGTTGTTCCAGTTACCATTGCCTTCCACGGTTGGTGGTGCAGCTGCGCCATATGTTAATATTGGTGATGTTCAAAATAAGGGTTTTGATATTGCTGCGACCTATCATGGTGCTGTTGGCAATGATTTTAAATTCAGTATAGGTACAAACATCACTACTTATAAAAACAAAATTACTAATCTACCTGCTCCCGGTTATTTTGATGTTGGATCTTCTCGCGATAATAACATTGTTAGAGAGCAGGTTGGTATGCCAATCGGTTCGTTTTTTGGCTATAAAACAATGGGCATTTATCAAAATGCAGCCCAATTAGCAAGCTTGCCAGGTTATTCAAAAGCAGCTGTAGGCTCTTTTATTTATCAGGATACCAATGGTGACGGGAAGATTGACGCTAACGACCGTACTTTTATCGGTAACCCCAACCCTACTTTTACTTATGGTGTAAATATCAATGCCAGCTATAAAAGATTCGATTTTTCGATGGTATTATATGGCTCACAAGGCAACAAGGATTTTAATTATGTAAAATATTGGACTGACTTTTATGGCACTTTTACAGGTGGTAAAAACATTGATTTGCTTACCAAGTCAGCTGTAGTTGTAAATAACGTAGTAACAAACCCTGATGCAACTTTACCATCTGCAACCTTCTCACAATCATTAGGTTCCAGTACGGTTAGTTCCTTTTATGTTGAGAACGGTTCTTTTTTAAAATGTCGTGTTGCATCGCTTGGTTATACTTTTGATCCAGGTTTGTTAAAATCAGTTGGCGTAAGCAGATTACATGTTTATGTACAGGCCACAAATTTGTTTACCATTACTAAATATAGTGGTTTAGACCCTGAAATAGTTCCTTCAGTTTCTAATCTTAACCAAAGCGGAAATCAAAGTGCAGCTTTTGGGATTGATTATGGCGCTTATCCTAATAATCAAAAGCAATATCTATTGGGTGTTAATCTTTCATTTTAATCATTCTAATAAATCATGAAAAAATACAATTATAAACTAATTGCCTTAAGTTCACTCCTATTTGTAACAGCAATATATTCGTGTAAAAAAGCTTTAGATAAGCAACCGGCAGGCGTATTAGTTGGGGCCACCCTTGCTAATAAAGCAGGTGTAGATGGGTTACTGATCGGCGCTTACTCCTTACTGGATGGATATTATTCCGGGCAACCGGGTACAAATTACGGATCAGGTATCAGTAACTGGCAATATGGCGGTATAGCATCAGATGATGCATACAAAGGCTCAAGCACTACAGACCAGCCTGATGCTGCAGGAATAGAAAATCACTCCGTTAATTCGTCAAATATGTACTTATACAGCAAATGGCAGGTATTTTATGCTGGTGTTCAAAGAGCCAATGATGTGATTAGGGAGGTACCATTAGTAACTGACGGATCTGTAGCAGGAACAATAGGTGCACAGCAAATTGCCGAAGCACGCTTTCTACGAGGTGTTTATCATTTTGAGCTTGCCAAAGTGTGGAGAAATGTGCCTTATGTAGATGAGACAATTACCTATGTTAACAACAATTACAATGTAGCTAATACTACTGGTCCAATCTGGACAAAAATTGAAGCTGATTTTATTGCTGCTATGGCCGTGCTACCTAAAACGCAGCCACAAATTGCCCGTGCCAATTATTATGCTGCTGAAGCATTTTTGGCAAAAGCATATATGTATGATCATCAATATACTAAGGCTTTACCGTTGCTGACTGATTTGATTAGTAATGGAACCACTGCTGGAGGAGTAAAATATGCTTTAGGCCCGTATGAGAATAATTTTAATGCTTTAACCAAAAATGGCCCTGAATCTGTATTTGCTGCGCAAATGACTACCAATGATGGATCAAGTGGACAGAATGACAATGCGTCAGATGTGTTAAATTATCCCGGAGGAGGTACGTACGTGGGCTGTTGTGGGTTTTATCAGCCGTCCTACAACCTAGCCAATGCATTCAAAGTAGATGACAATGGTTTACCCATGTTTCAAACCGATCCGACTACTGGTTTTCCTATGTATAATGTTGTTAACTTAAAAAATGACCATGGTTTAGCTGCAACTGATGCTTTTACACCAACTACCGAAGCCATAGATTCTCGATTGGACTGGACTGTAGGCCGTAGAGGTATACCATACTTAGATTGGGGATTATGTGGCGGTGAGCCATGGTCACGCGGAGATCAGGTTCCTTATAATCCAATTAAAAATTCATTTTACCATTCCGGACAGGCAACTACTACTGATAGCTACAGTACCTGGGCAACCAACCAGGGAAGTGCCAATAATTATAATATAATCCGTTATGCTGACATAATTTTGTGGCGTGCAGAGTGCGAAGTAGAAGCTGGAAGCCTTGCTGCTGCAGAAAGCGACGTTAACCTGATTAGAGCAAGAGCTGCCAATCCTGATTACTGGGTACACACTTATGTTGATAACAGCGATCCAACAAAAGGTTTTACCACAACGCCTGCAGCTAATTACAAAGTTGGCTTGTATAGCGGCCAGTTTGCTACTAATGGACAAGCTTATGCCCGCCTGGCAGTTTGGACAGAAAGACAGCTTGAATTTGGCATGGAAGGCCAACGCTTTTTTGATTTACAGCGATATGATGGTTTGTATGGTGGTACTGGTGGTACTGGCTATATGGCCAAAGTATTAAACAATTACATTAAAGCTGATACTCGTATTGCTAATCCGGTATTAAGTGGTGCCACATTTACTGCAGGTAAAAATGAACTTTATCCGATGCCACAAAATCAAATAGATTTACAAGGTGGTTCATTGAAGCAAAACCCTGGTTATTAATTTAAAACAATTCTTTTAAAGAGGTGAAGATTAATACCTTCACCTCTTTCTTGTTATAAGTAGTTTTACTTTTCTTTTCACATGCGATACTTCTTTTACCTGACATTTTTAGCATTGTTATTCTGTTTTTTATCTTGTAAACGAAGCACTTTGTTTGAGCAGGTAAACTCTTCCCATTCCGGCATTCATTTCAAAAACCTGATTACAGAAAACGATTCTATTAATCCGTTGGATCTCGTAAACGTTTATAATGGCGGCGGCGTTGGCATAGGTGATTTTAACAACGATGGGTTGCCGGATATTTATTTCAGCGGCAACATGGTATCCAACAAATTATACCTTAACAAAGGTGATTTTAAGTTTGAAGATATTACCGAACAAGCCGGAGTTGGCGGTGCAGGACGTTGGGGACGCGGCGTTTCCATTGTAGATATTAACAACGATGGGTTGCCGGATATTTATGTATGTAATACTTTACTAAAAGATTCTCTAAAAAGGATAAACCTGCTTTACATCAATTTAGGAAATGATAAAAATGGTCAACCACATTTCAAAGAAATGGCTAAGGAATACGGATTAAATATCCACCTGCAATCTACTATGGCCAGCTTTTTTGATTACGATAATGATGGAGATCTGGACATGTACCTCACCGTAAATGAAGCTACCGCAAATGATAATCCCAATAGGTTTCGCCCGATTATTAAAGACGGATCGCACCGAAGTACGGGCAAACTGTTTCGAAATGATAAAAATTCAGGTTTAAATCATCCTATATTTCATGATATATCCAAACAGGCAGGTATTAAAATCGAAGGTTACGGACATGGAACAACTATAGCAGATATTAACCAAGACGGATGGAAAGATATCTATGTGACAAACGACTTTTTGTCTAACAATATCCTTTACATCAATAATCGCGACGGTACTTTTACAGATCAGTCAAAAGAATATTTTAAACATACTTCAAATACGGCAATGGGGCAGGATATTGAAGATATTAATAATGACGGACTGGCTGATGTGTTTGAACTGGATATGAACCCGGAAGATAACTACCGGAAAAAGATGATGATGAGTTCAAATAGTTATCAAACATTTCAAAACTTCGACTTTTACGGATATCAATATCAGTACATCCGCAATACATTACAACTTAATCAAGGTCCGAAACTGGGGCAAAAAGATTCTATCGGTAGTCCGGCTTTTAGTGAAATTAGCTTTATGAGTGGCGTTGCGCAAACGGATTGGAGTTGGTGCCCGCTGATTACAGATTTCAACAATGATGGTTTCCGAGATATTGTGATTACCAATGGCTACCCGAAAGATGTAACCGATCATGATTTTATAACTTATCGGAACGAAGCCTTCCAGATTGCATCCAAAAAACAGGTGCTCGATCAAATACCAGTTGTTAAATTACATAATTACGCCTTCCAAAATAAAGGTGATCTGACTTTCAGCGATGAAACAAAAAACTGGGGATTATCTTTGCCAACTTTCTCAAATGGAGCTGTTTATGCTGATTTGAACAATGATGGCGCAATGGACATGATCATCAACAACATTAACGATGAAGCTTTGATCTACAAAAATACTTCCCGCGATAACAACAAGGAAAACACACATTTTTTACAGATAAAATTTACGGGCAATAGCCAGAATATCAATGGGATCGGTGCTTTTGCTAACATTTATTACAATCATGGCAAGCAACAGGTGTACGAAAACAATCCTTACCGCGGATATTTATCAACAATCCAAAATATTGCGCATTTTGGTTTGGGGAATATTAGTTTAATAGATTCTGTGGTGATTCGATGGCCGAATGGCAAAAAACAAGTAATAAAAGAAGTAAAAGCAGATCAGCTATTGAAGGTAAATTCATCCAACGCACATGAAAATTATTCGTGGCAAAAACCGGCGATCGCAAATAAAGCTTTGTTTAAAGAAATAACAAACTCTGTTGGTATTCATTACAAACATCAGGAAAATGATTTTATAGATTTTAACATCCAGAAACTCCTGCCGCATAAACTTTCCGAATATAGTCCAGCATTAGCTGTTGGTGATGTAGATGGCAACGGTTTGGATGACATTATAACTGGCGGTAATGCACAGCATCCGGCACAAATACTTTTGCAGCAAAGCAATGGCAAATTTCTACAACGCCAACTTTTGCCTGGTAAAAACAGTATCGGACTGAATTTTAAAGATGAAGGTTTGCTGCTGTTTGATGCTAACGGCGACAACATACCGGATTTGTATGTAGCCAGCGGTGGTTACGAAAATGCACCGCAAAGTCCTGCCTATCAGGACCGGTTGTATTTAAACGACGGAAAAGGAAATTTTACATTGGTAAAAAATGCATTGCCCAACAACCTGACCAGTAAATTTTGCGTGCGTGCCTTGGATTACAATCGTGATGGAAAGCTTGATCTTTTTGTATCGGGCCGCGTTGATCCATGGAATTATCCAAAACCGGTTTCCAGCTTTATTTTCAGGAATGACAGCAAAAACGGGCAGGCAAAATTTACAGATGTAACGAGCCAGGTGGCTCCTGCTTTGCAACATATTGGTTTGGTTTGCGATGCTTTGTTTACCGACTATAATAATGATGGCTGGCCCGATTTGATAATGGCGGGAGAATGGATGCCGATTACAGTCTTGAAAAATGATAAAGGTGTATTTAAAAATGAAACAGCGGGAACAGGTTTAAAAGATGGGCTTGGCTGGTGGAATACCATTATTGCCGGAGATTTCAGGCACACCGGAAGGATGGATTATATTGTTGGCAATGTTGGTTTGAATACTTTATACCAGGCGAGCGATAAATATCCTGTTTATATCACGGCTAAAGATTTTGACAAAAATGGAAGTTATGCCGCCATTCCTTCACTGTTTTTACCAGATCAAAATGGAGAAAAAAAGGAATTTCCAGCACAAATCCGGGATGACTTATTGAAGCAGATGATCAGCATGAAAAAGAAATTTACCAATTATAAATCTTTTGCAACAGCTACCATGGATGATATTTTATCACCGGAACAAAGACAAGGTGCCTTACGATTGAAAGCTAATATGCTGCAATCCTGTTATTTAAAAAACGAAGGAAATGGAAAATTCACCATAATTCCATTGCCAAAAGAAGCACAGATTTCTACTTTGAATGGGATGGTTGTGGATGACTTTGACGGAGATGGAAACCTGGATGTTGTGATGAATGGAAACGATTACGGAACCGACGTTTCTACCGGAAGATATGATGCTTTCAATGGCTTGATGCTAAAAGGTGACGGCAAAGGAAATTTCAAGCCTCTATCTATTTTACAAAGCGGAATTTATATTCCCGGAAATGGAAAAGCATTGGTAAAATTGCAAAGTAATAGTGGGAAGTATTTATTGGCAGCGAGTCAGAATAAAGACAACCTGAAAGTTTTCCAGCTCAATAAAAATGTAAGCTGTATGAAATTGAAACCTTTGGATATCAGCGCTTTAATCACCTATAACAACAATAGCATTTCCAAACAAGAGTTTTATTATGGAGCTTCATTTTTATCACAATCAGGAAGGTTTTTTAATATTGATAAAAGCATGAAAAATGTTAAAATTACAGATAATAAAGGCCGGATCAGAGTTATCAATTTGAATTAACATTGTTTATGAAGTTTTGCAAAAACATATATCTGATTGTATTGGCTTGCAGCATGATAACTGCCTGTAAGCAAGCGGCTAAGCCATTTGTAAAAATGAGCGATGCTGATATTTTGCATCAAAATGAAGACCAACTGACGCAGCTTATTATTTATGATGTTTTTTCTCCGCCGGTAGCCAGCCGGATTTATGCTTATTCGTCCTTAGCATCTTACGAAGCTATGCGAAATGAGCATCCGGAATATGCTTCTGTTACCAAGCAGCTAAAAGGTTTTGATGCGCCGCCGAGTATTCAGAAAGGAAAAAAATACAACTTTACTTTAGCGGCAACCAAAGCTTTTTTTACGGTAGTTCATAAGTTTACTTTTTCTGTTGATTCCATTAAAAATTATGAAGATGGCGTGTATGAAAAATTTAAAGCTGATATGGATGATTCCACTTATGCACGTTCTGTTGCTTTTGGCGAACAGATTGGAAAAAATATTTTGAAACGTGCCGCAACAGATAATTATGCACAAACACGTGGCAAACCAAGATTTCTGGGCAGTAACGACCCAGGAAAATGGCATCCAACTGCACCCGATTACATGGATGGTGTGGAGTATTGCTGGGGAACGATGAAAACTTTTGTGCTCAATTCTTCTTCGCAATTTTCACCACCATCGCCGCCTCAATTTAGTGCAGATAAAAACAGCATCTACTTTAAGCAAAACCTGGATGTTTATAATCAAAGTAAAACCTTAAATCAAGAGCAAAAAGATATTGCCCGTTATTGGGACGATAATCCGTTTGTGATAGAGCATGCCGGCCACATGACATTTGCCAATAAAAAAATTACGCCCGGCGGTCATTGGATTGGGATTACAGCAATTGCCTGCAAAAAATCTCATGCCAATGCTGTAAAAACAGCGCAGGCTTATGCGCTAACTTCTATTGCTATGTTTGACGCTTTTATTTGCTGCTGGCAGGAAAAATATAAAAGCAGTTACATCCGACCAGTTACCGTTATAAATGAAAAAATTGATCCAGAGTGGTCACCAAGATTGCAAACGCCACCTTTTCCGGAATATCCAAGCGGCCATAGCACGATTACTCGTTCGGCAGCGGTGATGCTGACGCGTCTTTTCGGTGATAATTTCGCTTTTCAGGATACCAGCGATTTGCATTATATTGGGATGCAACGACATTTTAGTTCTTTCATTCAGGCTGCGAATGAAGCTTCGGTAAGCCGATATTATGGCGGCATACATTATTTGAACAGCGTAAATATTGGTGCCGATCAGGGAAAAAAAGTAAGCGATTATATCATTCAAAAACTGAAACTGCAACAGTAAATTTTAGTTGGATTTCTTTTTTTAAATTTAATTTTAGTGAAATAGAATTTCTCATATCCTGTAATATTGCTTCTTTTAAGCATAATATCACAGGATTTTTTTTGATGATACTTCTTTTATCATACAATTTTTAGTGCCGATAAACCAAAAGATGCCTAACTTAAAAAGTTTAAAAACAGTTTGCTGTTTGTTTATTGTTGTTTTAACAGCAGGAATATGTTTTTACAGTTGCAACCAAAATACGCCCAACACGCCGACCGAAAAATTAGTAATCGATTTGGCGGAAGGCAAAATTTTAGCGCAAAAACATTGTACCAGCTGCCATCAATATCCGGATCCTTCTTTGTTGGATAAAATTACCTGGGAAAAAGGAGTTTTGCCGGCAATGGCACACAAATTAGGTTTAGAAGACTATATGGGTCAGTTTTATGCAGTCAAAACTTCTTCAATTTCTATTCCTGATTGGACAAAAATTGTAACTTATTATCAGACTTTAGCTCCGGCAAAACTTAAATTTCCAGCAGAAAATAAAAATATTAAAACAGATTGGGCCATTTTCAGCTTAAAAAAACCTATTTGGACGAATCAGAAAAATATTGCCTTAACCACTTTTGTGGGCTTTAATCCAAACGATAAGAAAATATACAGTGCTGATGCAGAACATAACCTGTACAGCTGGAACCATTTATTAAAACCTAAACTTTTTACAATACTTCCATCGCCCGCAACAGATGTAATTTGGGGCGATAAAAACAGTAATAAAGCAATAATAACCTGTATTGGTTCGCTGCCGCCGGCTGATGTTTCCAACGGAAAGTTAATTCAATACAATTTTATCAAAAAGGAAAATCCTGTTGTTTATGCAGATAATTTACCGCGTGCCGTTCAAACAGTTTCAGCGGATTTTGATAAAGATGGCTTGATAGATTATGCAGTTTGTGGTTTTGGACATGATCGTGGTGGCTTATATTGGGTAAAACAACTACCTGACCAGCATTTTAAAACGATACCGATACGCTTGGTTCCAGGTGCAACGCAATTAATTAAAGGTGATTTTAACAACGATGGCTGGCCTGATTTGATGTGTTTGTTTGCTCAGGCTGACGAAGGAATCTGGCTGTTTTTAAACGATCACAAAGGTGGTTTCAGCACAAAAAACGTTTTACATTTTCCACCGGTTTACGGTTCGAGCAGCTTCCAGTTAGCAGACTTTAACCATGATGGCCAGCCGGATATTCTTTATACATCAGGTGATAATAGCGATTATTCTAAAATTTTAAAGCCTTATCATGGCGTTTATATTTTTATTAATCAGGGAAATTTTAGCTTCAAAAAACAGTATTTTTATCATATTGATGGTTGTACTAAAGCAATCGCATCAGACTTTAAACATAACGGAAAGCTGGATATTGCAGTAATATCTTTTTTTGCTGATTTTAAAAAT
>JBPBQN010000020.1:0-13283 GCA_050954865.1 Janthinobacterium lividum | reverse complement strand
GGTAAACTGTTTGCCGACAAAGGCTACATCTCAGAAAAGCTGGCCAGAATACTGTTCGTCGGTGATATTCACTTGATCATTGCCACATTGATCGCCTATTCATTCTTCCCTAAAAAACCTGCTATTGCTTATCAAACGGTAACCTCCAATCAAATCGTCGCTTTCTGATTAATCGAACTCAGGGTATTAGTTCGAGCAGTAGTTTTACGCCGGATGCATCCGCGGCTTTAGACGTCAGCTATACCAGCAAAGGACTGCTGATTCCGCGTGTTGCCTTAACGGCAACAAACGCAGCCGAACCGATTACTTCTCCTGCAACATCACTCTTGGTTTACAATACGGCTACCGCCGGTACTTCTCCAGCCAACGTCGTTCCGGGTTATTATTACTGGAACGGTTCTGCCTGGGTAATGCTGACGACTAGCTCGCAAACAGCCAATTTCTGGTCAATTACTGGCAATACTGGAACCAGTTATCCGACAAATTATCTGGGCACAACGGATAATTTTGGCTTGCATTTTAAAACCAACGCCACACACCGTTTATGGATAGATAGTTTGGGTAGCGTAGCAGTCGGGCTTTCCCCTACTTTTTCATCAACCAGGGAAAAGTTTTTGGTTGATGCCGGAACTACAGCATCGTTCAATGTTATCAGTGGAAAAGGAAACATCAACAGGTACTTACAGCTCAATATTCAAAATACTAACGCCGGTACGGCCGCCAGTTCTGATGTGGTTGCTACTGCCGATAACGGAACAGAAGCTATCAATTATATAGATATGGGTACCAATAGCAGTGCCAATACAGCAAACGCTTTTGGAGGAGCAAACGATTCTTATCTGTACAGTGCAGGAGGAACCTCCAGCAGCACTGCCGGAGGAAATCTTTACATCGGCACCAGTACATCAGGCAAGAACCTGGGTTTATTAACTGGCGGCAGTACTATCGGAACAAGTTCGGCCGCTAATAACGAGCGCCTGCATATTGATGGAACTACTGGCTACATTGGTTTAGGCAATATTGCACCCACACAAGTACTGGATGTAACCGGTAACTTAAAATTCAGCGGTGCTTTGATGCCTAATAACTCAGCGGGTACGGCTGGTTATTTTTTAATGTCTAATGGAAGCGGGGTAGCACCTACCTGGTTTAATGCAAATAACTTAATTACGACACAAGCATGGGGGATTATCGGGCAATGCAGGACTAACAGCCGGAACAAATTTTATTGGGAATACAGATGCAGTAGATTTTGTAGTTAAAACCAACAACGTCGAAAGGGCTAGAGTTACCAGTGCCGGAAATGTTGGTATCGGCACAACTACACCATCCACCAAATTGCATGTTTTTGGCGCCAATCTGTCAACATTGAGCGGTGTGACAGGAACCAATACTACTGCAGATAGTTTGCTGACCATAACAAGCGGACTGGTAAGAAAGCTTCTGGTAGCAACTTTTGCTTCTACAGCAAACGCCTGGTTAACTACTGGTAATTCAGGTACTACTGCCGGAACAAACTTTATTGGAACTACGGATGCCACAAATTTTATTGTTAAAATAAACAGTGCAGAAGTAGCCAGATTTACCAGTGACGGAAATGTAGCTATTGGTAGTAGCACTACTGCTTTTAATACCTCAAACCCGGAGCAGCTTTTGGTTGATGCAGGTACAACTTCATCAACCAACGTCATAAGCGGTAAAGGAAGCATGAATAGTTTTTTACAATTAAACATCCAAAATATAAGTACGGGCACAAGTGCCAGTACGGATGTGGTGGCTACTGCTGATAACGGTACAGATGCCGCTAATTATGTTGATATGGGCATTAATGGCAGTAATAACAAATAGGTGTGTTGGGCAAAGCTGGTGCCCACAAAGTCATGCTCTTAGCAGCCGTTGCTTTCAACCTGAAAAAGTACCTGAAAAATGGAGGAAGAAAACCTTCTCGGGACTACTTTAAAGGCATCACAGACAAGCTTGAACAGGTTTTACTTGGTTTACTCGCCTTTTTGAACAATAGTTACCACTTTTCCTGAAAGCAAAAAAACTACGATCTGAAATATGAGTATCCGGTGAATTATACCCCATGTGCAACAGCCACGGTCGTTTTACGGAGGCGGAGGTTGCTAAGACTAATTTGCTTGGTAAATAGACTATGCAAGCATTCCAAAATCAGGTAATTCGATTTTATCTGTTGTAACGTCTTTTTTCTTACTGCTGAAAAGTCTGACGATTCTTTGAAACGTTCTGCTTGCCAGAATTCCGGCTATCCTGTTAATTATTGCAACACCAAACTTCGACTTAGGATGTGCAAGCCAGGGAACTCCAGGCGGCAGGCGTTGAACGTCGTTCACATAAGGACGCATCCGTTGCTCATAAGCCGTAAACGCATCCGAATAATCATCGTGCCGGGCAAGTTCGCCAGCCAGAAGATAAGCCCCAACCATGGCTAACGTTGTACCCATTCCGGTCAGGGGAGTGGGGCAATAGGCTGCATCACCGATCATTCCCAGCCGGCCATTAAACCATCTCGGCGCATGTACCTGACTTATTCCGTCGAAATAAACGTCATCGTTTCTTTCAATCTCACTGATTAAGCGAGGTGATTCCCATCCGGCACCAGCCAGTTTTGCTTTTAATATTTCTTTTTGTTTACCTGAAGAAAGACTTTGGTAGCCCTTGTCTTCTGACAGGAAGCTGAACGAGGCCCGCGTGGTGCCATGGTTATCCGGGCGGATGAGCATGACCCTGGATCCCGGTGCAGTGTACCAGCGTGCCCAGCCGGTGTCCGTTTCACTTTTCGGGATAGTGAACCAGGCATTATACAAGCCCACAAACTTGATCTTTGCCTCGGCGCCGAAAATAAGTTCCCTTGTTTTCGACCTTACGCCGTCTGCGGCTATCAGTAAATCAAAGTATTCTGCCTGGCCATCACTAAAAGTTACCGTAACACTGCTTTCATTCTGAACGATAGCTGTAATGTACCTGCCGAAAACATACCGTACATCATCTTTTGTTTTTCTATACAGAATTTCCACCAGATCTCCCCGTAAAATCTCCAGTTCACTTGTAAAGCCACCGGAACCCGCTACCGGAAAAGCGCCTCTAACCCAGTTGTCCTTATCAACAAACTGAAGGCCAATCTCCCCGGTATTGGCAGCAAGGATATCTTTTTCGATATCCATCATCCTTGCGATAGCTCTTCCGGCACCCCGTACGTCGAGATTCTGGCCACCGAGCCTTAACGAAGCGGAGCGCTCGACAACGGTTACTTCAAACCCGGAATGGGCGAGCCAGAAAGCGAGTGTCGGCCCGGCAATGCTGGCACCGGAAATCAATATTCTTTTGTTAATGTTTTTCAATTTGTTCATTTTCTTTTATTGGATCAGCTATGAGCACCACATTAAGAGTATATGTAACACTGACGGAATAAACCTCAACTTTGTTTTGCTTTGGTATTAGCAGACGGAACAATATTTAGCTGCTAAAAATGGTATTGAACCTTTTGTTATAAATTTAACTTTGGTTTCGACTGACGAATAAAATTCAAGTAAAAGCCTTTTTTGTTAGGCTTCAATTATCAGAAAGCGATTGTGGCTGTTGCACAACTCTTGGTCAAAAATTTTCTTTAGAAGCCAATTACAAGGCTATCTTAAAAATCAATATTTAAATAATAATGGTGACTATATCAATTTTAACAAACTATTGAATCTGCTTTTTACGGGAATTAGTTATTAAAGCAATTCCTATAATACTAGTAAGAAACCAAAGAAAAAAGGAGTATTTTCCTGCTTCATATACAAAATTACTTAAGCCGGATAAATGATAAACTGTCATTTAAAGAGTAAATTAACAATAAGTCTATTTTAATGGTGCAAGTTCACCACCTTATCCGATAATTAGGATTATGTTATATAGGCGTTTTAACCCTTCTACTTTATATTAATGTAACGCCATTATTTTACAAGCTTCTGTTTTAAACAAATTACCATACCTAAGATGAGCCATGGATAAAGATTTTTGCAGATGTTTGAAGTAACCAATTCTTGTTCATGCTTTTAATACGGAAAAGAAATTTTTTCAGCTTGTTGTTATGTTTTTTGATACTACTTCAGTTTTTGGTACAGGCAGAAACTATTCAAAAAATCGGTACTCCTTTTATCAACAATTTTTCAAAAGGAACTTACCAGGCAGGCAATCAAAACTGGTCTGTAACAAAAGATGTACGTGGCATCATGTATTTTGGTAATTCAGAAGGTTTGTTATCGTTTGATGGCCGTTACTGGAACCTGCACCCAATGCCTAACCATCTGATTGTTAGAGCTGTGGCAGCAGATGGACGGGATAAAATTTACGCCGGCGGTTTCGGTGAGTTCGGTTATTGGCAATATGGCAATCTGGGCCAGCTCAGCTATCATTCTTTAATCGGTTTAGTACCTAAAAATCATCAGCCAAAAGATGAAATCTGGAAAATTTATGTAGAGGGCAGCAAGGTTATTTTTCAGTCGTTTACAGCAATTTTTATTTATGAGAATAACCAAATCACTGTTGTAAAAGGCGAACATTCTTTTCTTTTCCTGTTCAAAGCCGGTTCGCGTTATTTTGTAGAAGTGATTGCCAAAGGCTTGTTTGAGTTGCGCGGACATCAGCTTTATCCTATTAAAAACAGTAGTTTGCTTGGCAATACAGGCGTACTTTCGGTTTTGCCTTTTAAAAACAACAGTATCCTGATCGGCACGGCCAAAAACGGATTGTTTATTGCAGATAGTGCCGGCATCAAACCCTGGAATACACCGGCCAGCAGCTTTTTAAAAACCTTCCAGATTAATAACGGTACGGTGATTTTAAACCATTATTATGCGTTCGGCACCATCCTGAACGGTATTGTGGTTTTGGATGAAGCAGGCAACATCGTGCAGCATATTAACAAAGCAAGGGGCTTGCAAAATAATACCGTTTTAAGTGTTTTTACCGATCCGGAACAAAGCCTGTGGGCCGGTTTGGATAATGGCATCGATTACATCGAAATCAATTCGCCCCTATATTTTTATCTGGATAAAACCGGCAGATTCGGTACCGTTTACACCAGCATCATTTACAAAAATAAAATTTATCTGGGCACCAATCAGGGTTTGTTTTACAGCGATTGGATGGATGAAAACAGCAAAACCAGCCAGCCTTTTGATTTTAAGTTAATTCCGGATTCGCAGGGCCAGGTTTGGGATTTATCGCTTATCGACGGACAATTGTTTTGCGGCCACAACAGCGGTACTTTTTTGGTGGAAGATAAACAGATCAAAAAAATTTCGGAAGTAAATGGCGGCTGGACCATCAGCAAACCGACCGAATTTAAAGATCAGGTGCTGGTGCAGGGAACCTATACCGGCTTGGTTATCTACCGTAAAAACCTGCAGGGAAACTGGGTATTCAGTTATAAAGTTAATGGCTTTGGTGAGCCTTCTCGCTACGTGGAAACCGATCAAAAAGGTAATTTTTGGGTAAGCCAGGCCTATAAAGGCTTGTATAAACTCAAGCTTAATGCGGATTTATCTGCCTTAAAAACAGCAAAATCATATGATCAGAAAAACGGTTTGCCAAACAATTATCACATCGGCATTTTCAACCTTGAAAAGCAGCTGGTTTTTGCTACGGATGAAGGTTTTTACATCTATGATGAGATCAGCGACCGTTTTTCTAAATACACATCGCTTAACCGGATGCTGGGTTCGTTTGCAGCTTCCAACAAAATCATTAAGGCGGCCGAAAAAAAATACTGGTTTGTTAATCACAGCAAAATTGCGCTGGCAGATTTAACGCAGTCGGGCCAAATCAGCATTGATTCTACCAGTTTCAGAGCTTTAAACGGGCGGATGCTGCAAACTTATGAAAACATCAGCCAGATTAAAACTTCAATTTATTTAATCAGTTTGGATGATGGATTTGTAATTTATCATGCCGGATCGGGAAAACAAACCCATCCGGGATTTTTGCCTGAAGTTTTAATCAGCAAGATTGAAAGTTTTGATCAAACCAAAAGCAACACTAAAAAAAGTACGGTAAAAACAGTATTCGGCTATCAGGAAAACAGCCTGCGGATTTCGTTTGCGCTGCCTTATTTCCAGCATGCTAAAATCAGGTTTCAGTACCAATTAGAAGGTTTGATGGATGGTTGGTCTGACTGGAGCAGCCAAACTCAAAAAGAATTTGAGAACCTGCCGCCGGGCAATTATCATTTTAAAGTACGGTCGCAAATAAACGATCAGGCCATTACCAAAACGGCGCAGTATCGTTTTAAAATATTATCGCCTTGGTACAAAGGTGTTTGGGCATACTGTTTTTATGCACTCTTTTTTTTATTGCTGCTATGGCAGTTGCGCAGGTATTACCTGCACAAACTGAAAACGCATCAACTGCTAATCCAGCAAAAATTACAGCAGGAAAAAGAAGAAGATTTAAATCAGGAAGCCATTAGCAACCAGCAAAAAATGGTGCAGCTGCGCAATGAACAGTTGCAAACCGAACTGGCGGGGAAAGGCCGGGAACTCACCAATTCTGCCATGAACATCGTTTACAAAAATGAATTGCTGCAAAAAATTCGCGAAGAACTGGCCAATTTGCGTGATGAAGCTGGCAAAAAGCTTTCTGCAGATCATCTCAAAAAAATACAAAAAGTGATTGATGAAGGCATTACAGACGAGCGCGACTGGAATTTATTTGAAACGAGTTTTAATGAAACGCACGAAAATTTCTTCAAAAAGCTGAAAGTTGGTCATCCGGATTTAGTGCCTAATGATTTAAAGTTGTGCGCTTACCTGCGGATGAATATGAACAGTAAGGAAATTGCTTCACTATTAAACATCAGTTTACGTGGCGTGGAAATCCGCCGTTATCGTTTGCGTAAAAAACTGCTTTTGGCACATGATCAGAACCTAGTAGAATTTCTCATGAGCTTGTAAACACTACATCATTACCTCTCAAACAATAAAAAATTATTTGAAAAATTAAATTATTTATCGGCTTTTCAGCTTGATGCTGAGAATGCGTTTCTAACTCAATATAAGTAATTTATACCTGTAAAAATAGCATATTGTGCTTTTGTTTAAAATTGATGTAGTAATGTTGAGGCGGATTTTTTTTGCGCATCATTAGTAATTAACAGCTTTGCATCAGTTAAACCAATTATCACCAATTTTATGAAGAAACGCTTTACCACTTTAACTAGTGCGGTATTGGTATTTTTTCTTTTTCTGAATGCTTCTTTCGCACAGCAGCGTGTAACCGGCAAAGTTACCGATGCAACCACCGGCGAAACCCTGATCGGAGTAAGCGTTTTAGTTAAAGGCACCACTACCGGCACTGTAACCGATGTTAACGGTGCTTTTGCCATTGCGGCACTAGCTAATTCAACCTTAACTTTTACTTATATTGGTTATACTACTCAGGAAGTTGTAGTAACCAGCCAAACAACCATTAACATCAAGCTTGTTGCACAAACCAATCAGCTGGCGCAAGTGGTGGTAATTGGTTACGGCACACAACGCCGCCGCGATGTTACCGGTTCTGTTGCCAGCGTAAATGGCGAGGAACTGGCCAGGCAACCCGTGCAAACACCAACGCAGGCTTTACAAGGCAAAGTTGCCGGTGTGCAGATTATTTCATCCGGACAGCCAAATTCGCAGCCGCAGGTTCGTATTCGTGGTACGGGTTCTGTTTTGGCAGGAGCCGAACCTCTGTATGTGGTTGATGGTGTTTTAACAGATGATATCCGCAACATTAACAACGCCGATATCGTCAGTTTAGATGTGCTAAAAGATGCATCCGCCGCAATTTACGGTGTGCGTGGTGCCAACGGTGTCATCATCATCACTACCCGAAAAGGCAAAAACGGACCACCAATTGTGCGTTACGATGCTAATTCCGGTTTTAGTCAGATTGCTAATAAGGTAAAAATGGCCAACCGTTCGCAGTATGTTTCGTATCTGAATGATGCTGATCCGGGCAAAATTACATCCAGTGATGCTGCACCATTAACTGCGCCAGCTACTACTGATTGGTATGGTGCAGTTTTGCGCCAGGCCTTCCAGATGAACCATAACATTTCTGTTTCTGGCGGATCTGATAAAGCTGATTATTTTGTAAGTGCCAATTATTTAACAAATAACGGCATCATCCAAACCAATAACTTTCAGCGGTTTACCCTGCGGGAAAATTCCAGCGTAAACGTTTCTGATAAAATTAAGCTAAGTTCTCAACTTTCGCTATCCCGCGGCGCAGAACGTGCTGTTCCTTTAGGTGATACCTACAACAGCATTTACCGCGCAGCACCAATTATTCCGGCAGAAACCGTTAATGGTTTATATGGCAACACTTCTGCCTGGGGAAATGTGGGCAACCCGTTATTGCAGATTGATAAAACCAATACTTTAAATATTGGCAACCGCGTGCAGGGCAACCTGGCTTTGGATTATAATCCGATAAAATTTTTAAAACTGCATTCTGCTTTTAATGATGATGTTGTGTTTAACAACAACCGCTCGTACCTTTATCAGTACAATGCCGATGCCAGCACTTTTACTATTGCAGGCGGAAACCAGCGGCAAACCAATAGTTCGCTGACAGTTGAGCAGAACAATTCTTTCCATTATGTTTGGGACAATACGGCTACTTATGATCAAACTTTCGGACAAAGCCATGTAACGGTTTTAGGTGGCTATTCAATGGAGAAATTCAAATCAAGCTTCATCAACGGAACGAGAATTAACGTACCATCAAGCCCTGATGAATGGTATTTGAGTTTGGGCGATCCGAGCTTAAACGCTTTGGATGCCAACAGCGGAGATTTATATACCCGCGAATCTTTTTTCGCGCGGGCTAACTACAGCTTTGCGGGAAAGTATTTATTAAGCGGAACACTCCGTCGTGATGGAAGTTCCCGCTTCAGTTCCCGCTACGGCAACTTTTACACCGTTGGTGCCGGCTGGGTAATCAGCGAAGAAGATTTTATGAAGAACAGTACTGTTTTTAGCAACCTAAAATTGCGCGGCAGTTACGGCGAGCTGGGAAATGATAACATCGGCACCGGTTTGTATGTAGTTACAGCGGCCATCAATCAGCCGTATTATTACAACAACGGTACGTTAACTTATGGCAGCGTTATCCAGGATATCAAAGATACCAACCTGAAATGGGAAACCACCGATCAGCTAGATTTAGGTGTAGAATACGGCTTTTTAAACAACCGTTTAACCGGCGAAGCGGATTATTACAACAAAAAAGTTAAAAACGCGCTGACTTATGTTTCTATTCCGGGAATTTTGGGCGATCCGGATAATCGTTATGTTACCAACGCGGCATCCTACAAAAACGAAGGCGCAGAGGTTTCTTTAAACTGGAATGATAAAATCGGCAACAAATTTAAATACAGCGTTGGCGCAAACCTCACTTACAATAAAAATATGGTAACCGGTTTAAACGGTGGCCAGGCGTTGGCCGGCGGCGGCGTTGGCGGACAAGGAAACGTTACCCGAACCGATAACGGCCACCCGATTGCCAGCTTTTACGTATTGCAGGCCACAGGTGTTTTCCAGAATGCGGCGCAGGTTGCAGCAGCCCCAACCAACACTTATGAAGCCAATAAAATTGGTGGTTTAATGTATGCTGATATCAATGGTGATGGTAAAATTGACGCCAACGATCGTATTTATGCAGGTTCTTATCAACCTAAATTTTTTGGCGGATTTAATCTGAGTATGAGTTATGATGCTTTCGATTTTAACGCTGATTTTTACGGCAACTGGGGAAACAAAATTTATAACGGTAAAAAAGCTTTCCGCAGCAGCCCGGAAGATAACATCGAATCCAATTATGCAGATAACCGATGGACGGCTTCCAATCCTTCTACCGTTAATCCAAACGTAATTACGCAATCTACGCCGGCCTCTACTTATTTTGTCGAATCTGGTGCGTTTTTAAGGTTGAACAATGTTTCTGTCGGCTACACCATTCCTTCCGAAATCTTAAAACGAGCCAAAATTTCCCGTTTTCGTATTTATGCAACTTCGCAAAACCTGTTTACGGCAAAACGTTACAGCGGTTTTAGTCCGGAGTTGCAAGGTTTGGATCCAAATAACACAGCTAACATTCTGGGTTCGGGCATTGAGCTGGGCACTTATCCAACCATTCGTACTTTTTCGTTCGGCCTGAACCTTCAATTTTAATCTTCTCCACACATGAAAAAAATACTCATAAAAAAAGCATGCCTGGTGGCTGGTGTGGCTTTGTTAACCATCGGTTTTGATGGCTGCAAAAAATACCTCGACGTAAACCCGCAAGGGCAAATTACGCAGGCACAGATTGCTACCGATCCGGCTGCCGCACAAAACCTGGTTACCGGCATTTATAACGTTTTTTATATCGGCGGATTTGATCCGGATATTGATAGTTTCCAGTTTGTAATCATGACGGATATTGCTTCCGATGATGGTGATAAAGGCAGTTCTCCGGCAGATTATGGCGATGCTTTGCAAATTGATAATCTTGCTACGCCTGCCACAAACGGTGTAATTAACAATGTTTGGAACGGCCATTATCAAGGCATTGCGCGCACCAATCAGGCTTTGGACCAGTTGCAAAATGCCACTTTTGATGCCACTACCAAAAACAAACTGATTGCCGAAACACGTTTTTTACGTGCCTATTTTTACTTCAACTTGGTTCGGTTGTTTGGCGGCGTACCAAAACTGGATCATGTGCCAAGCGTATCCGAAGCCAACAGCGCAGCTTTACAAACGCGTGCTTCTGCAGCTGATATTTACGCTTTTATTGTGAGCGATCTGGATTTTGCGGTTGCCAACTTGCCGGATAAAGGTGCAACCGATATTGGCCGCGCTACCAAAAGTGCAGCCCAGGGTTTGGAAGCAAAAGTGTATTTGTATATGAAAAATTACCAGAAAGCTTACGATCTTTCGCAGGCGGTGATTACTGGCGGTAAATATTCGCTGGTTAAAGATTACTCGTTAATCTGGCGACAAAATGCCGTAAACGGCGATGGCGGCAACAACAATTCCGAATCACTTTTTGAAATCCAGGCAGGCATCAACAAAGATTGTTCGGCTGGCATCAATTTGTACACCGTTTCGCAAGGCCCGCGTGCCGGTGGCAAATACGGTTGGTCTGATTTAGGTTTTGGCTTCAATAATCCATCTTCAAGTTTAGTAAGCGAGTATGAAGCCGGTGATGTGCGTAAAAACGGAACCATTATTTTCATCAACCCAACAACTGCTACAAATTCTACCGGTACGGTTTTGTTTGATGGGTTCCGGATACCAAGTCAGGATTCCGTTCAAAATTCACGCTACAGTTACAAAGCGTATCACAGCCGCACAGCGGAGGCTAATTGTGGCGGTAATACGGATCGTTTGCCAAAACAGGTGCGCATTTTGCGTTACGCTGATGTGTTGCTGATTAATGCCGAAGCGGCCGTACAGTTAGGAAATGCCGGTGCTGCTACCACAGATTTACATTTAGTTAGAGCAAGGGCTGGTTTGGCAGATGTTGCACCGACGCTGCTCGCTATCTGGCACGAGCGCCGTGTAGAACTGGCCATGGAACACGATCGTTTCTTCGATTTGGTTCGACAGGATGCGGTGCAACCCGGCCGCGCTGCTGCTGCTTTTGCTGCGGATGGCGGCAAAACCTGGTCGGCAACGCATGCTTTGTTCCCGATTCCGCAGGCACAAATTGATTTGAGCAGTGGTAATCTAAAGCAAAATCCTGGTTATTAATTATCATACCAAAGCCGGAACAAATGCTTCCGGCTTTACTTTACAACCTAAATTTATGCCGGTAAAAGAAGCATCCCGTAAACTCAGTAGCACAGCTATATGGCTGTTGCATACTGTTTTTATCGGCCTAATTTCAATATCAGCCTTCGCCCAAAAACCAAAAAAACTAACCGATAACCAACTTCTGGATACGGTACAAAAACGCACGTTCCAATATTTTTGGCAAGGTGCAGAACCGGTTTCAGGCATGGCGCACGAGCGTGTGCACATGGATAATATCTACCCGGATCATGATTCTACAACCATTGCCACAGGCGCATCAGGTTTTGGGGTGATGGCGATTTTGGTTGGGATGGAACGCCATTTCATTACCCGGAAACAAGGCACGGAACGTTTTGAAAAGATTGTGGATTTTCTGGAGAAAGCAGATCGTTATCATGGCGCATATTCGCATTGGATGCTTCCCGACGGAAAAATTAAAGCGTTTGGCAAAACCGATAACGGCGGCGATCTGGTGGAAACTTGCTTTTTGATGCAGGGTTTGCTTTGCTTGCGGCAATATTATGCAAACGGTTCTCCGAAGGAAAAAAAACTGTCCAAACGGATTGACGACATCTGGAAAGCGGTGGATTACAACTGGTACCGGCAAAACAACCACAACGTGCTGTACTGGCACTGGTCGCCACAGTATAATTGGATCGAAAATTTTCAGGTAACCGGTTATAATGAATGTTTGATTTTGTATGTTTTGGGCGGAAGTTCTCCAACGCATGGCGTGCCGGCGGCCGTTTACCACGATGGCTGGGCGCGTGGCGGCAAGATTGAAACCAGCATCAAACCTTACGGTTATTTGATCACTTTAAAACACAATGTAGCTGCCGGAGATTATGTTGGGCCGCTGTTTTGGTCGCATTATTCGTACTTAGGACTCAATCCAAAAGGTTTAAAGGATAAATATGCCGATTACTGGCTGCACAACACCAATCACACCAAAATAAACCGTGCTTACTGCCTTGAAAATCCGAAGAAATACAAAGGTTACGGTGAAAACTGCTGGGGGTTAACGGCCAGTTATTCGGTTAATGGCTATGCGGCGCACAACTCTAATTTAAAGGATGATCTGGGCGTAATTTCGCCAACGGCCGCCATTTCTTCCTATCCTTACACGCCTAAAGAATCAATGAAAGTGATCCGGCATTTGTATGAAGATTTAGGCGATGAAGTTTGGGGCGAATACGGTTTTTATGATGCTTTCAGCGAAACGGCCAACTGGTATCCGCATAAATATTTAGGTATCGATCAAGGCCCGCAGGTAGTCATGCTGGAAAATGCGCGCTCAGGTTTACTATGGAAATTATTTATGAGTTGCCCGGAAGTAAAAACCGGATTAACCAAACTGGGTTTTACCTATCTGAACCCCAAATTAAAATGAGAAAAACATGGTTGCTTTCAATACTGTTTTTATCGGTTAATTTTTGGTGTGAAGCTATTCTCGCACAG
>JBPBQN010000019.1:0-14753 GCA_050954865.1 Janthinobacterium lividum | reverse complement strand
TACGCGCCACCACGATGGTTTCAGCATGTGGGATACTAAATATTCGGATTTTGGTATCATGCAAACCCCTTATAAACAGGATATTGTACGGAAAATGGCGGATGAATGCCACAAGCAAGGCATCAAGCTTTTTCTGTATTATTCGTTGCTGGATTGGCGTCGTGATGATTACCAGTATTGGACGGGCAGAACCGGAAAAGGAACCGGCCGTACCAAACATGGCGATTGGAACGAATACATTCAATTCATGAAAAACCAGCTGACAGAATTGTTAACCAATTACGGCGAAATCGGTGGAATTTGGTTTGATGGTTACTGGGATCAGATGGATGTGGAAAGCAAAGACCGGAAAACCGAACCGCGCGCAGATTGGCACATGCGCGAAATTTATGACTTGATCCACAAGCTGCAGCCGCAATGTTTGGTGGGCAACAATCATCATATTACGCCATTGCCGGGAGAAGATTTCCAGATGTTTGAGCAGGATTTGCCTGGCGAAAATACTATAGGATTTAACTTTCAGCAGATATCCAAACTTCCGTTGGAAACTTGTGCGACGATCAACAACAGCTGGGGTTTCAATTTAACGGATACAACTTATAAAACACATGCGCAGCTTGTAAACTTGCTGGCCAAATCTGCAGGAAATGGTGGCAATTTGTTGTTAAACATCGGCCCGATGCCAAACGGAGAAATTCAGCCTGAATTTCAGGAACGGATTAGTTGGATGGGTAATTGGTTAAAAACTTATGGCGAAAGTATTTACAATACTAAAGGCGGATACTTACGGCCGCAAAAATGGGGTTGTTTAACACAAAATTCCAACAAAATTTATGTGCATCCTTTAAATCCAGCTGGTGGAAACATTGTTTTGGCGAATACTAATTTTAAGCAGGTAAAAAAAGCATATTTGTTAAAAACCAAACAACCTGTAAAAGTTATTTTGAAAGATAAAACTTGGATAGTTCCGGTTGTACAACCTACGCCAGAAGATCCTGATCCGGTGGTGGTATTGGAAATTTAAAATAACAACTTTCCTGAAAGTTATAATAAAAGAAGCATCCAAGTTTACAAACTTGGATGCTTCTTTTATTAGCTAAAATTTACAATTAATTAAAAATGGTAGATACATTTGTAATTTTCCAGCCGTTGCCAGTATCCGTCATGGTTACATAGTTGATACGGGAAAAGTTTTGATATTTCATTTGCACTTTATATACAACCAGGTTTGTGGTACTTTCAATAATTTTTGTGTTAGTTGTACAATTTTGTTCTATATTTTGTTCTGAATCAAGGCTTTGCAAAATCTGACTTTTGCTGAAACTGATGACTTGTTGTCCGCGATTGTGCGAAAATTTGGCATTGTCATCAATAATTTCTGCAATTCCGGCAGATTTTCCATGTGTAAAAGCATCAACATAAGTGTTAATTGCATAACGCATGGTTAACCTTTCTTTGATGTTTGGCGTGTTTGCTTTTGCAACAGTAAAAGTTAGAGTAACCAATAAAGCGATGAAGATTTTTTTTAAAGTTTTCATGATATTTTGAATTTAATTTTTTATGATTTTTTTGATGTATAGACGTTGTTGAGTATTGATTCGTTACAGAAAATTGTAAGTTTATTTTGATTTAGTTTTGATGTTTTTTGAAATTTAACTTTTAATGTTTGTTTTGGTATATAGACGTTATGTTGTATTGATTCGTTACAGAAAATTGTAATTATTTTTAAAGTTTTATTTTGATTGAGATTTAAGCTTTGTGATTGTTTCGATATATAAACATTGAAAACTTTCGTTTAGTTACAGAGCAACATGTTAAACTTTCGTTAAATCATGATGCTGTTTTTATCAGTATAAAATCTAATTTTTATAGCATTTTAAGCCAGCGCATCAAGCTAAATTTAGTACGATATCTTATATTTGTATCCATTTAGCTTTTACCGAATGAATGACGATTTAAGTCAGCAAAACGAACAATTATCTAACATTACTTCCCTTTCGGGATTGTACGAAAACTGGTTTCTGGATTACGCCTCTTACGTAATCCTGGACAGGGCCGTACCACATATTCACGATGGTTTAAAACCTGTGCAGCGCCGCATCCTGCATTCTTTAAAAGAAATGGACGACGGCCGTTTTAATAAAGCAGCCAACGTAATCGGCAACACGATGAAATATCATCCGCATGGTGATGCTTCGATAGGTGATGCGATGGTGCAAATCGGCCAAAAAAGTTTGCTGATCGAATGTCAGGGCAACTGGGGAGACCCGGTTACAGGCGATTCTGCTGCTGCACCACGTTATATTGAAGCGCGTTTATCCAAGTTTGCGCTGGATGTGGTTTTCAATCCGGATACAACCGAATGGCAATCCAGTTATGATGGCCGGAACAAAGAACCGGTAACGCTTCCCGTAAAATTTCCGTTGCTGCTGGCACAAGGTGCGGAAGGAATTGCGGTTGGTTTGGCTACCAAAGTGATGCCGCACAATTTTATTGAACTGATTGATGCTTCCATAGAAATATTAAAAGGCAACCGGCCGGATTTGCTGCCCGATTTTCCGACGGGCGGTTTGGCGGATTGCTCGGCTTACAATGAAGGTCAGCGTGGCGGAAAAATCCGTATCCGTGCCAAAATAGAAGAACGTGATAAAAAAACGCTGGCCATCACCGAAGTTCCGTTTTCTACCACAACCGGAAGTTTGATTGACAGCGTGATTGCGGCCAACGATAAAGGCAAAATCCGCATTAAAAAAATTGAAGACAATACGGCAAAAGATGTGGAGATTATTATTCATCTCGCACCCGGAATTTCGCCGGATGTTACGATTGATGCGCTGTATGCTTTCACCGATTGCGAAGTTTCCATTTCCCCGAACACCTGCATAATCAAGGAAAACAAGCCGCACTTTATGAGTGTGAACGACATCTTAACGGAGAGTACTGTTTTTACCAGGGAATTATTGAAGCAGGAACTGGAAATTCGGCTGGCAGAACTGAAAGAACGGATATTTTTCAGTTCATTGCTGAAGATTTTCATCCAGAACGGCATGTATAAAAATCCGGATTACGAAAGTTCCGGAAACTTTGAAGCCGTTGTAAAAGTGCTGAACAAGCTTTTTGCTCCTTTTACACCACAATTTTACCGACCGATTTTGCCGGAAGATTTTAAAAAGCTGATTGATAAACCGATGAGCAGCATCACCCGTTTTGATGTCAAAAAAGCGGATGAGCAGATGAAAACGCTGGAAAACGAGATCAAAGAGGTGAACAAACACCTAAAACAGCTGACAGAATACGCCATCGACTGGTTTCTCAAACTAAAAGAAAAATTTGGCAAAGGCCGCGAACGTAAAACAGAACTCCGCATTTTTGACAAGGTTGAAGCCGCGCAGGTTGCGTTGGCCAACGTAAAAATCTACATCAACCGGGAAGACGGTTTTGTAGGAACGGCTTTGAAAAAAGACGAATTTGTAGGCGATTGCTCTGATCTGGATGAGATTATAGTGTTTCGAGAAGACGGCAAGTTTTTGGTAACCAAAGTGCAGGAAAAGGTTTTTGTTGGAAAAGATATTATGCACGCAGCAATCTTCAAAAAAAATGATGAGCGCACGGTTTACAATTATATTTACAAAGACGGCGAAACCGGTACTGCTTTTATCAAACGTTTTTTTGTGCAGGGCATTACGCGCGACAAGGAATACGACATGACGAAAGGCAGCAAAGGCACCAAAACGTTATACTTCACCTATAATCCAAACGGCGAGGCAGAAGTGGTTAATGTGCAGCTGAAACCGCATACCAAACTTAAAAAGTTAAACTTTGATCTGGATTTTGCGGAAGTTGCCATCAAAGGCCGAAGTTCGCAGGGAAACGTGGTGACCAAATATCCGATCAAAAAAATCACGCTGAAAACAAAAGGCGTTTCTACTTTGGCCGGAAGGAAAATCTGGTACGATGACGTGCTTAAACGATTGAATGTAGATAGTCGCGGTACGTTTTTGGGCGAATTTGACGGCGAAGATAAAATACTGAAAGTGGTAAGTAACGGCGTTTGCGAATTAACGAGTTTCGATTTAACCAATCATTTTGAAGATAAAATGATCCGGATTGAAAAATATAATCCTGACCAAGTTTACACCGTTGTGCATTTTGAAGGCAAGCTGAAAAACTATTTTGTAAAGCGTTTTACGTTTGAAAGTTTGGTTTTGGATAAACCTGTTAGTTTGATCAGCGAAGAACATGGTTCTAAAATGATCCTGATTTCCGGCGCTTCTCAACCAGTAGTTAAGGTTGAATTATCCAAAGGGAAAAATCATTTGCCGGAAACTACGGAAATGAATCTGGCTGATCTGATCGATGTAAAAGGCATCAAAGCACAGGGAAACCGGCTTTCTCCACATGAAATCAAAACGATTGAATTGATTGCCGAGCATGATGATGAGGAAGATGTGCCGGATCCGGTGGCAGAAGTTTCGTTGAAAGAGGTTTTATCCGAAGAACATTTAGCAGAAGCGGCGGAAAAAGAATTGCCTCAGAAAGAAGAAAAACAGGTTTCCTCAGCCAAAAAAGTGGAACTGGAAATTACCAATCCGGATAACGTTGATATTAAAGGAAAAGGGCAGCTGCCATTATTTTAAATTTTAAGGCGATGCTGTTTTTATCGCCTTAAATTTAGCCGTTAGTTTCGCTGTGCGAGCCAAAAATATATCCTAAAATGGCGGTCAGAATTGGTAAAAGTATATTCAGCAAAACCATCTGGCTGATCTGAATTACAAAATCACGGGATTCTTTTTCGTCAGTTTGTATAGTTTTGATAGCCGCCAGTTTTTTTTCCAGCACACTATCGGGCAAGTTAATAAGACTTTTGTAATCAATTTGGCTGTGGCGGGAAGGAAGATTGAGAAAAATGTAAACAATCAGGAAAATCAAAAAAATGGAAATCATGGCTAAAACAAGCCGCGCCAAATGATAACCTATACGTGATTTTGGATCAAGGATGTTAACCTGCGGTTTTAATTCTGCTACAACCGCAGAAGATTTGCCCGCATGTTCTGTCGGGATGTTGTTTAAATTAATGGGGGCCGAAAGTTGGTCCATCACCTTTATTTTGAGGTTTTTACTCTCTCCAAAATATCTGTAACCACTTTTCGCGGGTCTCCGCCATGTTCATCTACACTAATCAGCGTACGTCCGTTTTTTACTTCAGAAACAGCCCAATTGTATAATGTTAGCGCATCGGTAGTCAGTTTAGTGTCTTCATTAACGCCGGTTTTGCTTTTCAGCAAATCCATAAAATCCTGATTAACAGATAATCTTACATCAGCCATAATATTGATTTTAATTTGATTATAAAGTTAAACAATTCGCAAAGCAATCGGGCAAAAGAAAATTTGTTTTAGCTGTGCTTCTTTTATCACACACAAAACATGGCTTTGTTTAGGGCGATGATGGATTTGGCAAATTCTTCTCGCGCAACCAAAAACTGAATGTTTACTTTCCGCAATGAAAATCCGCAGCTTTTAATGTTGATGCCTTCATTGGCCAAGCCAGTGGCAGAACGAGCCAGCAAACCCGGCTGATCGATGTTAGAACCGATGATGCAAACCATTGCTGCCTTTTCTACCGTAATTTTTTCGAATTTTTCTTCCAGTTCGTCGATGAGTTTTTGTTTGAAATCTTTCTCCCAAATCACCACCGAAATACTGTTGGCGCTGGTTGCTTTGAAGCTGTAACTTACGCCGAGGTTGAAAAAAACCTGCATAATCTGCAAATCCGAACCAACGTTACCAACCATCAATGGATCGTAAATATCAATAATCAGCACTTTTTCGGTACCGGTAATTACTTCAACGCGTTTTTCTTCCGAAACATACTCCTGCGTAATCAGCGTTCCTGGATGTTCCGGTTCAAACGTATTTTTGATGCGGAGATTGATATTATTGATTTCCAATGGTTTAGAAGCTTTTGGGTGAATGGCTTCCATGCCAACATCTGCCAGCTGATCGGCCACATCGTAATTGGTAAAACCGATTGGTTTACAATGATCGATACCAACCAACATCGGATCGGCCGTGCATAAATGGTATTCTTTATGAATGATCGCTTCCTGTGGCTTAACGGCCACCGCAATTTTGCTGAACGTAACTTCAGAATAACCACGGTCAAACTCACGCATAATTCCTTCTGTACCTTTGGCGTAGCCAGTTACAATGCAAATGGTTTTGCTAAAATCAATCGCCTTAAAAGCTTCTTTTATTCGCTGATCTATCGTGTAAGAATTATGGTCGTCAAAACCGCTCAAATCAATACAAGTAGCGTTGATGCCTTTGTTTTGCAGGATGTTGGTGAAGTTGAAAGCCGAATGTGTTTCGCCGATGGAAGCCAGGATTTCGCGCGCAGCCTGCAAAATTCCTTCCTGACTTACATAACCGGAAGCCAGAATATTGACCAGATTTTCGAGGTAATTTTGTGCATCCCGAACGCGTTTTTCGATAAACTGATCGGCGGCAGCCAAATCCAAACCCAATTCAACATATTTTTTGTTGAGAGTTTGAAGCTGAACAATCAGTTCGTTTAAAGCCGAATGGAAATCCTGATAATTGGCAATTAAATGATATACGCCCGGCGCGCCGGTTTTTTTGTTTTCCAGCAGCAAATTAGTAACGCCGGAAAATGCCGAAACCACAAAAATACGGTTGTACAACTCATCGCCGGTACGGTTAAAAAGGATAATATTTTTTAGCACATCGTGCAGGGCCGTCATGGAAGTGCCCCCGATTTTTTCTACAGTCAGCATTTGAGGTCAAAATTTATGCGATAAAAACAGTATGTTGGTTATTGTTTTTATCAAATTTCAAAGCTATCAAAAAAGCTGAATTGCGGTTGGGTTGCGGTGGAGGAAATTTAGGCGGTAAAAGAAGTATAGAGGAGAAACAGTATTTGTCATCTCGACCGAAAGGAGAGATCTTAATCGAAAATAAAAGATCGCTTCGAACAAGATTCCTCCTATCGTCGGAATGACAACAAATGAAAAGAAGCACCTGCTATTAAACAGATGCTTCTTTCATCGCCTAAAAATCAGGATAGAAATCAGTTACGAAAAGCTTTTTACTGATACTGAATATAAATTGGTTTAGGTTTTAAAGCCAGCACTTCTGTTGGTGTTAGCATGTGATGTGGTGCTTTTTTCAGATCGTTTTTGTAGAACAATTTAAAACCGGTAAACTGCACCGGTTCTGCATAAATATGATTGCGGTAAGTTCCTATTTTTAGTTCAGGTTCGCCCCAGCCATCCATATCCATTACAAATTGTACTTCGGGATGTAACTTGATATTTTGATAATTGGTTACCATTTTTTTGGTGAATCGATGTAGAATCAAAATTTTTGGCGGCAAGTTATTGTCTTTAACTAATTTGGCCAGATAATCCGAAGCAAAGTTTACATCCTCCGCATCATAAGTACCAATTTTACTTCCCGGTTTGGCGCCGGTTTTCATAGAAAATTCCGGGTCCATGGCAAAATGCACATTCGACATTTTCAGGTACTTTTCAAACAAAGGCAACTCTGCACGGATGTTGCTTAAAGCCACCTGCACATCAATAAAAACCAGCGCATTACGGGTTTTGGCCATAGAAATTACAGAATCAATCTGCTTAAACGGCATCCGGTAACGAAATTTGCCGTCTTTTCCGCCATCGCCCTGGGCAACCACAGCAATGTAATGCAAAGCCGGAATTACTGGCGTTGTCGGATCTGCTTTTTCCCAGCTTTTTACCTCGCCGTCCAGTTTTTTCAGCATTTCTTTTGGTGGCAATTCTCCCAAAATCCCCATTTTTTTAGAGTACAAATTGCCATAAAAGGCCACAATTCTTTTATACGGAAAAATAGCACCCGCCAGCGGATATGGCGTTTTGGCAACCGGCCATTTGCCGGTAGTATCGCCATTGGCCAGCTTTTTCATCAGCGCATCATATTCTTTCGGGTTTACGGGTTGCAAGGCCGGTTTGGCAGCTATAGTATCTTTTGCTTTAGTAATAATTGTACCGGCAGCAGGCTGACTGGCTTTTGTAGTTTCGCTGCAATTAGTTAGCAACGTAAAGCATGAAGCAGCAAATGTTAAAGAGAAAAGTAGATGTTTAATGGTCATTTTTAGTTATTTGGAAATTATGGCTAAATAATTCTGTTAAAATTTAACACCATGTTAAAATTTTATACTGATACGGGTTTTTATAAATGCAGTTTCATCAACTGTAAAACAATTGCGGCAAACCTAACAGCTTTTAAGCTGATCCTGATAAATGATTTTACGTTGATTAAAGATTATTGAACTTACCAAAAACGCCAAGCGGCAATTTGCTTCCGGCCGTAGCTTGCAGATAAAGCTCTCCGGTTTCCAGGTTTTTGGCTTGCGGATATGCGCCGCGAATTAGGTTTTCTACAATTACGGAAGAAAATCCGAGCGAATACGTGTTCAAGATTAAAAAGTGTTCCTGCGGATCCAGCAGCTGAACTACATCCTGCATCATCTCCAGGATATTATCTTCCAGTTTCCATTTTTCGCCGTTCGGCCCATGTCCAAAAGCCGGCGGATCCAAAATAATACCGTTGTATTTATTGCTTCTTTTAAGCTCTCTTTTTACAAACTTCAGCGCATCTTCAACCACCCAGCGGATATTATTGAGGTTCGATAATTGCTGATTTTCGTTTGCCCAGGTAACCACCTGCTTGATTGAATCCACATGCGTAACTTCTGCACCAGCAGCTCTTGCAATTAATGAAGCCGCACCGGTGTAAGCAAAAAGGTTTAAAAACTTAGGCTGAGGTGTTTTCAGTTTTTTGATATTGGAAGAAATATAATCCCAGTTTATGGCCTGCTCCGGGAACACGCCAACGTGCTTAAAAGATGTTAAACCCATGCGTAACCGGATGCTTGCTTCCGGATTTTGATATTCAATCTGCCAACGATCTGGCATAGCCGGATTTTTTTTCAGCCATTCGCCGGAAGTAGCCGAGCGACCTTTAAATTTAATGTGATGCTGTTTTTGCCACTCATTTTCTGGTAAGGCTTTGGCCCAAACGGCTTGTGGTTCTGGCCGGATCAGGATTAAATTGCCAAAGCGTTCCAGTTTTTCAAAGTCACCGCAGTCAATTAGCTCGTAATCTTTCCAGTATTGCGGTGTAAGAAGTTGAATCATTATTTTAAGCTTTCAGCTGATAGCCATCAGCTTTCAGCGATATTAATTGGTTAGTTATTAGCTTTATCGCTGTCAGCTTTCAATGCTTTTCTATTGGTTATTGCATCGGCTGATAGCTGAATGCTAATGGCTATCAGCTATTTACAATTTATCTTTTGCTGCCTGCATAAATTTGCTGGCAAATACAAAATCGTTTAATTCTGCATTATCCGTATGGGCAATCTCTTTGTTAGAGCCTTGCCACCATTTTTTGCCTTGATGCAAAAACAGAATATTATCGCCAATGCCCATTACCGAGTTCATATCATGAGTAACTACTACGGTTGTGATGCCATATTCCTCCGTAATTTCTTTAATCAGATCATCAATAACGATGGATGTTTTAGGATCAAGACCAGAGTTTGGTTCATCACAAAACAAATATTTGGGCTGCATAGCAATGGCTCTGGCAATGCCTACCCGTTTTTTCATTCCTCCGGATATCTCTGCCGGAAATAGCTTATTTGTGTCTTTCAGGTTAACTCTTTCCAGACAAAAATTAACACGATCTAATTTTTCCTGCTTGCTTTGCTCTGTAAACATATTTAGCCCAAACATCACATTTTCCTGAACGGTGAGTGAATCAAACAAAGCAGAATTTTGAAAAAGCATGCCGATTTCTTTGCGTATTTCTATCCGCTGGGTAAAATCCATCTGCGTAAAATCACGGCCATCGTATAAAACCGTTCCTTCTGTTGGTTCGTGCAAGCCAACAATACATTTCAGCAGCGTGGTTTTACCAGAACCGGAACCGCCGATAATCAGGTTGTTCATGCCGGTTTCAAACACAGAAGAAATGCCGTTTAAAACTTTTTTATCGTCAAATACCTTGTGTATGTTTTTAATTTCGATCATAACAACATTTGTGTAACAGCGTAATCTGAAGCCAAAATAGATATGCAAGTTACTACAACTGCACTGGTGCTTGCCTGAGCAACTTCTACCGCACCGCCGTTTACATAAAAACCTTTATAAGCGCCAACGGTAGTGATGATAAAGCCAAAAACAAAGGCTTTTACCAACGCTACTACAATGGTATAAGAGTTGAAATTGGAAGTTATGCCTAAAACATAATCTGCTGGTGTAACCGCGCCGGAAAGTGATCCGCCAAAATATCCGCCCAGAATACTTAAAAACATAGAAATCGAAACTAACACTGGCATCATGGTAAGGCCAGCAATAATTTTTGGTAAAATCAGGTAGCCGGGCGAGTTAATGCCCATAATTTCTAATGCATCAATTTGTTCACTAACGCGCATCGTTCCGATTTCTGAAGCTATGGACGAACCAATTTTACCAGCCATCACCAATGCGGTAATTGTTGGGCTGAGTTCTAAGATACTTGAATCACGGTTTACCTGGCCGATAATTGTTCTTGGTATCAGATCACTCGTTAACTGGAAAGCGATTTGCAGCGTCATTACGGCACCAATAAAGGTAGAAATGATTGCAATTAAACCGATCGATTCCACGCCAATGTAATTCATTTGGGTAGCAATTTGCTGCCAATAAATTTTCCATTTTTCGGGACGTTTAAAAACAAGTTTTAATAAAAGAATATACTTACCTAAGGATGTAAACATTTTTATAATAAAGTTGGGTAAAAATAGTTGTTTTTATCATTTTATGCGCTAAACATTAAATTTAATATATGAACGCACTTATAACAGGCGCAACACAAGGTATTGGCAAAGCTATTGCAACAGCTTTTGCAAAGGCAAATATCAACCTGGCTATCTGCGCCAGAAACGGGCATGAATTATCATCGGTAAAAGAAGCATTGCTGCAAAATAACCCGCAAATAAAAGTTTTTGTTTGCGTTGCAGATTGCAGCGTGCCGGAAGAAGTGCGCCGTTTTGCTGCCGAAGCGGAGCAGGAATTACAGTCCATCCAGATTATTGTTAACAATGCCGGACTTTTTTTACCAAGTCAAATTTTGGATGAACCGGAAGATAATCTGCAAAAACAACTCGATTTAAACCTGCTGGCCGGCTACGAATTGTACCGTTTTTTCGGCAAAAAACTGATGGCGGCGCGCGCTGGTCATATTTTTAACATCTGTTCGGTTGCTTCCAAAAAAGTTGTTGTAAATGCGGGCAGTTATTCTGTAACAAAGTTTGCGCAGCTCGGTCTTAATCATGTTATGCGGGAAGAAATGAAGGCACATCAGGTAAAAGTAACGGCAATTTTGCCGGGATCAACTTTAACAAATTCCTGGGCCGGAACCAGCATTCCGACAGAAAAATTTATCCAGGCGGAGGACGTTGCCGCAGCCGTGATTTATTGTTTGAACAGGAGTGCTGGTGCCAATGTAGATGAGCTGATTATCCAGACCGCAACAGGAGAAATTTGAAAAAATAATTGATAAAAACAGTATGGAAAAGAAATTGTACCGGGACGAATCCCGGAAGGTAATTGCCGGTGTGTGCGCTGGCCTGTCAGATTATTTTGGCATTGATGTTATGCTGGTGCGCCTGCTTTTTGTGCTCACGCTTATTTATCATGGCGGCGGCACGCTGGCATACATTATTTTGTGGATTGTTATGCCGAAAAGAGTTGGCGTTTTTAATGATCCGATGGTGGATTATACCGTGCATGATGAAAGCCGGCCGTTTCAATCCTTCAAAACAAAGCCATTTAAAAACAACAAAGATGTGGCCCAAATTGGTGGCACAGTGCTGATTTTGCTGGGCGTTTTCTTTTTGCTGGATCAATTAGATCTGATTCCGTACTGGTTTGATTTTGAAAAATTCTGGCCGGTAGTTTTGGTAGTGATTGGTTTAGGATTGATCTTTCGTTCAAAAACCAAAACTGTTGAACCAGAAAAACCAAACCAGAAAGAAGAATGGTCTGGCATAAATCCAACCGAACCTAAAGATATTTAACCATGAAACGCGATAGATTATTTACTGGTTTGTTTTTGCTGGGCATTGGCATACTGTTTTTACTGAACAATTTTGACGTTATCAATTTTCACTGGGGCAATATTCTGAGTTTGTGGCCGATATTTTTGATTATTTCCGGGGTGAACATTGTTTTTCCGCACTATACTTCCAGCAGCGCAACGGCAGTAAAAGTGCTGGTGTTTTTAGCTTTGTTTTCGCTGGTGGTTTATCGTGGGGTGATGCCGCAGGATAATCGTTTCTGGAACCGCAATCTTACCGGTCATAATTTTTTTAACGATCAAAATAATAAAGATAATGACGACGATAACAATGATGACAGCGATGATGATGCCGACAATAAATCCGTAGTAAAAATGGAAAGCAGCAGCACTTACAGCGAGCCATACACGCCGCAGGTAAAAGTGGTTAACCTGAACATCCGTGGTGGTGGCGTAACGTATGTTTTGCAAGATACAACCCGCGAATTGTTCAACGCATCCACGCAGGAAATGGGCGGCCGGTTTGTGTTCAGCACCACTGCTTCCGATTCCGGTAAAGTCATTAATTTCTCCACTAAAAACAGCAACCATTCCATGAACTGGGATTCTGATAACGGTAACAAAGCCAACATCAAACTCAATCCAAATCCGGAATGGAATGTAGATATTGCCGCTGGTGCAAGCAAGCTGGATTTAGATTTCAGTAAGTTTAAAATCAGAAACCTGCATGTTAAAGGCGGTGCCGCTTCGATGGATTTTAAACTTGGCCAGCCAACGGCCAGCAATACCACGGTTGATGTTGCCACCGGCGTTTCTGAAGTGAGCATCAGCGTGCCCGAAGGTGCAGCTTGTCAAATCAACAGCAAAACCGGTTTATCCTCTAAAAATTTTGAAGGTTTTCAATCCAAAAACGACGGACAGTACGAAACTGCCGGTTTTGCGGCCGCACCAAAAAAAATCTACTTGAATTTAAAAGGCGGCATTTCTGATTTTAGTGTGAAACGATACTGATTTTTAGACAGTAAAAGAAGCATCAACTTATATTGAGGAAAAGACTGATACCCTGAAAAGTATCGGTCTTTTCTGTTTTATCATCAAAAAACTATTCATGAAATTAAATTTTTAGTTTTGTTACTATTTTTTTAGTTATATTGCCTGACAGAAACCAGAACTATCAAACGTTGATGAAAGCTAACCTAAATTTTTCACTTGTTTGCCTGCTATTTACAAAGCTAACTTATGCGCAAACAGCAGAACCTGCACAAGCGCAGGCCACCTACCATTTTATTCATGTAAGAGATACCACAGATCGTGCGCATCCTTATACTGAAAATTTGCTTTTGTTATTGGGTAGAAATGCAAGTGCATGTACCAGTATTGATGCGCGTTTGCAACAGGAAAAAATGGAGAAAGAGATGCTGGATCAAGCCAAAACTGCTCCAGACCCAAATCATATAAATTTCTATTTACCAATGAAAAGGCCTGTTTCAGATGAGTATTACCTGTTTTTAACTACTAAAAAATTAATTACTACACACCATCTAATCAATAATTATCTGGTAGAAGAACCAATATCAATAATTAACTGGAAGATCAGCAGTGATACGATAACGATCAATAGTTTGCATTGCCAGAAAGCGACTACACATTTTAAAGGCCGTGATTACATCGCCTGGTTTTGCGCTGATCTTCCTTTTCGCAACGGCCCGTGGAAGTTGAATGGATTGCCAGGTTTGATTATTCAAGCAGCAGACACAAAGAAGGAAGTGGCATTTGAATTTACTGGTTTTGAGCAAATAACTAATCAAAAACTAATGGTAAAATTACCGGAAGATGCCATTTATACTACGCAGAAGGAATTTGAAAAATTACAACAAGTAGCAAAAACCAATCTTTCAGCATTGTCTAAAGTTGCAGGCAAAAGTTCCAGCTCTCCTTTAGATGCTATTGATGCTTCCAGAATCAGTTCAATTCATATAGCCAGTCCGGATTTTAGTTTCAGCAAAAAAATCAATAATCCGATTGAGCTGCCTGAAAAATAACTACTTAAAGTTTATTTAAATTTTCTCTTATGAAAAAAACAATACTTCTTTTATCGTCTATTTTTTGGATTGTACAATTGGCCATCGCGCAAAAACCAGATCAAGCTGTTGCTTTGGTTAAATATAATTTTTCGCACCTGCGCGATACAACCAACAGAACAACTATTTATACCGAAAACATGGAATTGCTAATCGGTAAAAATGCAAGTGTTTACCGAAGTGAAGATCAGCGTTTGCACGATGCGAAAATGAAAAAGCTAATTGCCGAAACCGCCAATTCCGGCACAACAGGCATGATAAATTTTGCCGGGATTGGCGGTCCGCGTGGTTCCGCTACTAAAATTTATCAGTATCAGGCAGAGAAAAAGCTCATCAGGCAGGAGAAAATTATTAATATTTATTTACTGGATGAAGCTTTGCCGGTTATCAACTGGAAAATTACTTCGGATACAACAAGCTTTGGTAGTTTACATTGCCAGAAAGCAACTACTACATTCAAAGGAAGAAATTACGAAGCGTGGTTTTGTGCAGCTTTGCCTTTTCGCAGCGGCCCTTGGAAACTAAATGGTTTGCCTGGATTAATTGTAGAAGC
>JBPBQN010000018.1:0-15271 GCA_050954865.1 Janthinobacterium lividum | reverse complement strand
AAACCTTGTTTTTCCTGAATGTTGATAAACTGGTCTGTTTGCGCATTTAATATACTTATGCCATCTTTCGTACCAATCCACATTAAACCATTACGATCCTGAATAATACAGTTTACATCATTGGCAACCAGCGAGTTATTTTTTTGGTTGATACGTATAATGTTTTACCAAACCGGTGCTTTTGTTAATTACATCAATTCCTTTATCGCGGCCAATCCAGGTATTTTTTTGCTTGTCTTCAAAAATAACACCTGTATAATTGGATACAGCCGAATATTTTGGATGCTTAAACTGGTTGCTATGCGGATCATAAATATTCATTCCGCCACTAAAAGTTCCGGCCCAGAGTTGATTGGCAGAGTCTTCAATAATGGTAAAAACCCGATCATCAGACAACGAACTTGGAACATTATCCTGATGGCGATAATGCACAAAACGGCCGTTTTCCAATCGGTCTAAACCGCCAAAATAAGTACCGATCCACAGTTTTTGGTCATGATCAAGGCACAAACTAATTACAATATCATTTGACAAGCTGTTTGGCTGTGCAGCATCATGCTTATACCAACTGTATTTTTTGGTTTTGATGTTGTAAAAAAGCAAACCGCCGCCGTTGGTGCCAATCCAGAAATTTCCGTTTGTATCTTCCACAAAACAATCCACATCTTCATAAGGCAAACTGTTGCTATCAGAAATGTAATGGCGCACCAGCGGAAACTGGATTATACCTTTATGATAATAACTTATACCTTGTTTGGTTGTGCCGGCCCAAATAATGCCGGTGTTATCTTTATAAAGCACTACAGAATTGCCGCGTAAAGATTTCAAATCATCCACACGATTCACCAAATAATCAATTTGGTTAGTTGTGGTGTTGATGATGTTGATGCCGCCATGATCTGTGCCGATCCAAACCGTGTTATTATCACCCGGAACAATGCTGCGGATCAGGTTTGAGTTGAGATTGCTGCCCGGCCAATAACCAATGCGCCCATTGTTCCGTTTCCGCTTAGTAGTGAATGCTCCCAACTAACGGCTGGCTGCCAGCTGGTAATGCCTCTTTTGGGCACTTCAAAATAAGTTGTTTGTGCGAAAGTAACAGCGTAAAAAAATGAAATCAGGACGGTTAAAACTGATTGTTTTTGCATGAACAACGAATATCTGCTTGTAGAATTTTGTGTGATAAAAGAAGTATAAGCCCGGTTATAATATCAGGCAAAGCTATCAGCATTAAACTTAATTCAACACACAGAACACTATAATTTATAACGTTTTTTTACCCAATATTAATCTTATTTGAGATATCGAAAGGAGTTGTTATCAAAAACGAAAATTGTTTAACCCGATCAAATATATTACGTATAAAATAAACCAATTGCAACAGATCAGTCCAAATCAATTTAAAAACGTAACCATGAATATAAATCAACATTGCACCGTTTTGGAAGTTGAACAGATTATTTGTACCGAAATTTTTGGTTTAACTTTTTGGGTTGGATTTGTAAAACTGATCGATCAAAATATGGATCGGGTGGAAGGAATCATCTATTTTACCAATAAAACAGATGCTTTAAAGCTAGATATTGGTGATCAGGTTGCCAATCAATCTATCTTTTTACCTGCAAACTTTAATAGCAGGAATACTTCTTTTAATAGGTAAAATTTGGGGCGATTTAAGCAGCACTTTCAAAAACCGACAGATATTTTTGGGCAACAATATGGGTTTTGTAATTATCCAAATAAACTTCAAGTTCTTCGGGCTGATAATTGGGCTGGTTAATATTCAGCAATGCTTCTTTTAGCAGGCCATTTAATGCATGCACATCACCGGGCTGAAACAATTTTCCAAAATCGCCTACCGCTTCTGCCAAACCACCAGAATCTGAGGCAATTATACGGCATCCACAGGCCAAACCTTCTAGAGCTACAATACCAAAACCTTCTTTACCGTTTGAAGGAATTACCAGTACCTTATGCTGATTTAAAACTTCCACAATTTCGTTACTTTTCAGCGTTCCGGTAAAAGTAATATGTTCGGTCAGCTCTAATTGTTCGGCCATGGTTTTTAGGCGGTTCATTTCCGGCCCGTCGCCCACAATGGTTAGTTTAAACGGCAAATTTAAATCATAACAAGCCCTGATCAATGTATCACAGCCTTTTTGTGTAACCAATCTTCCTACAAAAACAAAATCAAGCACGCGTTCTGATTTCGGGTTTGTTTTGAAAGCGGTATCATCATAACAATTGTAAATAATTTCGGATGGCGTGCCCAGCGAAGTGGCCACACTTTTGCTAACTGAAATGTTTTCTGAAGAAAATTTGATCAAAAATAATTTGATAAACGAAAGCAGATTTTTTTTATTGGTGAGCGAGAAATCATTTTGCGAAATAATCCACCTTTTACGCGGACTAAGCAACAACGGCCAGATACCTCTTAAAGATATATTTGGCATATAATATACTTTGCACCACGAAAATAACTCCAGCGTTTTAGTGAATCCCGGTGCATAGTAAACATCAATATCAGGCAATACTTCCCTTTGTTTTTGGTAAGCAATTACCTTAACCTCGTGGCCTTTATCAATAAATTCTCTGCATAAATTAAGCGTTAAGTTCTCGATTCCGCCCCGTAGAGGGAAAAAAACTGTAGTAAAAATTAATATCTGCATAAAGCCCGCTTTTATTACTTGTTTTGTTTTTGACTGGCTAAAAACAGCATGGTTTTACTTTACCATTAACCAGTCAATACCTTTTTTATTGCAGTTTATTACGTCATATTATAAGTTAAGGTTAGGCAAATATAAAACTTAAAATAAGTTAACTTATTGATAATCAATTACAATTTAGTTTACTTTTAATTAAATTTAACATCATACATTCAGAAAATATTTCGTAAAAAGATACAAATTTAGCTGTTCTGAAACTGTGCATAAAACTTTACCAGAGTTAATCTTAGACAAGAGTTTAATTTGGTTTGAATTTACGATGATCTTACTTCTATTACAGTTAAGATTTATAAATATGTTGAAATTGTTACCAATTTGGAAAAAGCTCTTTTGAGACAAGCTTTTTTACAACCGCACAAATATTATATATATTATCATATTTTAACAACAGCGATCCGCAAAAGAAAAAGTTTTATTTATCAAGAGTTAAAGTAAAGTTCATCACTGATTAATCCTTTCCTAATTAATATTATGAATACTTTTGTAGGTTATTTAAATTTAAGTATTTCGATTTGGCCGGTATCTACATCCACATTCCTTTTTGCAGACGCGCCTGCCATTACTGCGATTTTCATTTCAGCAACTCGTTTAAATATAAAACTGAAATTTTACAGGCTTTGCAGCAGGAAATCATTCTGCAAAAACAGTATCTGCAAGGCGAAACGATAGAAACAATTTACTTTGGCGGCGGAACACCTTCTGTGTTGGAAACTTCGGAAATCAATGCTTTGCTGGAAGTGGTTTTTACAAATTTCTCCGTAAAAGCAGATGCAGAAATTACGTTGGAAGCTAATCCGGATGATCTCTTTCCGCAGAAAATCTTCGCCCTCAAACAAACACCAATCAACCGTTTCAGCATTGGCGTGCAGTCTTTTTTTGAGGAAGATTTGGTTTGGATGAACCGCGCGCATAATGCCGTTGAAGCTTTTACCTCGATAAAAACAGCACAGGATCAGGGATTTGAAAACATTACCATTGATCTGATTTATGGTTATCCGCTGCTTACGCAAACCAAATGGCAATACAATTTAGAGCAGTTTTTTGAACTGAAAATTCCGCATCTTTCTGCATACAGCATGACGGTGGAACCGCAAACGGCACTTGCTTCTTTTATCAGCAAAAAAAAGCAGCCCGCCATGAACGATGAACAAAGCGCAATGCAGTTTGAGTTTTTGATGGATCAGGCCGAAAATAATGGTTTTGAGCACTATGAAATTTCAAATTTTTCTTTGCCTGGAAACCATTCGCGCCACAATTCTAATTACTGGGAAGGTGTAAAATATTTGGGAATCGGTCCGTCTGCGCATTCTTTTAACGGCGAAACACGGCAATGGAATGTGGCAAATAATCAGCAATATTTAATTGCGCTCAATCAAAATCAAATTCCTTTTACGCTGGAAATTTTATCAACTCAAAACCGGGTGAATGAATATATCATGACTTCGCTTCGTACCTGCAAAGGATTAAATCTGGATCAGGCCAATCAGTTGGGTATTCAGGCTTCTGCAGAAATACTAAAAGAAGCGCGTCCGTTTCTCGCTAAAAACTGGCTTATCCAAAACAATCAGCTTTTAACTTTAAGCCGCGAAGGAAAATTATATGCGGATTATATTGCGGCACAGCTTTTTTTGTAAAATCTTTTATTCTGATACTTTAGCAGGCTTTATGCTGAGTTTTCTTTTGTCAGCATATTTTCAAAAAATAATGTTTAAACATTTAAAAAGTGGGTTTTGTACAATCTTTGCAGCGTAAAAATAAAGTTAAGAAAATGGGCTTTAAACTCTCTCAAATAGATCGTGTAGATCATATTAATAAAGATGATTTTATTAACAATTATCTTATTCCGCGCAAACCTTTAGTTATCAAGCAAGCAACCGAAACCTGGCCTGCTTTGCAAAAATGGACTTTCGAATATTTAAAAGAAGTTGTGGGCGATAAAATCGTTCCACTTTACGACAGTGCCAAAGCTGATCCCACAAAACCAATTAACGCTTCTGCTGCCGAAATGAAGTTTGGTGATTACATTGATTTGATCCAAAACAAACCCACCGATTTACGCATTTTTTTATTTGACCCGATAAAAGAAGCACCAAAACTGCTGGAAGATTACCGATCACCAACGGATTTAATAGGCGGTTTTTTAGATAAATATCCGAACATGTTTTTTGGCGGAAAAGGTTCGGTTACATTTCTGCATTATGATATTGATCTGGCGCATATTTTCCATACGCATTTTAACGGTCGCAAGCATGTAATTTTGTTTGATTATAAATGGAAAGAACGTTTGTACGCACTTCCGCTTGCTACTTATGCACTGGAAGATTATGATGTGGAACATCCGGATTTTGAAAAATTCCCGGCTTTGGATGGAATTGAAGGCCAGGAAACCGTTTTAGAGCATGGCGAAACGTTGTTTATGCCAACCGGTTACTGGCATTGGATGAAATATCTGGATGGTTCTTTTTCTATTTCGCTGCGTGCATGGGACAAATCCTGGGCTATCAAAGCAAAAAGCTTGTACAATTTAACTATTCAGCGGAAGTTTGATAATCTGATGAAAGCGAGGTTCAAAACTAAATACATGGATTGGAAAGAGCAAACCGCGATTGAACGTGCCGAAAAAGCTTTGGCCGAGCATCAGCCGCAATAATCGTTGCTTTGTAATAATTGATTTGTATAACCAAATTGCACATACTTCTTTTATCAGGTTAAATTTATTGGCTAAATTTACCCACACTTTAGCAGCACCTTAACCTGATAATAATGAGTTTTATACTTAAACCGGTTGATACGGTTGATACAATTGATCCGATAACTTTTCAAAAAGAATACCTTGCCAAACGCAAGCCTTTAGTAATCAAAGGATTGACTGAAGATTGGCCAGCCCGAGAAAAGTGGACACCGGAATACATGAAAGCAGCTGTGGGCGATAAAATGGTTCCGCTTTATGATAATTCTAAAGCTGATCCTTCCAAACCAATTAATGCTGCTGCGGCTGAAATGAAGTTTGCAGATTATATCGATATGATCAAAACGCAGCCAACAGAACTGCGCATTTTCTTTTTCAACATTTTTAAACAGGCACCGCAACTGCTAAATGATATTGTTTTGCCGAAAGATTTGATGGGCGGATTTTTAGAAAGCATGCCAGCCATGTTTTTTGGCGGATCAAATTCGGTTACTTTCCTGCATTACGATATTGATTTGCCGCACATTTTCCATACGCATTTTGGCGGCCGCAAGCATGTAATTTTGTTTGAAAACAAATGGAAACGCCGTTTATATTGCATTCCGAATGCTACTTATGCTTTGGAGGATTATGATGTAGCAAACCCGGATTTTAACAAATTCCCGGCTTTAAAAGGTGTGGAAGGTCAGGAAGTTTTTCTGGAACATGGAGACACTTTATTTATGCCAACCGGTTACTGGCACTGGATGAAATATCTGGATGGTTCTTACTCATTGAGCTTGCGCGCTTGGGATGCTTCCATCAGCCGGAAAGTGGCCAGCTTGTGCAATTTAGCTGTAAAAGGTGGCGTAGACAGCGTTTTAAAAATGGCTTTGAAAGCACCATATGCCAAATTTCGCGAGGAACTGGCTGTAAAATGGGCAGAACAAGCACTGGCAGCAGGAAGCCCGAGATAATAACTGTTTTTTGTTATGCCGAACTTGTTTCGACATAACATCATAACAATTATTATAATAATTGTTATTTAGGGCCAGATTCAGAATTACAATTCTGAATCTGGCCCTTTGTCATTTCGACCAAAGGGAGAAATCATATTCAAATCAATACTTCTTTTATCGGCATAAATTATTTCGCTTTAATAAGATCCCTCCTATCGTCGGAATGACAAAGCGCATAATTTGTATTGTAACCAAATCCACCATAAAATCTACCGATGCTTCGTCACGCCAACCTGTTCACAATACTCCAAAACCGGACAAGTTGAACAATGCGGCAAACTACCAGTACAAATATGCTTACCAAAAGGCATCAGCAAACGGTTAATATCTATCCATTTTTCCTGCGGAATATTTTTTTGCAGGAAAATCATGGTTTGCTCTGGTTGTGCGGTTTTGGTAATTCCCCAGCGGTTAACCACGCGGTGTACATGAATATCTACACTAATTCCCGGTAACTTTGCGGCAACACCTAAAGCTAAATTGGCACATTTCGGTCCAACACCTTTTAGAGCTGTTAAACCTTCAAAAGTTGCGGGCAAGTTTCCATTGTATTGCTCCACGGCAATTTTTGAAATGCCTGAAATCGTATCTGCTTTTTGTCCGGGGAAAGTGCTGCCCAATAACAACTGAACCAAATTTTCATGTGGTAAAAGAAGCATCGCTTCCGGAGTTCTGGCCTGGGCAAATAATTTCAACGAAACCGGAATTGTAGTTTCATCCAATGTACGTACCGAAATGATGCAGGAAATCAGCTGCTCAAACAAAGTGTTGTAACCGCGTTCGTACAAATCAAACATGGCAGCTTTTGGGTAAGCGGCAACGGCTTTTTCTATTCGCGCCAAAACGGTATCAAGATCAAAAGGAAGTTTCATTAGCAACAAAAAGCAAAAACCGGTTAATTGTTTCTGTTAAGAAGAATGATCCGAAACAATTTTCCATTCGCCTTTAATCCTTTTCAGCCATAGCGTAAAAAATCCTTGCGGCTCATCAGCATCACGTTTTAATTTCCATCCGCCCAAAACAAACGCATTTTTTAAGTCGATTACATTGATTTGCAGAATGTTAAACGTTAAAATTCCCATGGCAGAATCATCAGGATAGCTTTTTTTATAGTTATCCAGCGTGGTTTTCCAGCCGTATTTCGGTCCGGATTTTCCTACAAAAACCAACGAATCAGATTTCCAGTAACCTTGCATGTAGCCGTCCAGATCGCCGCGGTTCCAGGCCAAACGCTGTTTTTCGAGCAGGTTTGAAATGGCGCGCTTATCCTGCCCAAAAGAAAAGGCGGCTAAAAACAGCATCAGGGAAAATAAAAACAACTTTTTCATCGCCTAAAAATAGTATAAAATTTGTTTTACGTTTTAAGTTATAAGTTTTACGTTTATAAATGAATAATCAGGTTTTGTGTTTTGGCGAGGTTTTGTGGGATGGTTTTGGAACGGAGAAAAAAGCCGGCGGTGCGCCGATGAATGTGGCGATGCATCTTTTACAGCAGCAGATCTCGGTGCAAATGTTAACTCGTATTGGCGAAGATGATTTAGGCGATGAGTTGTTTGCTTATCTGCAAAAACAAAATTTCCCAACGGGTTTAATTCAACGCGATGCAGCATTGCCAACTTGTTTGGTTACGGTTGCTTTGGATGAGAACCAGCAGGCAAAATATACGATTCCTGAACCTGTTTCCTGGGACAATATTCAGCCTGAAAATACACTGGTAAAAGAAGCATTTCCGTTTGAAATGATTGTGTATGGAAGCTTGGCCTGCCGCACCAAAACAAGTTTAAACACTTTGCTGCAACTGCTGGAAAAACCTGTGTACAAAATTTTTGATGTGAACTTGCGACCGCCACATTTTACGCAAAACATAATTTCAACGTTGGCACAAAAAGCAGATATGGTAAAAATGAATGATGAGGAACTGGATTTTTTATCTACCGAAACTGAAAAAAACCTGTCGTTGGAAGATAAAATGAAAGCTTTTAGCAATCGCTATCACACTAAAACTGTTTGCGTAACGCTTGGCGAACATGGCTGCGTGGTGATGCATCTACACAAATTTTACAGGCATCCGGGTTTTAAAGTTAAAGTTGCAGATACGGTTGGTGCCGGAGATTCTTTTTTGGCAACTTTTATCGCCGGAATGTTGAAGCAGCAGCCGATGAAAGAAATTTTGATAAACGCTTCGGCCATTGGTGCTTTTGTGGCGGGAAGCAATGGTGCAAATCCGGTTTATGATCAGCAAAAAATTAAGGCGATAAAAGAAGTATAAACCTGCTGTTTCAATAATAAAAGCGTAACTTAACTTTGTAGCTTTGAAAAAGCTGTGGCTTGTCATTTGGCTGACAAGTTTTTTGCTTTGCCAGATCATATCAAACTAATCCAACAAATTGTCCGTTAATTAAAACGAAAGGTTAAAAAAATGCGTGGTTTCGGTTTCTCAAAATATATTCCCAATCAATTACCCAAAGGCGGTTTTGATGATTTAATGAAATTGTTTCTCGAATTGCTCAATTATACGGCCGGTGATGCAGGCGAAGCATTGGCTTGGATGAATGAGCTGGACAAACAATACAACATGACCAACGATGAGTATGGCATGGGCAACTTTATTGATGACCTGAAACAAAAAGGTTATCTGGATGAAGACAAGCAAAATGGTGAGTTTAAAATCACCGGAAAAACAGAACAAAGTATCCGTCAATCTGCTTTAGAAGAGATTTTTGGCAAGCTGAAAAAAGCCGGAAAAGGCAATCACCGTTCGCCGCTTTCTGGTCAAGGCGATGAGAAAAACTCTGAACGCCGTGAATATGAATTTGGTGATAGTTTGGATCAGATTGACATGACGCAATCCATCCACAATGCTCAGGTTAATCACGGAATCGGCGATTTCAGAATGACGGAAAAAGATCTTGAAGTAGAAGAAATGGACTTTAAAGTGTTGACTTCTACGGTTTTAATGATCGATATTTCGCATTCCATGATTTTGTATGGAGAAGATCGCATCACGCCAGCAAAAAAAGTTGCGATGGCGCTGGCTGAACTGATCAGAACAAAATACCCGAAAGACACTTTGGATATTGTTGTTTTTGGTAACGATGCCTGGCCGATTACTTTGCAGGATTTGCCTTATTTGCAGGTTGGCCCGTATCATACCAATACTTACGCAGGTTTAGAGTTGGCTACGGATTTACTTCGCCGGAGGAAAACTCAAAATAAACAGATTTTTATGATTACCGATGGCAAACCAACTTGCCTGAAAGAAGGATTAAAGTATTATAAAAACAGCGTTGGTTTGGACAGAAAAGTGGTTAATAAAACACTGAATATGGCAGCGCAATGCAAACGTTTAAAAATACCGATTACAACGTTTATGATTGCGAAAGATCCTTATCTGCAACAATTTGTACGTAAATTCACCGAAACCAACGGCGGTAAAGCTTTTTACAGTTCATTAAATGGTTTAGGCGAATACATTTTTGAAGATTATATTCGTAACCGCAGAAAAACTGTAAGATAAAATAGAAAGTAGCAATGCTTCTTTTATCGGCATAAAATCATTGAACAGTTTAAGTTTCAGACTGAAAATTAAAAAACTATAAATTCCGGTTTTTCCGGACTTCTAAAAATATGAATAACATCAGCACGCTTAGAGAATTAAAACAAAGCGGATATAAATCCAGATCAGTAAAAGAAGAACTTCGTGAAAACCTGATCAAACAATTACAGCAAAAAGAAAACGGTTTTGAAGGTATTATCGGTTTTGAAGATACCGTAATGCCTGATTTGCAAACTGCTATTTTATCCCGCCACAACATTTTGCTTTTAGGTTTACGCGGACAGGCAAAAACGCGTATCGCCCGTTTGATGGTAAATTTGCTGGACGAATATGTGCCGTACATTGCTGGTTCTGAGTTATTTGATGATCCATTGGAACCAATTTCCTGGTTTGCCAGAAATGAAGTAGAAACTAAAGGAGATGATACACAGATTGCCTGGCTGCATCGTTCGGAGCGTTACACTGAGAAATTAGCTACGCCGGATGTTACCGTTGCTGATTTGATTGGTGATGTTGATCCAATTAAAGCCGCAACAATGAAACTGACGTATTCTGATGAACGCGTAATTCATTTTGGTTTGATTCCGCGTGCGCATCGTGGCATTTTCGTAATTAACGAATTGCCGGATTTACAAGCGCGTATCCAAGTTGCCTTGTTCAATATTTTGCAGGAAAAAGATATTCAGATCCGCGGATTTAAATTGCGTTTGCCTTTGGATTTGCAGTTTGTATTTACTGCAAATCCGGAAGACTATACCAATCGCGGTTCTATCGTTACGCCATTAAAAGACAGGATTGAAAGTCAGATCTTAACGCATTATCCGCGCACTGTTGAAATTTCACGCCAGATTACACAGCAGGAAGCTTCGCTCACCAAAGAACAAAAATCTGCTATTGAAGCCGATGATTTGGTAAAAGATTTGGTAGAACAAATTGCTTTTGAAGCGCGAAATTCTGAATATATTGATAAAAAATCTGGTGTTTCTGCACGTTTAACCATTTCTGCTTACGAAAATTTGATTAGCAACGCAGAACGCAGAATGTTGATCAACCATGAAAAAAATACGTTCGTCCGCATTTCTGATTTCCTAGGCGTAATTCCGGCCATCACTGGAAAAATAGAATTGGTTTACGAAGGCGAATTGGAAGGTCCGGCAAAAGTGGCTAATATTTTGGTTGGAAAAGCGATCAAAACTTTGTTGCTGAAATACTTCCCGGAACCGGAAAAAGCGAAGAAAAGCAAAAAACCAAATCCGTATGCCGAAATTATAAACTGGTTTAGTGCCGGTAATAATATCTCTATTATTGATGATTTGCCTGCCCAAGAATATAAAAAGCTGTTGTTGTCTGTTCCGGGTTTAAAAGAAATTGTTAAAAAGAATCAGCCTGGCGTTTCTGAAAATAACCAGTTGCTTTTAATGGAGTTTGTTTTGCATGGTTTAGCCGAATTCTCACAAGTAAATAAAGGTTATCTGGATAATGGTTATGCGTTTTCTGACATGTTTGACAGCTTGTTTAACATGCCAAAAGATGATGACATGGATTTAGACGATCGTTATTAATACTTCTTTTACCGGCATTTTTTCTGAATGACTAATCCATTTGTTTTAATCGGCGTTTGCACTTTATTGTTGCTCGCCGATTTTTATATTATAAACGGTATCCGCGGCACGCTTAGAAAGTACAGTTTTCGCTTTGTAAAACGCTTTACCGCTATTTTCTGGACAATTTCTTTATTTGGGATTGCCGGCGTTTTTTTGTCTGTTTATTTTAATATTGGTGTTGGGCCGAGAGCAGCAATTCTGTTGGTTTTTTTCCTGCTGTTGGTTGTCAAAGTATTTTTACTGCCATTTATTTTGGTGGATGACGTACGTCGAATTTTTTTATGGATCGCCCGAAAATATAAAAAACCGGAGCCAGAATTTCCGGCAAGTCAGCCCAAACCAGAACATATTCCACGCTCAGAATTTTTGATGAAGGCTGGTTTAATTACAGCATCGCTTCCCCTGGCTTCGCTTTCTTACGGCATTATTTCCGGTGCTTATGATTATCGGGTTCGTAGGCAAACCATTTATCTGCCTAATCTTCCAAAAGCTTTTGACGGAATCCGGATGGGACAGATTTCCGATATTCATTCCGGCAGTTTTTACAATAAAAAAGCAGTTTTAGGCGGAGTTGAATTATTGCTGAAAGAAAAACCGGATTTTATATTTTTTACGGGCGATTTAGTAAACAATCAAACCAGTGAAGTGCGGCATTACACGGATATCTTCTCCAAAGTAAAAGCACCTTTGGGCGTTTTTTCTACGTTGGGAAATCATGATTATGGCGATTATTTCACCTGGAATTCCATCGAAGCCAAACGGAAAAATTTGCAGGACATGCTCACGGTTCACAAAAATATGGGTTACAATTTATTGATGGATGAAAACCGCCGCTTAAAAGTTGATGGTGAAGAAATTGGTATTTTAGGCATTCAAAACTGGGGCGCATTAAGCCGTTTTCCCAAATACGGCCGCATGGATCTGGCCACTAAAAACACTGATGATTTGCCCGTAAAGCTTCTTTTATCGCATGATCCTTCGCATTGGCAGGCTCAGGTTTTGCCACAATATCCGCAAATTGACATGATGTTTTCCGGCCATACGCACGGAATGCAATTTGGTGTCCGGTTACCGCATTTTCAATGGAGCCCGGTGCAATATATTTATAAAGAATGGGCCGGCCATTATCAGCAAAATAATCAGCAATTGTATGTAAATGTGGGTTACGGCTTTTTAGGTTATCCCGGCAGAGTTGGAATTTTACCGGAAATCACCATTTTTCAATTTAAATCAGGTGTAAATCCAAATTCTGTAAAAAATTCTTAATCAATTAGCAGCATATTTGGTTTTCAAAATTACGTGAGGAAACTACTTTATTCTGCTTTTGACGCTTTGCTGTTCAGCAACCTGTTTATGGCGCTATGCGCTGTAGCGCAGGGATTGGTTACATTTATGCTGATCGGTTATCAACCGGTTTATTCAGTTTTAGCAATCTTATTTCTTTCCACGCTTTTTATCTACAATTTCAGCATATTATTAAGCAAACCTAAACATGCAGAAAGCTCGCCTTTAAAGCGCGTACGATGGTTTTTTGGCAAGTATAAGTTGATGGTGGCAGTTACCTTAGTTTCGGCGATACTTCTTTTACCACTGTTTTTTTTGGTTTCCGTTGCATCCAGATATTTACTAATTTCCCTTTCCTTATTATCAGTAGGTTATGGTATGCCAATGTTTTCTTCCGGGAAACAGAGATTTGGTTTGCGCAATATTGCGGGATTAAAACTATTGCTGATTGGTTTTACATGGGCATTAAGTGTCGTACTTTTACCAATATTCGAAGCACAAAATATCCATCATATTACGATTTCTAAAAGAGATATACTGCTTTTATCAGCTAAAAGATTCTTGTTTATTACAGCGATGGCCATTCCGTTTGATATCCGCGATTTATTCCAGGATCGTAAACTCGGCTTAAAAACTGTTCCTGTAGTTTTTGGTGAGAAAAACGCTTACTTGTTGTGCCAGATTTTGCTAATTGGGTATTTAATCTTGCTGTTTCTGTTCCAAGATCATGGTTTTGATCACAACTTTTTCGCCCTAACCATTACTATTTTGCTGGCTGGCTGGCTCATCTTTCGATCCAAATTTGAAAAAAATGAATACTACTATTTTTTTTATGTTGATGGCGTTCTGATTTTACAATGGATTTTGATGATTATTTTTTGTTTATTTTGATTTATGGAAAAACCAAAAGACGTGCGTTGGCAACAGCGGTTTGTCAATTTTGAAAAAGCGTTAAGCCAGTTTACAGAAGCGATAGAAAATAATGCTGACGATCCAATCGACATTATAAAAGAAGGGATTATTCAACGTTTTGAGTTTACACATGAATTAGCTTGGAAAGTAATGAAAGACTTCTTAGAATATGAAGGCTTTCAAAATGTTTCTGGACCAAGAAGTGCAACAAGAGAAGCTTTTAATAAAGATTTACTCAGTGAGGGTCAAGTTTGGATGGACATGATAGAAAGCCGAAATAAAACTGTACACACTTATCACGAAAATATTTTGGAAGTTGAATATGAAAAAATTGTAAATCTATATTTTCCTTTATTTGCAGATTTTTTTAATAAAATGAAAAAGTTACTATGAAATTCGGGTTAAAACCAGAAACGATAGAAAAAATCAATTCTGTATTTATAAAATATCCGGAAGTAGAAGAAGTGATTATTTATGGTTCACGGGCAAAAGGAAATTACAGAAACGGATCAGACATAGACATAACTTTAAAAGGCGAAAGTCTAATTGATTCTATCCTTTCTAAAGTGAGTTGGGATATTGATGATTTGGACACACCCTATTTATTTGATATTTCAATTTTCAGCAAATTAAATTCTCCTGATTTAAAAGAACATATTAACCGTATCGGAAAAGTTTTTTATCGAAAAAATACCGATAAAAGAAGCATTGCTTACTCCAGCACAAACTTATAACCAATCCCTCTAACGGTTTGCAAAAACTGTGGTGAATCCGGGTTTTCTTCAATCTTTTTACGCAAACGTACAATGTGCATATCCAAAGTTCTGGTATTCACATCGGCGTTATAACCCCAAACTTCCATCATCAGTTCTTCGCGGTGGATTACTTTGTTGCGGTTTTTCAAGAAGTACAGCAAAATCCGGTTTTCTAAAATCGTCAGCTCTACTTTTCGGCCGGCTTTAATTAGCGTGTGCGTGTTGGGCTGATGTTCCATGTTAGCAAATTTGTACGTTTCCGATTTATCATTGCTCAATTTATAACGCACTTTATTTTCGATCAAAGCGGTAAGCACATCCATGTTAAACGGTTTAGTTACATAATCAGAAACACCAACGTTATAAGCTTCAATTTTGTCTACGTCCTGCTCCTTGGCTGTTAGCATAATCACCAGTTTATCATAACCTTTACTGCGAATTTCCTGACAAACATCTGCGCCTTGCTTGCCGGGCAGCATCCAGTCCAGCAAAACAATATCCGGCTGTTCTTCCAATATCATTTTCTCGGCAGTTAAACCATCTGCGGCTTCTACAACCCTATAACCTTCGGCTTCTAAACGTTCGGCTACCAGAAAACGCAAATTTTCATCATCTTCTACCAGCGCAATTTTTATTTCTTTACTCATTTATTATTGTTCATAAGGAAGTGTAACCAAAAACTCCGATCCTTTGCCGATACTGCTTTTAACACTGATTTCTCCGTGCATAAAATTAACCAGTTCTTTA
>JBPBQN010000017.1:0-16259 GCA_050954865.1 Janthinobacterium lividum | reverse complement strand
TTGCCCCTCTTCATTTCAATCACTTGACTCAGATACGAATTCTGCGGATCGTTATGATTAGCCGTGTTGCCGCTAAAACCATAAATATTGTAAAAAACGTGGTTCATCAGCTTGATTTTTTCTACCGCGCTGCTTTCATAAAGCAATTGCAGCCAGATATCACGCTTGATGGCTTCAATTTCGTTGATGATTTTCTGCTCGTCTAAATCCGGATACTGGTATTTGTTGAGGATTAAAGCGCCCCGCAGCAAATCAAATGCACCGCTTTGGCACCACAGTTTTAAATCGTTTTTAAGGTTGGAAAACTGGATTTCGTGCACCAGTTCGGCAATGCGTTCCTGCAAAAGCGGATCGAAAGCACTTTCAAAAGCAGCTTCCAGATGGCTGATCACTTCGGCACCGTAAGAAAACAATTTGCCATGCACATGCTTAAAAATTTCCTGATCGGGATCATCAAGCAATTTTACTAATGAATTTATTTCTGTTGGATTAAGCATAAAACCTCCGCTATTAAAAGCAATTATTTCAAATATAAATTATCTTTGACTCATGGTCAACTGGAGATTTGCACGCGATTATGTTCGGCATTATTTCACTGCAAAAAACCGTCATGGTGTGCATTCGCCTTTTGTTTATGAGCTTATTGATAACGTAATATACGATTTTGATGCCAAAACAGAATATCTGCCAATAGAACAGATACGCCAGCAACTGTTGCAAAGCAAAACCAAAGTAATGGTGGTTGATTTGGGCGCCGGTTCGCATATCAATAAAAACCAGGTAAAAGAAGTACGCCAGATTGCCAAGAATGCATTAAAAACACCGCGTTTGGCACAACTGCTTTTCCGTTTGATAGAACATCTGAAACCGAAAACGCTGATTGAGCTGGGCACTTGTTTAGGCGTAACTTCTTTATATCTGCACCAGGCAAATCCATCGGCACAACTAACCACCATTGAAGGCTGCCAGGAAATTGCCGATGTGGCCACCAAAAATTTCCAGATTTCGGAAGCTAAAAACATTAATTTACGCGTTGGAAACTTTGATGCTGTTTTACCGGAATTGTTAGAAAAAGTTAGCCAGATTGATTTTATTTTTATTGATGGAAACCATACTGAAGAAGCAACTTTGCGTTATTTTGACTGGATTTTGCCAAAAGCGCACGATAAAACCATGATCATTTTTGATGATATTTACTGGAGCGAAGGCATGAAATCGGCCTGGAAAAAAATTAAACAACATCCTCAGGTTTCGGTTACGGTTGATTTGTTTTGGATTGGATTGGTTTTCTTCAAAAAAGATCAGGTAAAGGAAGATTTTAAGGTGCGATTTTGAAAATTTGATGAGTCTTAAATCCTCGTCCGCTTTTCAACAATGCTTCTTTTATTGCCTAAAAAGCTTCGCCTAAACTTAAATAAAAGCCGGATTGCCGTTTTTCACCTGCAGGTTTCTCACCAATGCCGTAATCTGCACGGATGCTGATGCCTTTTTCTACATCAAAAAAATAACGCAGGCCGCCGCCATAATTAGGTTTCAGTTGATTGAAGTCGAAATTATTATTGTAAACGGTTCCTGTTCCGCCAAAACCAACTACGGCAACGCGGTCGCTTAAACGGTAACGCAGTTCTGATTGCAGTGCAATAATATCTTTGTCCCGAAAACGGCCACTGTAATAACCCCGCATCAACTGATCATTGCCCAAAGTTTGCAGCAAATAAAACGGCGTTCTGTTGCCCAGCGTAAACTCATAACTGCCGTTAAAAGCCAGCACAAATCGTTTGGATAAAGAAGTAAATTGCCTAAAATCAAAGTTAAGATAGCCGCCGTTGTAATTGGTTTTGTATAAATTATTTACAATACCGCCATTCAAATTTACGTACCAACCTTTTAGGGTATAAGTATTGGTGTTGCGGTTATCAAAAATTAAACTTGGGCCGTACAATAAAGAGCCGCCGCCTTGTGAACCGCGAAAAGTTTGGCTGGAAAAAATGCCTCCCGGCTGGTCATTATTAAATGAATAATTTTCAAAATCAACATTCAATCCTAAAAAAACATGGGTAAAAACAGCTTTCTCGGCACCTGCAATCACATGAAAACGTTTTTGAGTAAGCAGATCTTTATCGGCGGCTTTGGTATTATTTCCAACACCGTAAAAACTGAAAGGATAGTCAGAATAGCCAATATCGGTAGTTAAATGGTAATTATTGTTAGGCAGCCAATAATCTGTTTTTAAACTGATGCGGCTTTGGTTTTTAAACGTATAAGAAACCGGCAGATAAATGTTAGAAACTTTGGTGTTATGGTTTGAGGTATCTGCATAAAAAGAATATAAAGCGGCAAAACCAATTTCTAAACCGGTTTCCTGTGCATATGAAACCAGCGGAAGCGGGAGCAAACTGCTTCTTTTACTGCTGTCTTTTTCAAAAAACATTTTTTTGATAAACCTCGGCTGTGCGAAAGCAAATTGTGCGCAGCAAAAAAACAGTGATAAAAGAAGTATGCGTTTCATGTAGATATTGGCGCAAAGATAGCGGTTACTGTTAGCTTCTTATACGCAACGAATCCTAAAACATCTAAATGCCGTTTAAACAAAATGTATATTTTTGTAAAAAATTAAATTAAACGATGAGTACACGCGGACCAATTTCTCAGTTTATAGAAAAAAATTACCTGCATTTTAACGCTGCGGCTTTGATGGATGCGGCAAAAGGCTATGAAACACACTTGCTGGAAGGCGGTAAAATGATGGTTACTTTAGCGGGTGCCATGAGCACAGCCGAGTTAGGAATTTCTTTGGCGGAGATGATTCGGGAAGATAAAATTGCTATTATTTCCTGCACCGGTGCCAATCTGGAAGAAGATATTATGAATCTGGTGGCGCATTCTCATTACAAACGCGTGCCTAATTATCGTGATTTGAGTCCGCAGGATGAGTGGGATTTGCTGGAAGATCATTATAACCGCGTTACTGATACCTGCATTCCGGAAGAAGAAGCTTTCCGTCGTTTGCAAAAACATATTTATAAAATCTGGAAAGATGCGGATGATCAGGGCGAACGTTATTTTCCGCACGAATACATGTACAAAATTTTACTGAGTGGTGAGCTGGAGCAGTATTATGAAATCGACCCGAAGAATTCGTGGATGCTGGCTGCTGCCGAAAAAAACCTGCCGATTGTAGTTCCGGGTTGGGAAGATTCTACGATGGGAAATATTTTTGCTTCCTATGTCATCAAAAATGAAATTAAAGCTACCACTATGAAAAGTGGTATTGAATACATGGCCTGGCTGGCAGATTGGTATCCAAAAAATTCTGGCGGAAAAGGTGTTGGTTTTTTCCAGATTGGCGGCGGTATTGCGGGTGATTTTCCGATTTGTGTTGTGCCGATGCTGTACCAGGATTTGGAGATGGAAAATATTCCGTTCTGGAGTTATTTCTGCCAGATTTCAGATTCTACCACTTCCTACGGATCCTATTCTGGTGCAGTTCCAAACGAGAAAATTACCTGGGGAAAATTAGACATTCACACGCCAAAATTTATTGTAGAGTCTGATGCTACTATTGTGGTTCCATTAATTTTTGCCTGGATTTTAAAACAATAATTTACATACACAAATTTTTAGGTGATAAAAGAAGTATCATTTTAAATCAACAATTGTAATAAAGCTTCGTTTACCATATAAAATTTGCATAATTCTATTTTATTTAGAATGTTTATAAATTGGTTTTTACAGTCATCACATTGTCAGTCGTATTTTTATAAATGATACTTTTGTGAACTGAAATAAGAAGGAATATAATCTGTTCTAACTTTTTTGGTTCTTCAAATTAATTAAAAGCATAATTTACCCTATGAGAAATATCTCATTGATTTTTAAGCAAATTTCAAGGTTACTGGTCATCGTTGTAGGTTTTGCAGCAATGGGCAATTCGGCTTATGCACAAGATCCTGCAAAAGGTGAAGCCTTGTTTAAGAGCAGTAATTGTGGTTCTTGTCATAAGATTGATATCAGGATGACTGGTCCTGCTTTGGGCCCAACCATTACTTCGGAACCTGATGAAGCTTATCTGATTAAATGGATACAGAACAATCAGGCTTTGATTGCAGCAAAAAACCCTAAAGCTTTAACTATTTATAACGAGTACAATCAATCTCAAATGAGTGTATTTACAAACCTGAGCGATCAGGATGTAAAAGACATTTTGGGATATGTTAAAGCGCAATGGAAAACAATTGAAGATGCTAAAAAAGCTGCGCCAGCCGGTGCTGCAGGTGCAGCACCGGCTGATTCTGGTCCAAGCAACGTAATGGTATTTGGTTTAATTGGCGTAATCCTGATTGCTTTTTTAATCATATTAGTTTTAAACCGCGTTATCGGTACTTTAGAAAGATTGCTGCTACAAAAGCAAGGTGTTTTACCTGAAGATTTGGAAGAAGATGAAACAGGCAAACCAGCAGTAGATCGTTTAGCAACTGTTAAATTATTAGCTAAAAATAAAAAGTTTGTATTTTTTGTGGTATTGTGCGGTGTTATTGGTTTAGGAAGCTGGACTTGGGTTACTTTGTGGAATACCAACGTTCATCAAGGATATCAGCCAGTTCAGCCGATTAAATATTCTCACCAGTTACATGCTGGTGCGATGAAAATCGATTGTCAGTATTGTCACTCTGGTGCTTACAAAAGTAAAAATGCTTCTATTCCGTCTTTGAACGTTTGTATGAACTGCCATAAAGTAGTTAAAACAGAATCACCGGAAATTCAGAAGATTTATAATGCCTTGGGTTATGATCCTCAAACTCAGAAATATGACAGTACTAAAGCAAAGCCAATTCAGTGGGTTCGTATCCACAACTTACCTGATTTTGCTTATTTCAATCACTCTCAACACGTAAAAGTTGGGGGTATCAGATGTCAAACTTGTCATGGTCAAATTCAGGAGATGCAAGAAGTTTATCAATATTCTCCATTGACTATGAAATGGTGTATTCAGTGTCACAAACGGACTGAAGTTAACTATAAAGGCAACGCTTACTATGATCGTATGACAGATGTTCATGATCGCATTAAACGTGGAGAAAAAGTTACGGCAGCATCATTAGGTGGTATTGAGTGTGGAAAATGTCATTATTGATTTTTAACAAATAGCATTTACAATTACAGTTTATAAAGCTTAAATGGAAAGCAATAAAAAATACTGGAAAGGTTTAGAAGAATTAAATAATTCAACTGAGTTTGCAGAACTAAACAAAGGAGAATTTGCTGAACCGCTTCCAATAGAAGAAATTTTGAGCGGAGCTGGCTTGTCGGTAAAAACTCCGCGTCGGGATTTCTTAAAAGCATTGGGATTTGGTGTTGGAGCAGTAACATTAGCTGCCTGCCAGAAGGTTCCGGTACATAAATCAATTCCTTACTTAATCAAACCAGAAGAAGTAACTCCTGGAGTTGCCAACTATTATACATCTAGTTATAATGGTCAGGCTATATTAGTAAAAACTAGAGAAGGTCGTCCGATAAAAGTTGAAGGAAACCCGGATGATTTAATTGGAAAAGGTAGTTTAGATGCGCAAGCACAAGCTTCTGTTTTGGATTTATATGATGCAACTCGCTTGCAGAACCCAATGCTGAATGGTGATGAATCATCTTGGGATGCAATTGATAAGTTTGTAACCGGACAATTAAATGCTATTGGTGCTAGAGGTAAAAAAATCAGAATTGTTGCTTCTACTGTTCATAGTCCATCTACCAAAGAAGTAATTGCTTCTTTTACCACCAAATTTCCATCAACAAAACTGATTAACTATGATGCCATTTCTTACACAGGAATTATTCAGGCCAATCAAAACAGTTTTGGAAAAGCAGTTTTACCGCATTATCACTTTGAAAAAGCTGATGTAATTGTAAGTTTCAGTGCTGATTTTTTAGGTACCTGGATTTCTCCGGTAGAATTTATGGGACAATGGGTTTCTAACAGAAACAACAAGTCTCTTCAAAATAAAAAAATGTCTCGCCATGTACAGTTTGAAGCTGGCATGAGCATGACTGGTACAAATGCAGATACACGTATTCCTGTTAAACCTTCAGAGGAAGGACTGGCATTAATCAATTTGTATAATGCTTTGTCTGGCACAACGCTTCCTGGTTCAAAAGCATTAAACAGCAAATCTGCAGATACAGCAATTACTTTAGTTGCAAAAGAGCTTTTAGCAGCAAAAGGACGAGCATTGGTTGTTTGTGGTTCTAATGATGTAGCCATACAGGTATTGGTTAATGCAATCAATTCTCTGTTGGGCAGTTATGGAACTACTATAGATTTAGATAATCCTTCTTACCAATATGCTGGTAATGATGCAGAATTTGTAGAATTTATCAATGAAATGAAACGCGGAGAAGTTGATGCTGTGTTTTTTATGGATGCCAATCCGGTTTACGATTACTTCAACAGCAAAGACTTTAAAGAGGCTTTATCTAAAGTTCGGTTAAAGGTTTCTTTCGCTGATCGAAGTGATGAAACGGCTAGATTGTGTCAAGTTATCGCACCAAACAGCCATTATTTAGAAAGTTGGGGTGATGATAATATTTTTGCAGGATATTATACGCTTGTTCAGCCAACTATTAATCCAGTTTACAATACTCGCCAAACAGAACAGAGTTTTTTAGTTTGGGGTGATAATCCGGTTAAAGATTATTATGCTTTTGTAAAAAATAACTGGGAAACCAAGTTGCTTCCTGCAGCAGGTTTAACAGGACAGCTAGGCTGGGAAGCTTTGCTTCAAAAAGGGTTGATAAAAACAGCAGACGCACCTGCAACAATTAATACATTTAGTAGAGATTTAAATGTTATTGTTCAAAACATTGTAAACCGCAGTAACCAGTTAATGGTTAAAGGTGGAAATGATGTTGAATTGCAGGTTTATCAAACAATCAATTTAGGTAACGGTAAAAAGGCAAATAATCCATGGTTGCAGGAACTTCCAGATACGGTATCTAAAGTTACTTGGGATAATTTTGTTGCTGTAGCTCCAAAATATGCAGAAAAATTGGGTATCAAAGAAGGTGATATTTTGAAAATTACTTCTGATAATCATACTATTGAATTACCAGTTTTACTTCAGCCAGGCCAAGCACAGCAAACAGTTTCTATTGCATTAGGCTATGGTCGTACTTCATCTGGAAAAGTTGGTACGGGTGTTGGTAAAAATGCATTTCCTTTTCACGTCTTTAAAAATGGAACTTTTCAATCTGCAGTAACAGCGAATATTACTACTACAGGTGACACTTATGTGTTAGCACAAACACAAACACATCATTCCTACGAAGGCCGTAATATCATTCGCGAAACTTCTTTTAACAAATATTTAAAAGATCCTTCTTCTGCCAATGGCAGACATGAAGCAGAACACAAAACTTACAGTTTGTGGAACGAATACGATCGTCCTCAGTACAACTGGGTGATGGCAATTGACTTAAATGCTTGTACAGGTTGTGGTGCTTGTGTTGTAGCTTGTAGTGCAGAAAACAATGTTCCTGTTGTAGGTAGAGATGAAGTGCGCCGTCGTAGAGAAATGCACTGGATCAGAATTGACCGTTATTATAGTTTTCAAGAAGGTAATGAATCTGTTACTGAAGAAAAGGAAATTAATAAACTGGAAGATTTAGACCATGTGTCTGTAGTTTATCAACCGATGCTTTGTCAGCATTGTGATCATGCCCCATGTGAAACAGTTTGTCCGGTATTGGCAACTGTGCATTCATCAGAAGGCTTAAATCACATGGCTTACAACAGATGTGTTGGAACACGTTACTGTGCAAATAATTGCCCATATAAAGTAAGAAGATTTAACTGGTTCAATTATTGGAACGATTCTAGATTCGATAATTATTTAAACAATGAACATGTTCAACTGGTATTAAATCCAGATGTTACAACCCGTTTCCGCGGTGTAATGGAAAAATGTAGCATGTGTGTTCAGCGTATTCAAGCCGGTAAGCTAAAAGCTAAAATCGATCAGCGTTCGGTTAAGGATGGCGATATAAAAGTAGCTTGTCAGCAAACTTGCCCAACAAATGCAATTATATTTGGTAACGTAAATGATCCAAATGCTGAAGTTACTAAAGCTTTACAAAGCGAACGTACTTATTACGTATTAGAAGAACTTAACGTGCAGCCAGGAATTGGTTATCAAGTTAAAGTGAGAAATGTTAATGAAACTGTGGCTTAATCATAATTAAAGAAACGTAAGTATGTCATCACATCACGAATCTATAATCAGAGAACCCTTAATTACGGGTGATAATATTACCTATGCTAAGATCACAGAAGATATTCTGGTTCCTGTAGAAAATGCACCTAACAAAGCTTGGTGGATTGGTTTTACTCTTGCCTCTGCAGGTGCACTACTTTGGCTTGTTGCCGTAAGTTATACTTTTTGGTATGGTATTGGTGCTTGGGGTTTAAATAAAACTGTTGGTTGGGCTTGGGATATTACAGGCTTTGTATGGTGGGTAGGTATTGGTCATGCTGGAACGCTAATCTCAGCAGTGCTTCTTTTATTCCGTCAAAATTGGCGTAATTCTATTAACCGATCAGCCGAAGCTATGACCATCTTTGCAGTTATTTGTGCTGCAACTTATGTAGTCTCCCACATGGGCAGACCGTGGATGGCATTATATACACTTCCGTTACCAAATCAATATGTTTTGTGGGTGAATTTTAATTCACCGTTGGTTTGGGATGTATTTGCTATCTCTACCTACTTTTCAGTTTCATTGATATTTTGGTATACAGGATTACTGCCTGATATTGCAACAATCCGTGATCGTGCAACAGGATTACGTCGTACTATCTATTCTGTTATGTCATTTGGCTGGAATGGATCAGTTAAAACTTGGCAACGTTTTGAAGCAGTGTCATTAGTATTGGCAGGTGTTTCTACGCCGTTGGTATTGTCTGTACATACAATTGTATCAATGGACTTTGCAACATCTTTAGAACCAGGATGGCATACTACTATTTTCCCTCCGTATTTTGTGGCTGGAGCTATTTTCTCCGGATTTGCAATGGTACTAACACTTCTTTTAGTGGTAAGAAAAGTAATGTCTTTAGAGAATTACATTACCATGTTCCATATAGAATCGATGAATAAAATTATCATTTTAACTGGTTCAATTGTGGGTGTTGCTTATTTAACGGAATTCTTTATTGCATGGTACTCTGGCTCAGAATATGAACAATATGCATTTATCAATCGATCTACCGGACCTTATTGGTGGGCATATTGGAGTATGATGACTTGTAACGTAATCACGCCACAACTTTTCTGGATAAAGAAAGTACGAACAAGTATTCCTGCAACATGGGTATTATCTATCATAGTAAATATTGGGATGTGGTTTGAAAGGTTTGTAATTATTGTAACTTCTTTACACCGTGATTATTTACCATCAAGTTGGGTGATGTTTTATCCAACTTGGGTTGAAGTAAGTTTGTTTGTTGGCTCAATTGGTGTATTCTTTACTTTGTTTCTGCTGTTTTTGCGTGTGTTACCTTCAGTTGCAATGGCAGAAGTTAAACTTCTTTTGAAATCTTCAAGCGAACAAGCTAAAAAGAAACTGTTGCAGCAAGGACATATTGATGCTGATCAAGTTGAATATTATAAGGAAAGTTTAATCAAGTATGACAGCATTGAAACAGCTGAATACGTAAAACTCTGATAAATATGGATAGCACAAAATATATACTTGGTATTTTTGAAGACCCTGACGAGATGATGAAGGGTATAGATAATTTAAAAGAAAAAGGTATTTCTATTTATGACGTATTTACTCCAATGCCTATTCACGGCATTGAGAGCAAATTAGGTATAAAAGAATCGCGTTTGCCTATTGCTGCTTTTATTTTTGGATGTTTGGGCGGTACTGTTGCTTTTTCAATGTTGTATTATATGTTGGTTCATGATTGGCCAATAAATATTGGTGGTAAACCAAATTTTGCAGTACCGGATTTTATTCCTATTACATTTGAGTGGACGGTTCTATTCAGTGCGTTTGGAATGGTATTTACTTATTTCTATTCTACACATCTTTTTCCCGGTCGTACACCACGTGTGATGGATTTACGGGCAACAGATGATCGTTTTGTAATTGCCATTAACGCAAAAACAAATACTGCACATGATGAAATCGACTCTTTACTAAAGCAAGCAGGAGCTGTAGAAATTAAGCATAATGATAGAAAATATGTTAGCTATGAATAGATTGAAGCTGCTTAATCTGATTGCAGTGATAATTGGATCTGTTATAATTACTTCATGTGGCAAAGATAAACGAAGTACAGGTTGGGAGTATGCTCCAAATATGTATGAACATATTGCTTATGACCCTGATCAGCCTAATTCAAATTTTAAAAATGGACAAACTGCACAATTACCTCCAAAAGGAACAACACCAATTGGTTTTGTAAGATTTGATTATCCTAACACTAAGGATGGATATGAAAAGGCAAGTATTGAAGTAGTAAACAAATATATTGCAGATAATAAAAATTTAGCAGACGGGAAAATCCTCTTTGAACATTTTTGTTCACCTTGTCATGGTATTCAAGGGCAAGGCAATGGATTAGTAGTTCAGCATGGATATCCAGCTCCACCGTCTTATTCTAAGGGAACTTCTTCACGTGGTGGAGCAATGAAAGACTTAACAGATGGTAAAATATATCATACCATTACTTACGGTTTGAATGCAATGGGTTCTTATGCTTCTCAGCTAAATCCTGACGAACGCTGGAAAGTAGTGCTTTATATTCACCAATTACAAAAATTATAATTTCTATTAAGTTGATGAAAGCTATTGATTACAACCAACGATTCGAGTTTACAGGAAAAGCTAAGACATATAGTTTAATCGCTATCGCAATTGGCTTAATAGCTATTGTAGTTGGTTTGCTTACCGGACACACAGAGCGAACATTTGCAAATTTGTTGCTCATGGGATATTATTTTGCATGTGTATGTATGCAAGGAATACTTTTTTCTGCTATTCAGTATGTAGCCCAATCCGGCTGGCCAACTTCGATATTACGTGTGCCACAAGCTTATGCAAAAGTTTTACCATATGCAGCATTAATTCTTATTGTTATAATAACTTTAGGATTAGTTACAAGCCATGAAGTTGTAGAAGAAGGAAAAAAGATTGTAGAACCATATTTGTATGGCCATTGGGCTACCCCCGGTTTAAGCACTAAAGGGAGTGAAAATTACGATGCGATAATTGCAGGTAAATCAGTATTCCTGAACAAACCATTTTTTATAGCACGTTTAGTTATCTTTTTAGGATTGTATTGCATATTTGGCGCGCTGCTAACCAGATATTCTAATAATGAAGATCATGTAGGTGGAATGGCTAATTACAATAAAAGCTTTAAATATTCTGCTATTTTCCTTATCATTTTTGGTTTTACTACACCAATATTTGCCTTCGACGTGATTATGTCTCTAGAAGCACATTTTTATTCTACTTTATTTGGGTGGTATAATTTTGCTGCATTATGGGTAAGTGGACTTTCTGTTCTGACAATAACTGTAATTGTTTTAAGGCAAAATGGGTATATGCCTTGGGTAACAGATAATCATTTACATGATTTAGGTAAGTTAGTATTTGCATTTTCTATATTCTGGACATATTTATGGTTTTCCCAATTCTTGTTAATTTATTATGCCAATTTACCTGAAGAAGGAGTTTATTACTTTAAAAGATGGGAGCCAGAATTTAAACCTTGGTTTTGGTTAAACATTGTTATAAACTTCTGCACACCAGTATTGCTTTTAATGTCAAGAGACGCAAAGAGAACAGCATCAGTACTAAAATATGTTTGCATTGTTGTGTTATGTGGGCATTGGCTTGATTATTATCTTATGATTATGCCCGGTACAGTTGGTCCTGAAGGTAGAGGTTTTGGTTTTGAAGAAGTTGGTATTGCTTTAGGTTTTGTAGGATTGTTTATTTTTCTAATGCTGAATGCATTAAGTAAGGCACCTCTTATTCCTAAAAATCACCCATTTTTGGAAGAAAGCTTAAATCATCACATCTAAAATTTGAAATATTATAATAATTCAAAATGAAATTCAAAAAATGTCTTGTAAAAACAGTATCAGCTATTATAAGCTTAATACTTCTGTTTGTTACAAATTGTACGTTTGCACAAACTGACACTCCTGCAAGTGTTAATTCACCAACAATTGACGAAGGTGGAGCCGCAAGCACTATGTGGACTGGAATATCTTACAATGTGTTATTGTTTTTACTCGTTTGTATTGTGGTAGCAGTTATCGGTCGTATATTAAAAATATATGATCTAACTCTGCAAATGCAACGCAAGAAAGGTTTAGACTGGAACCAAATCATGGCAGTTGGCTTTGGAATATTTTTAGTAATTGGACTATACGGTGTTTATTGGGAATACACCGTACATGGCAGTATGATTTTGCCAGAAGCAGCATCCCTACATGGACAAAAAATTGATGAGATGTTTAACATTACGTTGATTATAACTACCATAGTTCTTATTGGAACACAAATTATGTTGTTCACATTTGCTTATATTTATAGGGGAACACAATCACGTAAAGCATATTTTTTGCCACATAATAATACTATCGAAAAATTGTGGACTATCGTTCCAGCAGTTGTTTTAACATTATTGGTTGTATTTGGATCAATAACTTGGAAAAACATCCAAGATGTGCCTCTTAAAGAGCAACGATCAGCGCTGAATGTGGATGTAACAGCTCATCAGTTTGCTTGGGAAGTTAGATATCCAGGAAAAGATGGACGTTTAGGTTTGAAAAATGCTAAACTTGTTACTGCAAGTAACAAAGTTGGTGTAGATTTTAAGGATAAAAACAGCATGGATGATTTAAATGCGGATGAAATAGTTGTTCCGGTTAACAAACCAGTTCGCGTCAATCTGATTGCACAAGATGTGATTCATAGTTTTTATTTACCTTGGTTTAGAGTTCAGATTAACGCTGTTCCGGGATTACCTACTTTTTTTCAATTTACACCAACTATCACTACTGATGAGATGCGTGATAAATTGAATAACCAAACATTTGAATACAAGTTATATTGTAACAAAATTTGCGGTGGTAATCATTTTAACATGCAAAAGGTTTTTCGTGTAGTAAAAGCGGCAGAATATCAGGATTGGATTTCAAAACAGAAACCATATTTGAATGATCAGTTAAAAAAAGATTTGAAAATGGCTGTGACTGCACCAGCAAATACTGATTTGAAAAATAAATTAGCTTTTAATAAATTATAAAGAGGTTATGGCAACAGCATTAATAGTTAATAATCATGACGCTGTTCATACTCATGATAGTCATCATGATGAACATCATCATAAAGCAACTTTTCTGAATACTTATGTATTTAGTCAAGATCATAAAATGATTGCTAAACAATTTTTGATAACAGGTATTATCATGGGTGTAATAGCAATGATTTTATCAGTTCTATTTCGTATCCAACTAGCGTATCCAAACACAGCATTTCCATTTTTACAAACGTTATTAGGACGTTTCGCACCAGAAGGACGTTTAGATCCCAATTTCTACTTATCATTGGTAACTATTCATGGTACCATAATGGTATTTTTTGTATTAACTGCAGGACTGAGCGGCACGTTTAGTAATTTGTTGATTCCGCTACAGTTAGGAGCACGTGATATGGCATCTCCTTTCTTAAACATGCTTTCATACTGGTTTTTCTTTACTGCCTGTATAATTATGTTAAGTTCCTTTTTTGTTCAAAAAGGGCCAGCAGGTGGTGGCTGGACGATTTACCCGCCATTATCAGCATTACCCAAAGCAATGCCTGGTTCCGAAATGGGGATGACGTTGTGGCTCGCAAGTATGGTACTATTTGTAGCATCACAGCTGATGGGCGGTATCAATTATATCAGTACCATTTTGAACATGCGTACAAAAGGTATGGATTTGTGGAAAATGCCTTTAACCATATGGGCGTTTTTTCTAACAGCTGTTTTAGGTGTATTGTCTTTTCCAGTATTGGTTGCAGGAGTTGTGTTATTAATATTTGACAGAAGCATGGGAACAAGCTTTTACTTATCAGATATTGTTTTAAACGGAACAGTATTACCAAATGAAGGCGGAAGTCCAATATTATTTGAGCATTTGTTTTGGTTTTTAGGTCATCCGGAAGTATATATTGTAATCATGCCTGCGATGGGAATTGCATCCGAAGTTATGGCTGTAAATTCTCGTAAACCAATTTTTGGTTACCATGCGATGGTATATTCTTTGATTGGTATTACCGTTTTATCATTTGTAGTTTGGGGACACCATATGTTTGTAACAGGTATGAATCCTTTTATAGGAGGTGTATTTATGATTACAACATTAATTATCGCTGTTCCTTCTGCGGTAAAAACTTTTAACTGGTTAGCAACACTATGGAGAGGTAACATCAGATTTACTCCGGCAATGATGTTTGCAATTGGCTTAGTTTCTTTCTTTATTTCTGGTGGATTAACCGGACTTTTTTTAGGAAATGCTGCGCTAGATATAAACTTGCATGATACTTATTTTGTAGTAGCTCACTTTCACTTAGTAATGGGTTCTGCTGCCATTTTTGGCATGCTGGCGGGAGTTTATCATTGGTTTCCAAAAATGTTTGGCCGATTAATGGATGATAAATTAGGTTATTTACATTTTTGGTTAACTTTTATTGGTGCTTATTTAGTATTCTTCCCAATGCACTTTATGGGTTTAGATGGCGTACCAAGAAGATATTACGCTTTTACAGAGTTTGAATCAATGAAACAGTGGTTATCTGTAAACACCTTTATTACTTGGGCGGCAATTATGTCTGCATTAGCTCAAGTAGCGTTTCTGTTTAACTTCTTTTACTCTATATTTTATGGTAAGAAGACAACGCAAAATCCTTGGAATGCTAATACTTTAGAATGGACTACTCCGATAGAGCGTATCCATGGTAATTGGCCAGGAGAAATTCCAACAGTATATCGTTGGTCATATGATTATAGTAAACCAGGTCACGATCAGGATTTTATTCCTCAAACTGTACCATTTTCTCAAACCATGACTTCAAACCTACCTCATGATTTCGAAGATGATCCAGATGTTGAAAGATTACAAACAGATTGGTTAAAACAAAACTCACAGGAAGTAAAATAATCCTTGTGTGTGTTTTAATCAGATTATCTAGGGTATTTTTGCAGGATCTAATCCTTCATAAATACCCTTAATTTTTTTAATAAATTTGAATTATTCAAAATCAGAAAAACGGTTTCAATCGATTAATTTGTATTCGATTATATCATTATTTGCTGTAATTCTGGCAGGAGGTGTAGTTCGCAGTACTGGTTCTGGGATGGGCTGTCCTGATTGGCCTAAATGTTTTGGTAAATATGTTCCTCCTACAGATGAAACGCAACTGCCAGGAAATTACCGAACTAGATATATCGAAAAGCAGCTAAAAAAGAATCAGCGTTTTGCAAAAGTGTTAGAATCATTTGGATACGTTTCATTAGCCGCTAAAGTAAAATCTGATACATCTATTACAAATAGACAACAAGAAGGATTTAACGTAGCTAAAACATGGACAGAATACATTAATAGGTTAGTAGGAGTTGTTACAGGCATACTTCTTTTAGCCACTGCTTTCTGTTCTTTTTTTTATTATAATAAAAGTAAGCCGATTGTTTTTTTAAGCTTTTTTAATCTAATTCTTATTATTTTTCAAGCTTGGCTGGGTTCTGTAGTAGTATCCTCAAACCTTGTTCCCTGGATAGTAACCGTACATATGTTAGTTGCATTAGCAATATTAGCTATCAGTATTTACACTTGTCACAAGTCAAAATATTTACAAAAAGTAACATCTGCAACCCCAGCATTTGTAATTTTCGTGACCATATTGGCATTAATAAGTGACCTAATACAAATAACTATCGGAACTGAAGTAAGAGAAAGGATCGATGAATATGCTGCAAAATTAAACGGCGATAATCGTCAAAACTGGGTTAATGGAGCAGAAGAAATTTTATTCAATCATAAAAACCTTGCATTAGGAGTTTTAATAATTAACATAATTTTGTATCTGCTTTTAAAAAAATACTTTGAAAAAAGTTCGGTACAGAGACAAATGATGAGCACAAGTTTTATACTGATTATGCTGCAAATTTTTGCTGGTGTTCTGTTGTCTTATTGGAGTTTACC
>JBPBQN010000016.1:0-16423 GCA_050954865.1 Janthinobacterium lividum | reverse complement strand
GATTTAGGCTATCGGTTGATGAGGAAATGTTGGGGAAAAGGTTATGCCACAGAAGCGGCTGCGGCTTGCTTGGAAGATGGATTCAAAAGGCTTAATCTCAATAAAATTATTGCAACGGCAATGATCGAAAATATGGCTTCTATAAATATATTTAAAAAGTTAGGTTTAAAATACGTCAAAAACGACGATTGTGGCAGTCGGCCCGGCGTGGTTTATGCAATTACAAAAGAAGAATGGAAATAGATTTTAATAAATCAGCTGATGGATTAATTCCAGTCATTATTCAGGATGAACAAACCCTGGAAGTGCTGATGCTGGGTTATATGAACCAGGAAGCGTTTGATAAAACTTCCGCAGAAAAAGTGGTTACTTTCTTTTCCAGATCCAAAAACCGGTTGTGGACCAAAGGCGAAACCAGCGGCAATTTTTTGCATGTAAAAGAAGTATATCTGGATTGCGATCAGGATACAATTTTAATTAAAGCCAAAGCCGACGGGCCAACTTGCCATACTGGTTCACGCAGCTGTTTTCAAACCGAACATAACCAGAACTTTATTTTTGAACTGGAAAATATCATCCGCGATCGTTACGAAAATCCGCAGGAAGGTTCGTACATCAATAAAATGCGCAAAAAAGGGCTGAATAAAATCGCCCAGAAAGTTGGTGAAGAAGGCGTAGAAACTGTAATTGCCGCTTTGGCCGAGACAGAATTTGACCTGATAAACGAAGCATCTGATCTGGTTTTCCATTTGTTGTTTTTACTGCGCGAGAAAAATCTCAGCTTAGAAACCATTGCAAAAAATTTAGAAAACAGGCATAAATAGTCATTTTTGAAAAATAGATTTATGCTGAAATCGTTCTGCCTTGCATTTATTTCGACAACAATATTTTGGAGTTCTAATGCATTTGCGCAATCAAATTCACTCAAAAACCAGATTATCGAAATTGCAAAAGAAGCCAAAGGGACTATTGGCGTTTCTGTTCTGAATATCGAAACGAAAAAAAATATTTCATATAATGGAAACCTGCATTTACCAATGCAAAGTGTGATGAAGTTTCCGATTGCACTAACGGTTTTGCACGAAATTGATTTAGGGAAGTTTAAGATAGATCAGCTGATTCATATCAGTAAAAGCGATCTTCCGAAAACATACAGTCCGCTCCGTGATAAATATCCGGAAGGAAATGTGGACGTTTCCCTACGTGAATTATTGAGTTATATGGTTTCGCAAAGTGACAATGATGCTTGTGATATTTTGCTTAATCTGATTGGTGGCCCAAAACAAGTAGAAAACTACATGCATCTTTTAGGCATCAAAAATATCGCTGTAAAAGCATCAGAATTTCAGATGGCGCAAGCCTGGGACGTGCAGTTTACCAATTGGTGCGAACCTGTGGCGATGACGCAACTATTGAATATCGCTTTTCGTCCTGATTTTCTATCCAAAAATAGTCATGCATATTTGTGGCAAATGTTGCAGGAAACAATTACAGGACCAAAGCAAATTAAAGGTCTTTTGCCTGCCGAAACAATTGTAGCCCATAAAACCGGCCGTTTTGACGCAGAAGAATTAGGCAGAAAATCTACAACCAACGATGCTGGCGTGATTACTTTGCAAAATAATCAGCATTTAGTGATCACTGTTTTTATCAGCAATTCTGCTGCTGATTTAACTACCCGCGAATCCGTTATTGCGCGTATTGCTAAAGCAGCTTTTGATGATGCTTTAAATTGATATTATGATCGTCGAAAAATCCGCAGAACTTCCCGGCCACGGAAATCCAATTTATGCTTTGGCTATTTCTCAAAAGCCAGGCATCATTTTTACTGCCGGAAATGATAAAGGTTTGGTAGAATGGAGCCTGAAAACCAATGCTTTTATCAAGGTCATGTTTCCCGTTGCGACATCGGTTTACAGCATTCATTGTCCTGAAAGTTTCCCGTTGTTGTTTGCAGGGTTAAGAAACGGCGAGGTTTTGGTGTTCGATTTTGTTCAGCAAAAACTACTTCCAACCTTAAAACATCACCGGAAACCGATTTTTGATATTCAATCAATTCCGCAGAAAAAAGAATTGTTGGTGGTGAGTGAAGATGGTACAGTTTCGGTTTGGAGCCTGGAAACGTTGAATTTATTGCATATAATTTCGGTTTCTTCGGATACCGTTCGCGCCATCAGCATCTCGAACCAAAACAAACAGGTTGCTTTTGGTTGTCGTGATAATTCTGTTCGCATCTATGATCTGGAAGATTATACACTGATTAAAATTTTAATTGGACACACTTTGCCTGTTTTTTCGCTGGCGTACGAACCTTCCGGAAAATACCTGATTTCCGGTTCGCGAGATGCACAATTGAAGATTTGGGACTGCCATACCTTCGATCTTATTCAAAACATTCCGGCGCATTTGTTTGCCGTCAACAGCATTGCCTTCCACCCTACGCAACCATATTTTGCAACAGCCAGCATGGACAAAAGCATCAAAATCTGGGGAAGTGATGATTTTAAATTGTACAAAATCATCAGTCGGGAAAAAGGCTTTCCCGTACATCGCTTATCTATTAACAAAATCGCCTGGAGTTTGGATGGCGAAAAACTGATTTCGGTAAGCGATGATAAACTGGTGATGATTTGGAATTTTTCGTTCTGAAAACTTTAAGCATATACTTCTTTTACCGCTTAAAATTTCTTCTCCTTTATTTATTTTATCTTAAACAAACTGATTCTTAGCTATGTTATTAACCATAACTACAAAAACTAAATCACAAAAAAGATGAAAAAATTAAGCGTTTTATTTTTAGCCGGTGCTACGGCATTTACTATGCAAGCTTGTAATAGTTCAACCAAAAGCAGTACAGATATTGCAGCAGATTCTAATTCTAAAAAAGACTCTTCCAGCATGGCTTCTTCAACAGATACAACTGCTAAACCAGCTGGCGGCGCAATGCAAACAGACACAGACGATTCAAAATTTGCCGTAACAGCAGCAAATGGTGGCATGGCTGAAGTACAAATTGCACAATTGGCTCAGCAAAAAGCAGTTAGCGCAGATGTAAAAGCTTTTGCCGCAAAAATGATTACCGATCATACCAAAGCAAACGATAAACTGATGGCTTTGGCTAAACAAAAAAATATCACTTTGCCAGCTGCATTAGGCAATGATGAGCAGAAAGTTTTAGATGATTTAAGCAAAAAATCTGGTAAAGATTTTGATAAAGCTTATGTTAAAGCTATGGTTGAAGATCATGATAAAGACGTAAAATTATTTACAGACGAAGCAAAAGATGCAAAAGATGCGGATTTAAAATCTTTTGCTGGTACAACTTTACCAGTTTTGAAAGAGCATCAAATGATGATCAAAGCGATCGATAAAAAAATGATGTAATTCAGTTTTTTGTCTTATAAAAAGAGCTTTAGTTTTAATACTGAAGCTTTTTTTATGCCTTAAAAAAAGCGTTTGATGATGCGCAGCTGGTGCGTGTATTTTTTTTGTTCTGCGGAGAATATTCCCTGATCGTCAATCCGGTCAATTTTTACACTGCCGGAAGCATGAATAATTTGCTCGTTGTTCAGCATGATGCCAACATGTACAATCCGGCCGGCTTCGTTATCAAAAAAAGCCAGATCGCCCGGTTTGGCGGCTTGTAAAAAATCAACCAAAATGCCTTGCTCTGCTTGTTGCCAGGCATCGCGTTTAATTTTGATTCCGCTTTGCAAAAAAACCGCTTGCGAAAATCCGGAGCAATCAATGCCAAAATGCGTGCGGCCGCCCCACAAATAAGGCGTGTTCAGATACGTTTTGGCGTATTTAATCAAATCGTTTTCTTTAGGCGGAATTGGATTTTGCAGTTCGTATGCTGTTGTGCCAATGTTAAATTGTCCATTTAAAATTCCCGGCAAAAAACTTCCAGCCGGCAAATGCAAGAAGGAATCTGGATTATTTCTGCGGATGATAGTAATCGGCTCATGTGTTAACTGAACCGGTTTTTGTTTGAAGTTGTCGTAATCAGCTTTCTCCAGAAAAACACACTGAATGGCCTGAATCCACCCAGTATAAAATTCGTTTTTAACTTTCAGCCATTGCTCTTTTATTTCTAAAACCTTAAAATCTTCTCCAAAAAGCAGTTGCGAAACCTGTTGCGAACGATGGGCAGGTTCATCCCGCAAAGGCACAATGGCCAGATTGATAATTCCGTATTGCATTTTTTACCCTATAAAAAAAAGGGAACACATCAACTGTATTCCCTTTCAAATTTATCTCAACCAGAAACTAACCTTCCATGTGCAGCCAGCCTTTTTTGGCCAGCAATTCTTCTTTTGTTTCGCGTACATCTTCATCGTCCACGCAGCAATCCACCGGGCAAACGGCAGCACACTGCGGCTCATCATGAAAACCTACGCATTCGGTACATTTATCAGAAACGATGTAATAAACCTCGTCAGAAATAGCTGCATTCGGTTCTTCCGCATTCAAAGTAGAACCATCACCAAAATCAATAATTCCTTTTAAAGCCGTTCCTTCAGAAAATTTCCAGGCGGCACCGGCATCATAAATGGCATTATTCGGGCATTCTGGTTCGCAAGCCCCACAGTTAATACATTCGTCAGTAATTTTAATTGCCATAACTCAAATCCTTAAAAGCTAAATGATACATTTGCGATAAACAATGAATTTGCCTTGCCGCAATGTGTTGCAAAGATAACAAAAATTGCATTTTCAAGTTTTAAAGCTTTGCTATTTATATGTCAGAATTGATTAAAATAAACCTTGCAGAAACCTTATCTGCTTTAGGCGAAAAGTTGTTAAACCCATCCCAAGAATTACTGCAACTGATTGATAACGAACGTCAGTTTAACGCTTGGTTTACGTCCGAAAACGTGTTGCAAGCCGTACAAGCCATCGGTAAAATGCTGAATGCTAAAAATTTAGAACAATGGCTGCCAAAAAATGCTGATACTGTTTTTACCGGCAAAAAGATCGGCTTGGTGCTGGCCGGCAATATTCCGCTGGTTGGTTTTCATGATGTGCTTTGTGTGCTGGCTTCCGGGCATTTTGCCATGATCAAGGCTTCTGCAAATGATTCAAGGTTAATCAGTTACATCTTAAAACAACTGGTTTTGCTGGAGCCGGAATTTGGTAATCGTTATGAGTTTACTGAGCGTTTGGCTGGTTTTGACGCAGTAATGGCGACTGGCAGCAACAATACTTCGCGGTATTTTGAATATTATTTTGGTAAAGTGCCTAACATCATCCGCAAAAACCGCAACAGTTTGGCTGTACTTTCGGGTGAGGAAAGTGAAGAAGATCTGCAAAAATTAGGTCATGATATTTTTGATTATTTTGGTTTGGGCTGTCGCAGTATTTCCAAAATTCTGGTGCCAAAAGGTTATGATTTTGGACAATTATTTCGCGCGATAGAACCTTTTCAACCGATTATCAATCACCATAAATACAATAATAATTACGATTACAATAAATCCATTTATCTGGTCAACCAAAATACGCATTTTGATAATGGCTTTTTGTTGTTGAAGCAGGACGAAAAAATTGCTTCGCCCCTGGCCGTAGTTTTTTATGATTTTTATGCTGATTTGGAAGAAGTAAACCTCAAACTAAATCAGCAAAAAGAAGCGATTCAATGCATAGTAAGCCAGCTGCAACTAACTGAAAATTTGCAGGTTGTTAGTTTTGGCGAAAGTCAACATCCTAAACTTTGGGATTATGCAGATGGCGTAAACACGATGGATTTTTTACAATCGATCTGAATTTTAAGGTGGTAAAAGAAGCATCGCACAAAATCAAAAATCAGTCTGAAAAAACTAGTATAAATTTTAACTTTGGCAGCAGATGTACTTGATTAAAGTAAAAGGAGTAGCCAAAATACCAGATTATGTGCAGCTTCGGGATGAGCAGTTTACGTTGCTGGCTTATTTCCGGGTTGACCGACCAGAAAAATCGCTGGATAAATTGGGTTTGGCAGATAAAGCCGAACAGATTATGAATATTGTAAAAGACCTGCCATTTGGTCAAATCTTAAAACTCGAACTTTAAAAATGATTGGCGATACCGTTATCCAACTTCAAAATACGGATGTTTTTCAGCAGAAACATTTGGTGCTTTCTGATGTAAATCTGGAAATTAACAAAGGCGAATTTGTTTGGCTAATCGGTCAAACCGGTTCTGGAAAAAGCAGTTTACTGAAAATTTTGTATGGCGATTTGCACTTAACAAACGGCGACGGACATGCCGGCGGTTACAACCTAAAAACGCTGGCGAACAAAGATGTGCCTTTTTTAAGGCGGAAATTAGGCATCGTTTTTCAGGATTTTCAATTGCTTTCTGATCGAACGGTGGAAAAAAATCTGGAATTTGTATTAAAAGCAACCGGCTGGAAAGATAAAACTAAAATTAGCGAACGCACCAGAGATGTGTTGGAAAAAGTTGGTTTACGATCAAAACTAAAAAAAATGCCGCACGAAATTTCTGGCGGCGAGCAGCAGCGCGTAGTTATTGCGCGTGCTTTGTTAAACGAGCCGGAAGTAATTTTAGCAGATGAACCAACCGGAAATTTAGACCCCAATACTTCCGAAGAAATTGTAATGTTGCTGAAACAAATCAGCCTGAGCGGAACTGCCGTTTTGGTGGCCACACATGATTATCATATTATTCGCACATTTCCTTCGCGCATTATTAAGTGCGAAAATGGAAAAGTGCTTGATCATGCGGAGTTTGTTTAAATAGAATTTATTTAAAAGAACTGCTTTTTCTGAATTAAGATTGAGCTGATCTTGTTTACAGGATACTGTTTTTATCGGCATAAAAACAGTATCCTGCCAAATTGCTGTCAGGCGCAATTTTTGAAACAGACAAAATATAACCACGCATTTACAACCGCCTGACAGCCTGACGGTTTTTGTTTGCATGGCAGGAAACTTGTTCTCCAAAAAATTACATTATGAATTTTAATGATATCCTGAAGAAGATGAAAAAAGAAGAACCAGCTTCAACAGAAAAAAATATAAATATGGACGAGATTTTTGATGAATTTCAACAGGTAAACGAAGCACGCCAGAATCAGAAAAATGAAACAGAAAATTCTGATAATGAACAAGTTGCATCAGAATTTTCTGCTGAAGATAAACATAAAGAAGAACTGGCTTTGGCCAACGACAAATTTTTGCGTTTATACGCCGAATTTGATAATTATAAACGCCGCACTTCCAAAGAACGCGTAGAGCTTTTGCAAACCGCTGGTAAAGATGTAATTGTATCGCTTTTGCCGGTTCTGGATGATTTTGAACGTGCAAGCCGAGCAATTGAAAACGCAAAAGACGTTTCTGCCGTAAAAGAAGGTGTAAGTTTGGTACAAAACAAACTGAAAAATCTTCTGGCGCAAAAAGGTTTAAAAGAAATGGTGTCCAAAGGGCAGCCTTTTGATGCAGATATACACGAAGCAGTTACCAATATTCCGGCTCCAACCGATGATTTGAAAGGCAAAATTGTGGATGTTTTGGAGGAAGGATATTTGTTGAATGACAAAGTGATTCGTTTTGCAAAAGTAGTTGTAGGCGCGTAAATGAGTTGTAAGTTATCTGTTGTAAGTTCTTAAAGCAGAACCGCAACAGGCAACTTGGAACTGACAACTTTCAACTGATATAAGAAAATGGCAAAAAGAGATTATTACGATATATTGGGCGTTGCAAAAGGTGCCGATGCAGATGAAATTAAGAAGGCTTATCGGAAGATGGCCATCAAATATCATCCGGATAAAAACCCAGGCGACAAACAATCTGAAGAAAACTTTAAAGAAGCTGCCGAAGCTTATGAAGTTTTAAGTAAGCCGGAGAAACGCCAGCGCTACGATCAGTTTGGCCATGCAGCCAACGCACAATCTGCCAGTGGTGGTGGCGGAGGATATGGCGGCGGTCCGGGCGGCATGAACATGGAAGATATTTTCAGCCAATTTGGTGATATTTTCGGTGGCGGCGGCGGCAGTCCGTTTGAAAGCTTTTTTGGCGGAGGCCGGCAAAGTGGTGGCGGACAACGGGTTACACGTGGCACAAATCTTCGTATTAAGGTGAAATTAACGCTGGAAGAAATTGCCAACGGTGTTGAGAAAAAAGTTAAAGTAAACAAACAGGTGCTTTGCGATACATGCGATGGCACGGGCGCAAAAGATAAAGCATCGTTTCAAACCTGTAAAACCTGCGGAGGTACTGGTGCTGTTAGGCGCGTAACCAACACTATTTTAGGCCAGATGCAAACTACCAGCACCTGCCCTACCTGTAACGGCGAAGGTTCTACCATTACTTCAAAATGTAATGTTTGCCACGGCGACGGCATTGTTCGCGGAGAAGAAACCATCAGCATTAATATTCCGGCTGGTGTAAGTGAAGGTATGCAATTGAGCATGAGCGGAAAAGGGAATGCTGCTCCTCGTGGCGGTGTGCCGGGAGATTTGATTATTCTGATCGAAGAAATCCCACACGAAACCTTAAAACGTGATGGCAACAACATTATTTACGATTTGCATGTCAGCTTCGTTGATGCTGTTTTAGGAACCAGCGTTGAAGTACCAACTATTGATGGCAAAGCTAAAATCAAGATTGATCCGGGCACACAAGGTGGAAAAATCCTGCGTTTAAAATCAAAAGGTGTTCCGGAAGTAAATTCTTATCAGCGTGGAGATCAGTTGGTGCATATTAATATCTGGACGCCAAAAATTGTTAGTCGCGAAGAGCGTGATGTTTTGGAGAAATTACAAAACTCACCTAACTTCAAACCAAATCCTGGTAAAAACGAAAAAAGTTTTATCGAAAGAATGAAAGAATATTTTGAGTAGACCGAATTTTACTCGATAAAAACAGCATCAAAAGAGCGATTGGTTTAACGGCCAATCGCTCCTTTTTTGTTTATAAGCTACACATTCAGCTTAATGTGGTTATTGTAACATTTCAATTTAATATAATACTGTTTTTAGCACACATTTTTTAAAGATTTTAATGATCGTATTTATTCTTCATTAATTTCCACTTCGATTTTATGGCTGATGTTGTGTATAATCTCGTCAAGATGCTGTGTACAGATATTCATCAGTTCGATGGCTTCTTTACGCTCTGCATCGTCTGTGGTATCATTAATCAAATTAATCAAACCTAAAATCGAAGCAACCGGTTTTCGCAATTCATGCGAGCTCATCCAGGCAATATTTCTTAAAATTTCGTTCTGCCGACTAATTCGCTGTGCCTTTTCTTTTCGCAAAGTAATATCGGTGTGGATAGAAATAAAACCATCTGGTTTGCCCGCAGGCGTAAACAATGGTGTAAACTCAATATTTACCCAATATTTTGAGCCTTTTTTATTGTAGTTGATAATATCATAAGAAAACTGTTCTAAATTATTTTTAGCTTTAATAATTGCTTTCGTGATATTCAAATCCGTTTCCGGACCGTTTAAAACATCATGCGGATATTTTCCAACAACTTCATCCATGGCATAACCGGTAAAATTTTCAAATGCTTTGTTTACCCAGGTAATTTTGTTGTCAGCATCCTGGATGATAATCATGTTGTTTACTTTAGTAATGATTTCGGCCAGCCTTTTATTTTCATCATCAAAACGCTTCAGCTGGTCAATGTCTTTAATTGCGCCAATCATCCGTATAAATTTACCATTGTTATCAAACTGTAGATAACCCTGATCATACACATATTTATATTGATGATCATTGGTTTTTACGCGATACTCCATGCCGTAATTTTCTTTTTTCTGATGGATGGCCAACTGATAACCGCGCACTATTTTAGTAAGATCATCCTGGTGAATTCTGCTTTTCCACCAATCTACATTTTGCCGAGTCTGGTTTTCACCTAAATCCAGCAACTCTGTTATGTTATCACTGTATTTAATGTTTCTGTGCCGCACATCATAATCATAAATTACATCGCGCGTTGCTTTGGCCACTAACTCGTATCTTTCTACTGCTTCTTTTAGCAGTAAATCTTTTTCCTTGTGTTCTGTGTTATCTGTAAAAAAAATTGCTGCACCTTCATCTGTTGGATAAGCATTAATGCAAAACCATTTTTGGGTTGGATAAAAAAACTCTTCAAAATTGATAAATATCCTTTCTTCCAAAACTTTCTTATAGGCTTTATAAAAATTCCATTTTTTTGCTTCCGGAAAAACATCCAGGTAATGACGGCCAACAACTTCTTCGCGCTTTAAACCCATTAACTTTTCGCAGTTTGCATTTACATCAGTAAAAATCCAGTCTTTGTTAAGCAGAAAATAACCGTCATTGATGTTCTGCAGCGTACTGCTCAAAAGTTGTGAATATTTATTTTTTTCCAGCTGTATCAGTTTAAGTTCGGTTACGTCTTGCATTGTGCCGTTTACTTTAACCATTTTACCATTTTGATACTGCATTTTACCCAACACTTTTACATATTTAAACGTACCATTTTGAGTGATGTATCGGTGTTCAATATTTAAATCTTCCCCGGAAACAAGTAATTTATCTATTGATTGATTGTAAAGCGGCAAATCTTCCGGGTAAATAGATTGCAACAACTTGGTATAACTTATTTTTTCTGCCGGATCAATTTCAAAAATATTATACAATTCGTCAGACCAAATTAGTTCGCTGCTATCTACAAAAAACTCCCAGCCAGATACTTTAGACAGTTTTTCCGTTTCTTTCAGCTTTTGCTTTTCTTCCTGCAAATCCTCGTTTATTTGTTTCAGTCGCTGCTCATATTCTATCTGTTCGGTCGTATCAACGGCAAGCACCATTACTGCATTTTTTTTATTGAAATTAATTTTGTGGGAAGTGAGATTTACATAAATTAAATTACCGTTTTTTTTCAGATGCCGCCACAAACTGGTTGTAAAAGTTGTGTCGCTTAGTGATTTAGAAGATTCTTTTAATCTTTCCAGATCGTCATGCAGGCAAATATCTTTGATCGTCATGCTTAAAAACGCACTCTCTGTATAACCATAGGAAGCGATTGCTGCCTTGTTTACTGACAAAAACCGGAAAGTTTCCGGCTCATAAATCCACATCGGATCAGGATTGCTCCAATACACGTTTTGATAATCCTCTTCCCTAAGTTTGATGTTTTTGTTGTTGATCACAACCAACTTCCAAATCAGCAAACTGGTAACAATTGTAAAACAATACGGCCTGATCAACGCAATCCAATCAACCACATTACTGCTTAGTTGTGTATGAAAGATCAGCATTAAACCTCTGGTTAAAACCAGCCAGATTAAACAGAACAACAAATAACCCAGTACAATTTTTACAGCATTTAATTTCATTCAGTAATTCCCGCTAATTAAACCAGCCCAACAACTATTCACTCAAAAAACGAGAGTAAGCATATATTTAGATTATTTGATCTAACATTTTGTTCATTTACAAAATCAGATTCCGGCTTTGTTCATTTTGCTTTTTTTTAAAGACCTTCGGGGCAAAATCATGATTATGTCAGCACAAGTTATTTTAACATTAAGCCAAGTTCGTGTCCGTCAGGCAACTTATACGTTATTTGAAGCGCTAAGTTGGCAAATTGAAGCCGGTGAAAATTGGGCTTTAATTGGCGAAAGCGGATCCGGAAAAAGTGCTTTGCTGCAAACAATTGCCGGTAATCTTCCTGTTTCTGCAGGTAAAATTGTTTATCAATTTTATGAAGGTGTAAAACAGAATTATTTAGCTGATGCTTCTTTTACTGCACAAAAAATGATGGCTATGGTTGCATCCAAACATCAGTTTAAAAACTTATCCAACACCAAAGATTTTTATTATCAGCAACGATACAATTCATCAGATTCGGAAGATGCGCCAACCGTACAATTTTATCTAAACCAAATCCCAAAAAGTACAATTGCAAATCCAACTTGGACTTTTGATTACACCATCCAAAAGTTAAAGTTGGAACCTTTGCTGGATAAACAATTGATTAAACTTTCTAACGGTGAAACCAAAAGATTACTGTTAGCAGCGGCTTTGTTAAAACATCCAAGTTTGCTTTTGTTGGATAATCCGCTTACTGGTTTGGATGTACAATCTCGTGCAGCTTTTAATGATTTAATTACCGAAATTAGCCAGAGTGGAATTACAATTATTATGGCTACTTCGCCGCATGAAATTCCGGATGCAATTACCAACATTGCTATTTTAGATCAGCAGCAGCTCAAAAAAACCATGCTAAAAGAAGCATTTAAACCTGAAAGTTTAAAAAGCAACTTGGTTCAGGTTGATATGGAAGAATTGAAAGATTTGCTTAGCCAAAAACCGGATGCTTCTTTTAGCACCATAATTTCGATGGAAAATGTAAACATTCGTTATGGCGAAAATCAGGTTTTAAACAACATTAATTGGAAAGTTTTACCTGGCGAAAGATGGGCTTTACTTGGATCAAACGGAGCCGGAAAATCTACCTTATTAAGTTTAATTAATGGTGATAATCCGCAGGCATATGCCAACAACATTGTATTGTTTGACCGGAAAAGAGGAAGCGGCGAAAGCATCTGGGATATTAAAAAGAAGATTGGATTTGTATCGCCCGAACTGCATCAATATTTTCCGGCAGAAACTTCTTGTTTGCAAGTGATCGAATCTGGTTTTTATGATACATTGGGTTTGTTCCGGCCTTCCAATCCGCAGAAAACAGAGCTTGCTTTACGCTGGATGAAACTGTTGCAGATAGAAAGCAACGCGCGCAAACTGCTTAAAAATGTAACCGCAAGTACGCAACGTTTGGTTTTGCTGGCGCGGGCGTTGGTTAAAAATCCGCCATTGTTAATTTTTGATGAACCTTGCCAGGGTTTGGATGAACAGCAACAGCAACATTTTAAATACCTGTTAGAACTGATCTGCCAAAACAGCAACACTACTTTGATTTACGTTACGCATTATCAGCAAGAAATTCCGGCTGTTGTGGACCAGGTTTTACGGTTGGAGCAAGGAAATCAGTTATAATTGTGCGTTTTCAGTTGCCGGTTTTGGGTTGAACATTTGAACGACAGAAACCTGAAACTATTAGCAACCGGCAACAGGCAACCAATAACTGGCAATTGAATTCCTATCTTTGCCTCATGAATGCCAAAAAAGCCAGTGTTTCGCACACGATAATGAACGAGTTGATTTTGCCCAACGATACCAACATGCTGAACAACCTGATGGGTGGCCGGATGCTGCACTGGATGGATATTGCGGCGGCTATTTCGGCACAAAAACACTGTAACTGTTTGGCTGTAACCGCTTCTGTAGATAGTGTTTCTTTTAAACATGCAGTAAAGTTAGGCGATGTGATTAGTATTGAAGCACAGGTTACGCGGGCTTTTAATACTTCTGTAGAAGTTAGATTGGTGGTTTCGGCGCAAAACATTCCTTCGGGCACAACTATTAAAAGTAACGAAGCGTATTACACTTTTGTAGCGATTGATACCAACAACAAACCCGTGCAGGTACCGGAACTGATACCCGAAACGGAAGAAGAAATTGCGCTTTATGCCGGTGCCATGCAACGCCGTCAGCTGCGCCTAATTTTAAGCGGGAAGATGAAAATACATGATGCCACCGAGTTGAAAGATTTTTTTTATGGTGTGGGTGCACATTAAACCATTGCGGTTGCGCGGTGTCTTTGCTTGTTAAATTTTGTTAAAGTGTTTCTGCTGATGAGGTATTAATGGTGGCAGAACCTTTAATTTGACATCGTTACAAGTTTAAACAAAACGCATTTTTATATTTAAGCTATGACCTCTCTTCGATTGCTGTTTTTAACCTCGTTTTTATTTTTTGCCGGTAAAAACAGCATCGCTGAAAAACTTAAAACTTATAAAGATGCCGTTAATCATTTTGAGATAACCATTCCGGAAAGCTGGTTGGTTACCAAATCAAATCCGCATTTAAAGTTTATGGCGATCCGGCCGCAATCAGCAGATTTTAAATCTGTTCCGGAAAACATCAACCTTAATTTTATTGATGCACCGAACGGCAATCTGGATGCTGCATTTGCCATGTCGGTAGAATCCAGCAGTGCTTTGGACGGGTTTATAGCAGTTGCCCAAAAAGGAGTTGCAACGAACGATCGCTATAAATGGTACGTTGACACACATAAAGATCCGCAAAGCGGAATTGAGATGACGACTATAGTTTTTGTGTTTTATCATGCAGAAAAAGCTGTTTTGCTAACCTGTACGGCTTCTAAAGAAAGGTTTGAAAAGTTTGATCCGGTGTTTTTAAAAATTGCAGATTCTTTAAAGTTGCAATAAATTGGCATGCTTCTTTTACCACCTAAAATTAGTTGGAGATGCAGGATTTGAAAACGTTGCTGCGCGCCTTTTCTTTAAATTGTATTTTAATTGGTATGTTGATTAAACATTTCCAATAGTTTTTTTAATCCATCAGGCGAGTGCATAAACTCGGTATTGTATAACGTTTCTTTTCCTACTTCGGCAAATCTGGTAAACATTTGTGCTTCATAATGAGCGATTGCCAATTGCACATCTGTAAATGCTTTGCTGGTAAAACTTTCGCTTAATTCCAAAGCATCCAGCATGGCCATATTTACGCCTTCGCCAGCATAAGGTGGCATCCAATGAGCCGCATCGCCGATGAGTGTGATGTTGGTTTTAGCTTCCCAATGCTGATCTAAAGGCATACAATACTGCGGCCTTGGAGTAAATGTTGTATTTTCAACTTCAAACAATTCGAGCCAAATACGATCCCAATTGGCGTATTCGTTTTTAAACCACTGTAAAATCTGCTTGCCGTTTTTAAAATCAATTTCACTTTTTGTAGCCCAATCAGCACTTGCTTTCCAGCCCAGATAAAAATCTAAACTACCATCGCCTTTGGCACTTACAGATAATGTTTTTGAATCGCCCAAAGCCATAATTTTTCCACCTTGTAACAAACTGTGAATTTTGGGAACGTTCTTTTCAGAATTATAGATATTTCCTTGCAACACAGTAACGCCGGAATAAAAAGGCTTGATTGGCGTAACAAACTGGCGGATTTTAGAATTGGCTCCGTCTGCTCCGATTACCAGATCAACAATAACCTTGTTTCCATGTTGAAAACTGAGGTGGAAAGTATTGTTGATGCTTTCAAACGAAATGAGATGACTATCCCAAACAACAGTATCAGGTTGTAAAGAATCCAGCAAAATATTTCGCAACGGCCCGCGGTCAATTTCGGGTCTGAACCATTCATTTCCAAAGTCAGCCGCAGACGTTTCATGGTGTTCATCAAAACAAATGGTTGCATTTTTATCAACAATACGCAATTGATCAGCATCAGGCCGGTAATTTGCCTTAAAAGCATCCATCAAACCTGCTGTTTCTAATGCTTTTAATCCTGATTCAAAATGTAAATCAAGTGTTGCGCCTTGCGCCCGTACAGAGCTGTTAAAATCTCTTTCATACACTTTTACGTTGGCACCTTTCAGTTGTAAAAGTCGGGCAAGTGTAAGTCCGCCTGGGCCGCCGCCAATAATGGCAATTGTTTTGTTTTGAAGTAAGTTCATCTGGCAATTGTTTAAATTACGCTGCAAAACTATTTGTTGGGCAAAGCTAATAATTGTATAAATCGGTCATTTTTGTTTTTATTCAATTCTTTGGGTGTTAAGCCGGAAAGTTTTTTGATCGTTTTGATAAAATGTGCCTGATCTGCAAAGTTTAATTCGGGGAAAAACTTGCCTTCTTTAATTTGTGGCAACGATGCGCGGAACCTTAAAATGTTGCAATATTCTTTTAAGGAAATGCCAACATAGTGATTAAAATAACGGTTGATTTGTCGGCTCGTCCAAAAAGATTTTTCAGCTAATTCTTTAACCGTCATCAAACCATTGGATGAATAAACATGTGCAAACAACCTGCTTTTTTTATCATCTATTTTTTTCTCTTTAAGGAGATTAAGCATTTTTTCAGAAACCTTGCCGACAAAATTTTCAAAGTTGTTTAAGTCATCAATGCTGATATTCCAAAAGTTATCCGGCAATAGTGTTGGCTGCGTTTGTTGACTGGCAATAGAAGTTTCAAGAATGTATTCGAGCGCAAGTAATTTAAAGCTGACAGCAAAAATGACTGTGCTGGCAGCAAAAATGGTTTGCGCTGATTGTCTGTCCATATTCATCAGCAGGATATGGAACGGCGCTGTATCAGCATAAGAAAAAAGCACATCAACCCGGCCATCGGGCAAAATGGCAAGGTCTTTATCTTTGTCAGAATGATTGGCAAGCATCCAAAAGCTTTCTACAAACGGAGAAAGCGTTGCATTTGGTTGGATGGATTTAAATTGCAATTCGTTATTCAACTGTTGTTATTTCAAGGTTGCAAGGTATTTTGTGAGGATGCTTCTTTTATCAACCTAAATTAGAATTTATAATGTTAACTCCGTTTTAACCATAAACTAATA
>JBPBQN010000015.1:0-17745 GCA_050954865.1 Janthinobacterium lividum | reverse complement strand
TAAGTGTTGTTTCAATAGTTTTTGTGCTTTTATACTATTCCTGAAGCATGCTTTAAAGCTTCAACAATTGTATTTGGCCCTAATTTCAATTTAAAAGAATTGTATTTGAAAGCTTTAGCACCTTGCATGGCTATTTGTGCAGCCTGTTTAAAAGTTTCTTCTGTTGCCGGTTTGCCCAACAAAGATTTTTCTGCTTCGGATAATCTCCAGGGTTTATGCGCCACACCGCCCATTGCCAGGCGTGCTTCTTTTATCCGGTTGTTTTCGATGTTTAAAGCAGCAGCAACCGAAACCAAAGCAAATGCATAGGAAGCACGATCACGAACTTTCAGGTAATAAGCATGCTTGTTTAAAGCATTATCCGGAATTTCAATCGCCATAATTAGCTCGTTTTTTTGCAGATTATTATCTTTTTCAGGATGATCTCCCGGCAAACGATGAAACTCTGTAAACGCAATCCGCCTTTCACCTTTTGGCCCGGCAACCAGTACCGTTGCATCCAGCGCAACCAAAGCAATATTCATATCACTCGGATTTACCGCAATACATTTATCACTCATACCAAAAATGGCATGCATCCGGTTAAATCCTTCCAAAGCACCGCAACCTGTTCCGGGTTCGCGTTTGTTGCAAGGCAAAGCCGTATCATAAAAATATGGGCAACGCGTGCGTTGCAAAATATTGCCACCAACGGTTGCCATGTTTCTGATTTGGGCTGATGCACCCGCATTTAAAGCCTGGGCAAGCAGCGGATGCTTTTCTAAAATCAGTTTATGATCCGCTACCTGACTGTTTAGAACCAAAGCACCAATCCTGATTTTACCGTTTTGCTGTTCGATGGTTTTTAGTGGAATATTATTAATGTCAACCAGTTTTGCTGGTGTCATTACGTTTCGCTTCATCAAATCAACCAAATTGGTTCCACCGGCAATAAATTTGGCGTCTGTGCTTTTAGCCAGCGCATCTACTGCTGATTTTGAGGTTGAAGCCCGTACATATTGAAACTGAATCATACTTTTTGTCCTCCGTTTTTAACTGCTGTAATGGCATCAACAATATTTGGGTAAGCACCGCAACGGCAAATGTTACCGCTCATATATTCTCTGATGTCTGCTTCGTTATCAGCATGACCTTCGCGAATACAAGCTACGGCCGACATAATCTGGCCCGGTGTGCAGTAACCGCACTGAAAGCCATCATGTTTGATAAATGCTTCCTGCATTGGGTGTAACTGTTCTCCTTTTGATAAACCTTCAATCGTTGTAACCTGTTGCCCTTCATGCATCACCGCCAAACTCAGGCAGGAAAGCACACGTTCGCCGTTTACATGTACCGTGCAGGCGCCGCATTGTCCGTAATCACAGCCCTTTTTTGTACCGGTTAAATCAAATTGTTCGCGCAGCAAATCCAGCAGCGTAACTCTTGGCTCAACAGATAAAGTATGTTTAACACCGTTTACTTCCAGTTTTAAAGGTACTTTTTCAAAAGCTGCTGCCAGTTTTTCATCCAGTTCGTTTTCTGCTGCCTTTACTACGGCTACCGGCGTAACCGCAATGGCAGTTAACAGCGACGTTTTTTTTAGAAAATTACGTCTGGATTCTTTGTAGCCTTCATTTTCGGGCTGATCAAAAGAATTATTGTTTTCCATAAAAAGTAGTTGATATTTTATAGTTTCAAGTAAGTGTCTGTTTTAATATAATTCGGTGTATTTCCGATGCTTCTTTTATCACCTATTTTTTGTGTTTTTTGCAAGTTTTGTTTCTTCCTTCTACATAAAATTTACAGGCATAAAAGAAGTATCAGAATGAACAAAGATTTAAACAGGCACTTAAATTTTTATCTTAATAAAGGATAAATTTAAAGCTTATTTAGTAATTAGCTGTAATTTATAATAAAGTAATTACAGTATCAGTAAGACGATGAATGAAATAGCATTGGTTGTTGGCGCAAGTGGCTTTACTGGCAGTAACCTGACCGAAAAATTAATATCAAAAGGATGGATGGAAAACTTACGGCCTGGCCCGTAATCTTAATACAGAAATTCAAAACCTGATTTCTGTAGCAGCAGATTTGCTGAATACAGATAGTTTGGAGCAAGCACTAAAAAACATCGCACCAACACAGGTTTTTATAACGAGTTGGATGCGCAATGATACTGAAGCTGAAAACATCAGGGTTAACAGTTTAATGGTTCGTAATTTATTGAAGGTGTTATCACCTCGCCTGAAAGCTTTAATTAAATTTCTTTGGAGATTTTACATGCTTCTTTTAAAATATTGTGATTATTTTTTAAATCCCTCAAATTAAAACAACAGTATGATATAACACTAAAAATTAAAATTATGATCAAGCTATGCGTTCTTTGTCCCCGCAAAAAAGGTTTAACTCTCGAAGAGTTTGAAGATCACTGGAAAAATATGTACATGGACTACTTTTTTCAAGTCAGCCGGAAGTTAAACAATATGTAAAAAAGCACATTCAGGCACACAGTACTGAGATCATTTTGCGGATCAAGGGTTTCCGTCTATATCCGAATTTGATGGTATTGCCGAAATTTGGTTTGAGAAAATGGAAGACATTCCAAAAGTATTTTCAAGCGAAGATTTTAAGAAAAATATTGCACCTGATGAAGAAAAATTTATCGACCGCGATAATGTAAAATGGATTTATGCTACTGAAAACATCGTGATTATATAATTTTAGTCACCTTTTAAAGAGCTTGTTTAAATTTTATTCTGAAATTTTCAATGTTTCTTTTATGCCGGTAAATTTGTTTTCGACTTAAATAAGGCCATAAAAAGCATTAAAGTGGAGCATATTTTAGGTGATAAAAGAAGCATTGAATTTTAGGTTTAGTTTCTATACAGGCTTTTTATTTTAAATGATAAAAAGATCTTAACAGTTCGCTGTTGCAGCAAGCTTAGTCAAGTTTGGATGATTGGTGTTTTAATAATGAAGTTTTAATCATTAATCCTTCTAATCAGATAGAAATACTACTCAAAAATCCAACAGTAATTATTGAATAATTTAATGACATATAAATGAGGCATAAAAAACGGTGAACAGTGTACCTTTGCTTAACAGTGTTAAATAATTTACACTTGTAAACGATGGCTAGTAAAGACAGGATCTTACGCTTGAAAGAAGAAACCAGGATCAACATCTTGGACGCAGCTTTGCGGATTGTAAAAGAAGAAGGTTGGCAGGCTTTAAGCATGCGTAAAATTGCTGATGCTATAGAATACACCGCTCCGATTATCTATGAGTATTTTTCTAGTAAAGATGCTATATTATTGGAGTTAACGCGTAAAGGATTTCTGATTTTGGCTAACGATCTTGAAAAAGCAAAAGCACAACATACAGCAGCCCTAGATCAACAACTGGAAACCATGTGGCTTGCCTACTGGAACTTCGCTTTTGCAAACAAAGAATTGTATCAGGTGATGTTTGGCGTTTCAACCAATTGTTGCTGCCAGGAAGTGAAAGGTTTACCAGAAGCTAATTTACCATGGGATTTATTTACGCCTGTTATTGGTAAATTAATGTAGATCGAGAACCTGAATTCCGATATAATATGTACGAAATATTACACTTTTTGGTCTATAGTTCACGGTTTGGTTTCTATTAATATCTTGGGACGTGATTCTTCTGATGACATTAACAATCACGTTTTAAAAGATGCCATTACAAGTTTGATCAACTCAATAAAAGTATAATTTTTTGTACCAGCGATATTTTGAATTAGCCTATCTAACGCTGTAAAATATAAAATCAAAATTTTTATTTCTAATTACCAATACAATGAAAACAATTCATGACCTGTCAACAGTGATTAACACTGTTAAAAAATCTAATAACATTAAATCGACCTTTTGCTATTTAACTACAACTACAGCATTACTGACTTATAAGGTTTTACGCTTTTTTAATTATTAACCTGACTACCACATTATCCACCATACTAACAAGCAATTCTGTTTATCCTCAAAAAATTTCCCTTTATGAAAAATCTCCTTTTAGTACTTTCACTACTTACACTATATAGTTGTTCATCCAAAACAGCAGCCGTATCGGTGCCTCCACCGCCCTCTTTGCCGGTAGCAACCGTTTTATCAGGCACCCAAACTACTTATCAGGAATATCCTGCATCGATAGAAGGAACAGTTAACCTAGAAATCCGTCCGCAGGTTAGCGGCGCATTAGATAAAGTTTATGTTGATGAAGGTGCTTTTGTAAGCGCTGGCCAGCCAGTTTTTAAAATAAACGATCAGCCTTATCGTGCAGCATTAAACAATGCTTTGGCAGCTTTACATGCAGCCCAGGCAGCGCAAGGGAATGCCCAACTGGAAGTTGATAAATTAACGCCGCTGGTAGCCAATAAAGTGGTATCAGATTATCAGTTAAAAACAGCAAAAGCTACTGCTCAGGTTGCAAAATCAAACATTGAATCGGCAAAAGCCAACGTATCAACTGCACAAATTAATTTGGGTTATACGCTGATTAAAGCTCCGGTAAGCGGCTACATTGGTCGTTTATTAAAAAAACAGGGAAGTTTGGTTTCGCCGCAAGATGCTGAAGCCTTAACGCAGCTGTCTGACGTGCATGATGTACATGTTTATTTTTCTTTGGGGGAAAAGGATTTTGTAAACTTTAAAGAACAATATCCGGGCGGAACTTTAAAAGACAAGCTCAAAAATCTACCTGCTGTTTCATTGTTGCTTGCTGATGGCAGCGAATACATCAAACGGGGAAAAATAGATATGATTGACGGCCAGTTTGACAGAACCACTGGTGCAATCACTTTAAGAGCCAATTTTTCCAATCCGCAAGGCTTGCTGCGCTCAGGTAACACCGGCAAAATCCGCTTGAGTTTACAACATGCCGATGCATTGATCGTACCAGAATCAGCCACGATCGAAATGCAGGATAAAGTGTTTGTTTTTACGCTTGCCGATAGTAACAAGGTAAAAAAAACATCCATAAATATTGTTGGTAAAAGCGGCACCAATTATCTGGTGAAAGACGGTATCAAAGCTGGAGACCAGATTGTATTGAGTGGCATTGATCACTTACAGGAAGGTACGGTAATCCACCCGGAAAAAACTGTGGAAACCACTACAACCGTTGCAAAAAACTAATCCGCCCAATTAAGCTTTAAAATTATGTTTCAAAAATTTATAGAACGCCCGGTACTTTCTACCGTGATCTCCATTTTACTGGTGATTTTGGGCGTGCTCGGTTTAACCAAATTACCACTGCAACAATTTCCTGATATTGCGCCACCAGCTGTATTAGTATCTGCTGTTTATCCTGGTGCAAATGCAGAAACGGTGCTGCGCTCTGTTGCGCCTTCACTAGAAGAATCCATCAATGGTGTAGAAAACATGAGTTACATGAGTTCTACCGCCAGTAATGATGGTACATTGGCTATTACCGTTTATTTTAAGCAGGGAACAAACCCGGATCAGGCGGCCGTTAACGTTCAAAACCGTGTAACTCAGGCAACCAGCCAGTTACCGGCCGAAGTGGTTCAGCAAGGCATCACCACAACCAAACAGCAAAACAGTTTAATCGGTGCTATTGGAATTTATACGGAAGATCCTAAAAAATACGATCAGACGTTTGTTGCCAACTATGCTCAGATCAACATCATCCCCGAAATTAAACGTATTCCCGGAATTGGTTCAGCAGCTGTTTTTGGTGGCGTTAAAGACTATTCCATGCGGATCTGGCTTAATCCAAATCAAATGGCGGCTTACAAAATAACGCCTGCTGAAGTTATGACTGCCATACAGGATAAAAATCTGGAAGCTGCACCTGGTAAAATAGGACAAAACAGCAAAGAAATTTTTGAATATGTAATCAAATATAAAGGCAAACTTACCAAACCTGAAGAATATGAAAATATTGCCATCCGCGCTAATGCCGATGGTTCTGTATTGCATTTAAAAGATGTTGCACGGATAGAATTGGGCGCGTATTCTTATACCAATTTTACACACTTAAATGGTAAAGATGGCGTAGGTATCGGTTTGATACAACTGGCTGGCTCTAACGCTAACGAAATTCAGCTGGCGGTAGATAAGGTGATGGAAAAAGCTTCTAAAAATTTTCCTGTCGGGATCAAATACAACCAATTTTACCGCACAAAAACAGCATTGGACGAATCGATCAATCAGGTAGAACATACTTTGGTCGAAGCTTTTATCCTGGTATTTATTGTGGTGTTTATTTTTCTGCAGGATTTCCGGTCAACCTTAATCCCGGCCATTGCCGTTCCGGTTGCTATTTTAGGAACGTTCTTTTTCATGAACCTTTTTGGATTTTCCATCAACCTGCTCACTTTATTTGCATTGGTACTGGCCATTGGTATTGTGGTAGATGATGCAATTGTGGTAGTTGAGGCCGTTCATGCCAAAATAGAACAGGAACATCTGGCACCAAAAGCAGCTACAACTAAAGCCATGCACGAAATTACCGGTGCCATAATTTCTATTACCTTGGTTATGGCAGCTGTGTTTTTACCGGTTGGTTTCATGACGGGTTCTACCGGAATATTTTACCGGCAGTTTGCTTTTACCATGTCTATCGCAATTGTTATTTCAGCGGTAAATGCTTTAACATTAAGTCCTGCGCTGGCTGCTTTATTTCTAAAAAGCAATCACCCCAAAGAAGGAGAAGCAGCCACAAAAAAAGGTTTTAAAGAGAAATTTTATGCCGGTTTCAACAGCAGTTTCAGCACTTTAACTGATAAATATGTTGGCGGTATCAAATTTCTGATTAATCATAAATTGATCAGCATGGGTGCGCTTGCGCTGGTTGTTGTAGCAACTGTTTTTTTGGTGAGCACAACCAAATCAGGTTTTATTCCAACAGAAGATCAGGGCTTTGTAGCTGTTTCTGTATCAACTCCGTCCGGAACTTCTTTAAACGGAACCACAGAGGTGCTTAAACAAGCCGAAAACAAGTTGCGGGCTTTGCCGTCAGTACGGTTTGTTACGTCTATTTCGGGATTAAATTTACTAACCAATTCTAACAGTCCTTCAGCAGCTGTAATGTTTGTTTTATTAAAACCTAATGAAGACAGAGGTGATGTAAAAGATATCAACGCACTACAAGATCTTATCAGAAAGAATTTGAGCAGTTTAACCAATGGTGGTTTCTTTGTATTCAGTTTTCCAACTGTTCCCGGTTTTAGCAATGTGGAAGCTTTGGATGTTGTTTTGCAGGATAAAACCGGCGGTAAACTGGATAAATTTAGTGGCGTGGCCAATACTTTTATTGGCAAACTGATGCAGAAAAAGGAAATTGCTTATGCCTTTACTTCTTTTAAGGCAGATTATCCTCAGCTACAATTAGAAGTTGATGACGATAAGGCCAGCCAGTTAGGCGTAAGCGTGAAAGATATTCTGCAAACCATGCAGGCTTATTTTGGCAGCGCGCAAGCATCAGATTTTAACCGCTTTGGCAAATATTACCGTGTGGTGGTTCAGGCTGATATTGCTGACCGGACGGATGTCTCTTCTATAGACCGCGTGTTCGTTAAAAATAAAACCGGCGAAATGGTTCCGGTTAATACGCTGGTAAAACTAACCCGCGTTTACGGTTCTGAAACAGCTTCTCGTTACAACTTATTCAATTCTATCGAGATTAATGCCATCCCAAAACCAGGCTTTAGTTCCGGCGATGCCATCAGGGCGATACAGGAAACTGCAAAAGAAGAATTACCATCCGGTTTTGATTACCAGTTTTCCGGCCAGACGCGGGAAGAGATTTCTTCCGGCGGACAATCTGCCGTAGTATTTATGCTTTGTCTGGTTTTTGTTTACTTCCTTTTATCGGCACAATATGAAAGTTATTTATTGCCGCTGGCCGTAATATTATCTATTCCTACAGGTATTTTAGGTGTATTTGTGGCATTAGGTTTAACTGGTATCGAAAACAATATTTATGTTCAGGTTGCATTGATTATGCTGATTGGATTATTGGCTAAAAATGCAATTTTAATTATCGAGTTTGCCGTGCAAAGGCGCAAAGCCGGATTTAGTTTGGTAACATCAGCCATTGAAGCATCCAGATTGAGGTTAAGGCCGATTATCATGACTTCACTTGCTTTTATTTTCGGGATGTTCCCGATGAGTATTGCAACCGGCCCATCTGCGCAAGGTAACCACTCTATTAGTTTTGCTGCGGCCGGCGGTATGGTTTCCGGCGTAATATTAGGCTTGTTTATCATTCCGGTATTGTTTGTAATTTTTCAGGGTTTGCAGGAACGCATTACCGGTTTGCCGTTAGCGGTTTTAAACGGAGACGGATCATCTTCAACACACCAAAATCAGAAAATACAGGAAACAGAACCTGCATTGCATTAACCATAATCTGCTGCACTTAAACGCAGCAGATTATGGCCATGCTTCTTTTATCAGCATAAAATCATTCATCAATTTTATGCTGATAAAAGAAGCATCGATGAACTGCTTCAACCAAAAATCACATACAAATTTTCAGCATAAAAAATTAAACAAGCTTCTTTTATCAGCATAAAATACGTCACCAAATTTATGCCGGTAAAAGAAGCATTAAGGCTCGGGTTCACCCAAAATCTAAAAAAATACCAGCCTTCTAATCTTTTACACCAATGAAACGATCTATAAATACTTTTACTTTTTTGCTGCTGATGGCTTTTTTAAATGCCTGTAAAGTATCGAAAGATGTAGCTGTGCCAAAGCCGGAACTTCCTGTAAACTTCAGAAACGCAGCAATAACGACAACTGCTGATACCAGCAGTGTTGCTGATATCCAATGGAAAAACTTTTTTACCGATCCTAAACTGCAAAAGCTGATCGACAGCGCCATCATTAAAAATTATGATATGCAGATTGCGGTTAAAAATATAGACGAAGCGTTGCTGTTGTTTAAACAGGTAAAATGGAATTATGTGCCCACGGCTGATTTAAATGTTACGGCAAATTCCAGCCGGCCATCAAATAATAGTTTAACCGGATTAAGTTTGTCTCAATATAATATTGGTGCAAGGCATATTGAGGATTATTCTGCTAACGTGGCCATTTCCTGGGAAGCTGATATTTGGAGCAGAATCCATAACCAAAGCCGGGCTGCTTTAGCGCAATATCTGCAAACAACCGAAGCAAAAAACGCCATACAAACCAATATTGTTTCTAATGTATCGCAAGGTTATTATAATTTGCTGATGCTGGATGCACAGCTGGATATCGCCAGAAAAAATGTAAAACTAAATGATAGCACTTTGCGCATTGTTAAGTTACAATATGATGCCGGACAGGTTACGTTGCTTGCCGTGCAACAAACTGATGCACAGCGTTTAACCGCTTTACAATTGGTGCCTCAATTTGAAAGAGACATTACTTTGCAGGAAAATGCGCTGAGCATTTTAGCCGGAACTTTGCCTAATAGCGTTGAACGTAACAACACTTTGGATCAGATTACTTTTCCGGAGAATTTATCCGCTGGCGTTCCTTCAGCAATAATCAGTCGCCGGCCTGATGTAAGGAGCCAAGAACTTGCTTTAACCGTGGCCAACGCCAATGTTGGTATTACCAAAGCAGCCATGTATCCGGCTTTGCGCATTACGGCCAACGGAGGCGTTAACTCGTTTAAAGCCAGCAACTGGTTTAGCGTGCCCGCATCTTTATTTGGTTTGGTTGCCGGAAGCGTTGTTCAGCCTTTGTTGGAAAATAAAGTATTGAGAACCCAGTACAACGTGGCCAAAGTTGATCGTGAGCGAACCGTTTTACAGTTTAGGCAATCAGTTTTAAATGCTGTTGGCGAAGTATCAGATGCCTTGGTTAGAATTGAAAAGCTAAAACAGCAGCAGGATATTGCCGCAAACCGTGTAAAAACCTTGCAACAGGCTACTACCAATGCCGGCTTGTTGTTTAAAAACGGATTGGCAACTTATTTGGAGGTGATTACGGCACAAAGCAATGTATTGCAGAGCGAACTTGACCTTGCTTCTATTAAACGTGATGAGTTGAGCGCGGTTTCTGATTTGTACCGATCATTGGGTGGCGGCTGGAAATAATTAGCTTGTTCGAGAAAGAATCAGCATAATTTTCATGTACACTTTTCGTGATTTTTCCCCGTTGAAATCTGCAATACTTCTTTTATCGTGCAAAAATCTGTTTTGGCAAAAAACAGAAAATTGTACGGTAAAAGAAGTAGATTTTCTCGGAAATGAATCTGGTTTACGCTGGGCAGCTTGTAAATAAATTTTTGGTTCATGCTTCTTTTATCGACCCAAAAACATAATTACAAGCCGTTTAATGCAGCGTTTTTTTAATTGCAGCTTCTGTTGCTGTGGCCATTAAGTGATAACCGGCAGCGTTAGGATGCACGCCATCCAAAGTCAGTTCGGCTTTTTGTCCGTTTCGTTCATCTGCAAAAGGCGTAAAATAATCTAGTAGCGTGAGGTGCTTTTTTCGGGCAAAAACTTTAATTTGCTCGTTCAGGGCGATTATTTTTTCGGCAGGTTGTAAACCTTTTCTCCAAGGATAATCATAAACTGGCAAATAAGCGCACAGGATTACTTTGATGTGATTTCTTTTGGCCAGATCGCACATGGAAGCAATATTATTCATAATTTCTTCGGTGGTTACGTGGCCGGTGCTTCCGGAAATATCATTGCTTCCGGCCAAAATAATTACTGCTTTTGGATGGAGATCGATTACATCCTGCCTGAATCTGATTAATAACTGCGGAGAAATCTGGCCGCTGATGCCTCTATTGATGAAGTTTTTATTTGTAAAAAATTCCGGCATTAAACCAGTCCAGCGTTCAAAAATAGAACTGCCTAAAAAGATAACACGTTTTTCTTTTCTTGCCGGAGCCGGTAATTCCTTGTTTTTTGCAGCATAATGCCGAAGATCTGCCCAATCGTCTTTATAATCTTCTTTAATTGTTTGGCTGGATAAGCTTTGTTTTAAAGTATCATTGCGCAGTTGCTGTGCATAAGCATTTGTAAATAAGAAAGTTAAAACGATAATCAATCGGATATTCATGTTTTGTTTGGAAAGTTTAACGAATGCATTAGTGGATTTTTTTAAACAGAAACCCAGTTTTTTAGCTGTTAAAAGTACAAATCAAAACTAAAAATCAGCAGAATCAGCATCAACAAAAAAGAGACTGTTTTGGGTAAAACAGTCTCTTAAAGTTTAATTACTAAGCTTGATTATCTACTTTCTGAAGTGCTGATATTCAGCTCTTTGGCTATGGATTTAATCATAGCTAAATGCTCCTGTAAAACTGGAAGCGTTTTAACTGCAAATGCTTTTAAATCCGGATCTTTAACATTATCAGCCGCATTTTGAAAAAGCTTAACCGTTTTAACATGATCCTGTACCATCATGGTAACATAATTGGTATCAAACTTGGTTCCGCTTGCATCGGTTAACATTGCATCCGGCGCAGCATCAGCTGCAGCAGGAGGCGCAACCGTAAATTTCTTGGCCATCAGTATTTTTTTCATATCGGCAATTGCCTTGGTATGATCTTTTATCATCCGGGCACCATAAGTTTTTATGCTTGATTTTGCGCCTTTTTTTTCTGCTAATTTGCCGGCTTCAATTTCCTTCATGCTTCCTAAAGTTGCCTGCGCAATAAAGTTTGTTGCAACGGTATCATTTGCAATGGTGCTGTATGCTGTGCCAGCCGAAGCCGTGTTGTCTGTTTGTGCAGATGATGGTTTTGCAGCAAATATTCCGGCTGCTAATGCCATCGTAAAAAGTAATTTTTTCATGGTTTTAATTTTTATTTTAATAATTATCTTATTTAAAAAACAAACGTTGTAAATGGAAATGGGTTTTATATTTTAATTAAAATAGATCATCTTAATTATTTAACAATAACTGTAACTTTTATTTTGGGTTGATTTGAATGCTTCTTTTACCGCATAAAAATCAGTGAAAAGAACGGAGCATCGTAATAAAACTAAAAGCGAAATTTTATGCGGTAAAAGAAGCATGTGCCTTTTATATTAAAATTATGCGTTCCGCAACAAAATATCTTCATCTATTTTTTTATTTTGAAGTGATAAAGCCAATTATATGAAGCTAACTGCTAGCATTTTTTTCCTGCTGATATTTTTTTCTTGTCCGTTTGTTAACGCGCAAACCAAATCCATCACCCCAAACCGCGAACACTTAAATATTGATGCCGATTGGCGTTTTGCTTACGGTAATCCGGTTGATGCCAGCAAAGATTTTAATAACAGCACCAGTTATTTTTCATATTTGGCCAAATCAGGTTATGGTGATGGCGCGGCGGCTCCGGGTTTTGACGACCGGCCCTGGCGCAAACTCGATTTGCCACACGATTGGGCCGTAGAAGTTGGTTTTAGCGATAAAGGCAGTTTTAGTCATGGTTTTAAAGCGATTGGCCGCAATTTTCCGGAGAATAGTGTAGGTTGGTATCGCAAAAAAATCAACGTAAAAAAAACGGATTTTGGCAAGCGCATTACGGTTGCTTTTGATGGCGTTTTCCGAAATTCTACTGTTTGGGTAAACGGCTTTTATTTGGGAACAGAACCAAGCGGCTACAATGGTTTTGAGTACGATATCACTGATTACCTGAATTATGATGGCGAAAATACCATCGCTGTTCGGGTTGATGCCACGATGGAAGAAGGCTGGTTTTACGAAGGCGCAGGCATTTATCGCCACGTTTGGCTTAACAAAACCAATCCGTTACATGTGGCTGCCAACGGCACTTTTGTAACTTCGGAAGTGAACAATAATTTGGCGACTATTCATGCAGAAGTATCCGTAAAAAACAGCGGTAAAAACAGTAGTCGTTTTGTTGTTCAGCAATCGGTTTGTGATCAAAATGGCCGGATTTTATCAACCCAAAACACGCAAACACAAACGCTTGCTGCTTTTAAGGAGGAAAAACTGAGCAACGATTTCAACCTGAATCAGCCCAAATTATGGTCTGTTGATGCGCCTTATCGTTACCGGTTAATCACTAAAATTTTAGAAAATAATATTGAAATTGATCGTTACGAAACCCGTTTTGGCATCCGTACGCTGCGTTTTGATGCGAATTCCGGCTTTTTTCTGAATGGAAAACGGCTCGAAGTAAAAGGCACCAACAATCACCAGGAACATGCTGGCGTAGGTACAGCGATGCCTGACGAACTGCAATATTTCCGGATTTCCAGACTGAAAGATATGGGCAGCAACGCGTATCGCTGTTCGCACAATCCGCCAACGCCCGAACTGCTGGAAGCTTGTGATAGTTTAGGAATGCTGGTAATTGATGAAAACCGGCTGATGGGCATTGACGATTACCATTTGGGCAACATGCAAAAAATGATTGCGCGTGACCGTAACCATCCGAGCGTGATCAGCTGGTCTATCGGCAATGAAGAATGGCATATCGAAAACAGCGAAACCGGTGCCCGCATTGCCAAAACCATGCAAGCTGTTGTTAAAAGTTTGGATACTACGCGCGCTGTTACAGCAGCTTTCAGCGGTGGCTGGGGACAAGGAATTGCCAGCGTGATCGATTTGATGGGCTACAACTACATCGCTCAGGAAGATCCGGATAAGCAACACGCCAAATATCCGTGGCAAAAAGGCTGGGGCACAGAAGAAGGTTCTACGTTTGCTACCCGTGGCGTTTATTTCGATAACGATAGTTTGCACTATAAATCGGCTTATGATGCCAAGCCTCGCCCAAGTGCTTATAGTATTGAAGAAGGCTGGAATTACTACGCCAAACGGCCTTTTTTAGCGGGCATGTTTATCTGGACGGGTTTTGATTATCGCGGAGAACCAACGCCTTATGGCTGGCCTTCTGTTGGTTCTTATTTCGGAATGCTGGATCAATGCGGCTTTGCAAAAGATGATGTTTGGTATCTAAAATCCTGGTGGGGCGATAAACCAGTGCTGCATTTGCTGCCAAACTGGAATTTAAAAGGCAAAGAAGGGCAGCCAATCAAAGTTGTGGCGTACAGCAATTGCGATGAAGTAGAACTGTTTTTAAATGAAAAAATCCTCGGTAAAAGAAGCATGCCCCGAAACGGTCATTTAGAGTGGATGGTTCCGTATTCACCCGGCGAGTTGAAAGCAGTTGGCTATAAATCGGGCAAATCAATTTTAACCGAAATTGTAAAAACAACTGGCGCAGCGGCAAGCCTCCAACTTTATCCGCATAAAAACAGCATCAAGGCAGATGGGAAAGATATTGCCGTTGTTACCGTTTCTGTAACTGATAAAAAAGGTTTGGCCGTGCCAGATGCCAACAATGAAATCAGTTTTACGTTAAGCGGTCCGGGCCGCATTATTGGTGTAGGAAATGGAAATCCAACTTCTTTGGAAGCGGATAAATATTTGCCTTTGCTTATCAACCTGCCAATTGAAAATTTAAAAGAATTTGCAGTTAACGATACTTTAAACCGACCTGAAGTTAAGCCGGATTTCAATGCTGCTTTCTGGCAAAAAGCTTTTACCGGTTTAAATGATACCAGCAAAAAAGTCTGGATTTATCGCGGTACAATTAATTTAAGTGCTGAAATGGCCAAATCAACACTTACTTTTTTTTACAAAAGCATCGGCAAAAAGCAATCGGTTTATCTGAACGGACATTTAATTGCAGCAAATTTGGATGAACATGCAAAAGGCGATATCATCACTATTGAGCAGAAATATCTGCATTCCGGACAAAATACAATTGCCATAGTTACAATTCCACTACGAAAAATACACGATTGGGATGTGTTGAATACGGATCCGGGGTTGATCCAATATCAAATTCCTGCTTCTACTTGGAAAAGAAAACTGTTTAACGGTTTAGCACAAATTATTATACAATCTGATGGCATAACCGCAAGTAATATTACGCTTACGGCAACAGCCAACGGATTAATTAAAAAAGCATTGGTTATTCATGCAGTTAAATAAGACTTTAGTTTGATTTATCTATTGAGTAAAACAGCTTAATCCTATTCTCACCCATAAAAAAAGCTGCTTAACTTGTAATTTAAGCAGCTTTTACAAACTGATTTGTGTGAGGCGTTAGTAATTCAACATAATTACTTCGCTGAATCTTTAGTTTGATTATCGATAGCTGTAATAGTAGCCAAATGTTCTTTTAATATAGGAAGTGTTTGCGCCGCAAAAGCTTTTACGTCAGGGTCTTTTCCGCTCACGGCATAAGTTTGAAACAACAAAACCGTTTGACGGTGTCCGGCTGCCATCATGTGCACATACATTCTGTCGAAATCTTTTCCTGTGGCTTTGGTTAGCGAAGCATCTGGCACAACTTCACCGGTTGCTGGCTGTGGCAGCTGATATCCTTTGGATTTTGCAAGCTGCGTCAATGTTGCCTGCGCTTTACTATGATCGGTAACCATGCGCTGTCCGAAGGCTTTAACTTCCGGTTTTGACGCTTTTTGTGCGGCCAGTGTTCCATCTGTAATTTCCTGCAGATTAGCAATTCCAACCTGAGTCATAAAATGTTTTGCTGTAGTGTCCTGATCGGTTTGCGCCTTAACCGTATTTAAACTGAAAATGCTTAAAAAGGAAAATAAAAGAATTAATTTGTTCATGTGTGTATCAATAATTATAAAAGCCTGCATTAGTGCATAAAAAAATCAACTAAAAAGTGCAGCTTTTTGTTCATAAAAAGGTATAAAATTTAAGTCCTGCCTCAAATTCAAGACAGGAATTAAAAAATGACTAGGCGGCTAAAATGGTTTTAGCAATTTGAGTCTGCTTTTCATCAGCTTGCTTGGCTTCATCCAAATAGGCTTGCATATTTTGCTGCGCCTGGTTTAAACCGGCCGCTGTAGTATAACTCAGCTGCGTGCCAAAAGCCGCTATCCAATAATGTATAGCTAATTGTCCGCTGGTGATAACCGATTTTCATTCCTTTATATTTTAAAAAGATGGTGCTGTTTTTATCGTCTAAAATTATGTTTTGGTAACCTACTTTTTCTACGGATTTTTTGATGGCTTCAGGCGAAGGCATTTCTGTCATCGAGCCATCAAACTTCCAAATCCGGTCCATCGCGGCAAAACTGATATCAAAAGCGCCGCCTATTTCTTGCGAAAGTTTAATGCCTCTTTTGGTCAGTTCAAAAACTTCACGATCTACTTTTATGGGTTTGATGCCAGCGTTTTGGTTTACACGGGAAATTTGCGATTCGGGTTTCCAATCAGAAATCAGGTTTTCAATCCGCGAAATTTCTGCGATAACCACATCAATATTTTGTTCTGCGGAGAGCGAATCCTGCGCAACGATGGTAATATCGAAACGGCCGCCCATCAGTTTTGTCGTCCTTTTCCGCAACACTTGCGCGTTGCAAATTAAGGTCGGTAAAAGAAGTATCAGCAATAATAGTTTTTTCATTTATAAAATCTACAAAAAAACTGGACGTTATAAAACATCACCAGAAAAGTTTTAAGGTTGATGACAGCCATTTTAAACAGCAAAAAAACTTTGATCAACAACAATCAAAGCATTTTTTAGCTTTTGATTTCCGAAAAATCTCCGATCACAAAAGCTTCAAATTCTTCATTCAGTTCTTTGCAGCTTTGAAGCAACATATTTGTAATATCCTGCAAAGTTTCATCCGGTTGATTTAGCTGATTTAAAACTTCCACCAATCCCAGAATATTAGCCAGCGGACGACGTACAAGATGAGATTGCCTGTCGGCTACATCGTTCAAAGTATTTTTTAAAAACCCGATATACTCTTTATGCGACTCGAAAGTAGTTATGTCGTACCCAATTCCAACTACGCCATCTACTTCTCCGTTAGGTGAAAAATTGGCCTTATATTCCCAAAAAGTAACAATATAACCACCTTTACCATCCATTTTTCTAAGGTTGATTGGGAAACATTTTTCGGGTGATTCGATACATTGCAAAAAAATCTTTTGGCTGATCAGCCGATCTTGTTCTGGCAGCGCAATAGCAGCTGATTTGATTTCGCCTTGCTTGTAATAAGCAGCGTGCCTTGTTGTAAAATGCTCATTCAGGTAAACATAATTTCCCTGCATATCAATTTTTACTAAATAGTAATTGCTTGAACTTTGAAGTAATTTAATAATATTTTCAAATGAAAAGCCCAACGAAAGCATAAAAAGGAAGTTTAATGCTGCTAAATGCAGCTGGTTAGTTGGATCGGCTAAAAAGTTTAGAAAGATAAAAAAAAATAAGATTTGTTAAACACATGAGCATTATTTTTTAATTACCATAAAACAAGAGCCTGTTTAACTTTGAGGAAACGAAACTGAAGTGCTTCTTTTATACCTGTAAATTATGTGTTGTAATTGTTGCAAACAAAAATTTCATAATAAAACCACCAAATTTGGGGTGATAAAAGAAGCATCTGGTTTTGATGCCTGCTGATGAAAATCTGCCAAACAAGTTATCAATCTAAACGGTATAATAACCCTGATGAACCCAACACAACTAAACCCAGATTTTTTTAGCGTTGCTTATAATGATTTGATCAAAATCGGACTGGCCATATTTTTTGGCGGAATTTTAGGTCTGGAGCGGCAATACAAACACAAAACGGCCGGTTTTCGTACCGTAATTTTGATTTGTTTGGGCTCGGCTCTGTTTACTTTGGTGGCGCAAAAAGGCGGAACCAACGTAAACGCCAACGTAATTACCGGTATTGGTTTTATTGGCGCCGGCGTAATTTTTAAAGATGGTTTTACAGTGAGCGGACTTACAACGGCAGCCGTGATCTGG
>JBPBQN010000014.1:0-18639 GCA_050954865.1 Janthinobacterium lividum | reverse complement strand
GACGTTACAATGTCAACTTATGGAAGTTGGTTGCCGGTGTATTTTTCTTTTTTGTGCTGCTTTTTACGGCTGTTGCTTTCCAGTTTTTTGGAAAACTGCCTTCGTTCCGCGATCTGGAAAATCCGAAAAGCAATCTGGCCAGCGAGATTTTATCGGAAGATAAACAGCCGCTGGGTACCTATTATGTGCAAAACCGCTCAAATGTTTCCTATAATCAGCTTTCGCCGAATGTTGTGCATGCTTTGATTGCTACGGAAGATACTCGCTTTTATGACCATTCCGGGATTGATTTCCGAAGAGCATTTTCTATCTTGCTTTATAATCTTATCGGCAAAAAACAGGGTGGCAGCACAATTACGCAACAATTAGCTAAAAATTTATTTTCTGAAAGAACATATAATCCGTTTAAACGCATCATCCAAAAACTACAGGAATGGATTACGGCCGTTAAAATTGAACGCAATTATACGAAGGAGGAAATCCTGACGATGTACCTGAACACAGTAGATTTTGGTGCTTATAATACATTCGGGATTAAATCTGCTGCGCGTACTTATTTTGGTGTTACGCCGGATAAACTTTCGCCAAACCAAGCGGCACTTTTAATCGGGATGGTGAACGGACCTGGTATTTACTCGCCCATCAATCACCCTGAAAACGCAATGAAACGAAGAAATTTTGTGCTGAAAAGAATGGCCGATGAAAACTTTTTAAGCGAAGGCCAGGCCGAAGAAGAAGGTGCAAAACCACTGGGCTTACATTTTAACCCGACTGATAACAATGATGGCCTGGCCACATATTTCCGGGCAGTGCTAAAAAAGGATGTACAAAAAACGCTTGCAGATCAATCAATTACCAAAGCGGATGGCACACCTTATGATCTGGATCGTGATGGTTTAAAAATTTATACTACCATCAATTACCAGATGCAGGATTATGCCGAGCAGGCGCAGCGCGACTACATGCGCCAGCTGCAAATTCAGTTTAATAATCATTGGCGGGGACATAGTTTATGGAAAGAAATTGATCATTTTAAAGATATTTTAGATCAGGGAATGCACCGCTCCGACCGGTACCGGATGTTGAAACAGGACGGAAAGTCTGATGAAGAAATCCGTATCGATTTTAACACACCCGCCAAAATGGATTTGTTTACCTGGAAAGGAACAATTGACACAACCATGAAACCAATTGATTCCATTGTTTATACAAAACTCATTTTACGCAACGCCATCATGTCGATGGATCCGACAACCGGCTATATCAAAGCTTGGGTTGGCGGTGATAATTTTGAGCATTTTAAATACGATCAGGTAAAAATGGGTACGCGGCAGGTTGGTTCTACCGCTAAACCTTTTACGTATGCTGTAGCGATTGAAAACGGCATGTCGCCTTGTATGGAAGTTCCGGTCGAGCCGGTTACAATTGTTACTGATGGTAAATCCTGGACACCGTCTTCTCCGGCAAAAGACAATATTTACAGTTCTTTAAACCTGCGTAAAGCACTGGCAATTTCCCATAACTGGATCGCTGCCAAGATGATGCAGGAAGTTGGCGCAACACCGGTTGTTGATCTTATTAAAAAAATGGGGATAAAAAGTCCGAATCTTCAACCTTATCCGTCTATCGTTTTAGGAACTTTTGATGCTTCGGTTTTTGATATGACGGCCGCATATTCTGTTTTTGCCAATCACGGAGCGTGGACAGAACCTACTTATTTGTTACGGGTGGAAGATAAAAATGGCAACGTTCTATTCGACCGAAAACCAAAAGTAGTTGTAGCGATGAACGAGCAAACGGCTTACGTGATGACTTATATGTTAAAAGGCGTTATACAGGAAGGAACCGGTTGGCGTTTGCGCAATAAATATGGTTTAACCAACCCGATTGGCGGCAAAACTGGCACTACGCAAAATAATTCTGATGGCTGGTTTATCGGCATTACGCCGCAACTGGTTACCGGCGTTTGGACAGGTTGTGAAGATATGCAGATCCATTTCAGATCAACTGATTTAGGTGAAGGAGCGAACACAGCTTTACCGATTTTTGCTTTGTATATGAAGAAGGTTTACGCCAATGCCAGCCTGGGCATCAAGAAAAACGTTGATTTTGATCCGCCTAAAAACGGTGTCAGCATTACAATGGATTGCGGCGCATACAGTCAGCAACAACAGCAAAAAACCGAAGTAGATAAACAATTGGGCTTTTAAGCGGTACTGTTTTTATCAGCATAAATTTACCGGCATAAAAGAAGCAAGCGCAAGAGACGGGCATGAGTAATTTTGATTATAAAGAAGCACTGAAAGACGTTCCGCATAAACCCGGAGTTTACCAGTATTGGAACGATGAGAACGTAATTATTTACATTGGTAAAGCCAAAGACCTGAAAAACCGGGTTGGTTCTTATTTCAACAAAGATGTTTTAAGTACAAATGGCAAAACGAAAGTGCTGGTTTCCAAAATCAGGAAGATCACTTTTACCATTGTTGATACCGAAATTGATGCCTGGCTGCTGGAAAACAGTTTGATCAAAAAGCATCAGCCACGCTATAATGTGTTGCTGAAGGACGATAAGACTTATCCCTGGCTGGTGGTTAAAAACGAGCATTTTCCAAGGATTTTTTGGACGAGAAGAATCATTCGTGATGGTTCCAAATATTTAGGTCCGTATGCTTCCATCAGCATGATGCACACGATTCTGGATCTGATCCGTGAAACGTATCCGCTCAGAACCTGCAATCTGGCTTTAACACCACAAAATATTGATGCCGGCAAGTTTAAAGTTTGCCTGGAATATCAATTAGGAAACTGCAAAGGTCCTTGTCAGAAATTTCAATCGGAGCCAGATTATCAGCAGAATATCGAAGAAATAAAAGATATTTTGAACGGAAAAACGGGTGCCGTAGTGCGGCAATTGAAAGATCAGATGGAGCAGGCGGCCATGAATCTGGATTTTGAAGCGGCGCATAAACTGAAACGAAAATTTGATTTGCTGGATAACTACCAAAGTAAATCAACCATCGTCAATTCTTCGATTACGGATGTGGATGTTTTCAGCATTGCTTCCGAAGAAAAATATGCTTTCGTAAATTTTCTGAAGGTGATGAACGGCGTAATCACCCAAACGCAAACCATCGAACTGAAAAAACAGCTGGAAGAAACTGATGAAGAACTGCTGAGCATCGCCATTTCTGAGTTTAGAACGCGCTATAACAGTCAATCCAAAGAAGTAATTGTGCCGTTTGAGATGAGTGTTGATGAAAGTTCTTCTATTAAATTTACGGTTCCAAAGCTGGGCGAAAAGAAGAAACTGCTGGATCTTTCTCAAAAAAATGTGCTGTTTTTTAAACATGGAAAAATTGATCAATACGAAAAACTAAATCCGGAAGTGCGTACCGATCGTTTGCTTACGCAAATGATGAAGGATTTACGTTTGAACCAGTTGCCGCGCCATATTGAATGTTTTGATAACTCTAACTTTCAGGGTTCATTTCCGGTTTCTGCAATTGTAGTTTTTCGGGATGCTAAACCATCTAAGAAAGATTACCGTTGGTTCAATGTAAAAACAGTAGAAGGCCCGAATGATTTTGCCACGATGGAAGAAGCGGTTTTCCGCCGTTACCGCCGGATGCTGGACGAACAGCAGGAATTACCACAGCTGATTATCATTGATGGTGGAAAAGGTCAGCTTTCATCTGCCATGAAAAGCCTGAAACTGCTGGACATTGATAAAAAAGTTACCGTTATCGGTATTGCCAAGCGTTTGGAAGAATTATATTATCCCGGCGATCAGTATCCGATGTATCTCGATAAAAAATCGGAAACCTTAAAAATCATCCAACAATTACGGGATGAGGCGCACCGTTTTGGCATTACGGCACATCGTGCCAAACGCAATAAAAACACGTTGGTTACTGAGCTGGATAATATTCCGGGCATTGGCTCTACTACTTCTGGCAAACTACTCACCTATTTTAAGTCGGTAAAAAAAGTACGTGAAGCTACTGAAGATATGCTGATGGAAGTGGTAAATACCAAACAGGCAAAAGCGATTCTGGAATATTTTGCGCAACAAAAAGCCCCACAAGTTTAAGCTTGCAGGGCGATGCTGTTTTTATCAGGTAAATTTTAGTAAACCCATAAATCCTGTTCGTAATCTAACAATGATTTTTTGACTTTTTCTGATTCGTACAGCTTATCTATTCCCTGTGCATAATCTTTAATCCGTTCATCTTTATCGTTGGATTCTTTGACAATGTAACTGGAAAAAATCCGCTTCATAAAAATATCATCAAAGCTTAAACCAGTTGCATCATTATGGCGGTTCATGGCTTCTTTAGTTACCAGAATATTTCGGGCTTCCGGAAAATAAATCCAGAATGCTGGTTGATAATCTAAACTCAAACCGCCAGCTTTTACTTTCATTAAAGGTGCCAAACCGATAATGCGAGGTTCAAAAACAGAACGTTGTTTATCAAAAATCCAGTCTTCTTTTATTCTGAATTTGACTACACTATCCGGATTAAATTCCCCGGATTGCATGGTAGAACCGATTTTATCGCCGTTTTTATCAAACTTATCAATCAAAACGCTGTCCGCCATTTTTGCCATTGCCTGCCCGGGTTTCAATAAAACCGAAAACTCATCACCATTTGGATCGCCTTTGCTTGGAGAAGGATCGTAAGCATTTAACTCACCTTTTGCAATTGCATCCATCAAAATATCAATCAAACGTGCTTTTGGCGAAGCTAAATACTGGTTCATCCGTTCGCGTACATCAATTTCACGCCAAACGCGTTTTGAATAAGCTACATCAGCCTCACGCAAATATTGATACGGGGTGACCTTAGCATTTAAAATACTGGTCTTTTTATAATAACCATCCTGCGGTTTGTAATAACCATCCTGTGGGCGCACAAAAGGCTTGACATTACTGGTATCAACCAAAGCCTGAGATTTGGATACTGCATTTTTTGGTGCTGCCTTTCGGGTAGCTGTTCTTCTTGTAGTTGTTCTTTTACGTGTTTGCGCAAATGAAGAAGCACAAATCAAACATAAAACTAAAATGACCAGATTCTTTTTCATTTTATTTTAATTAGCAGTCAATACAATCGGATCCAAACCGCGTTGTGTACCATCCGGGCCAACAGCAATGATGTTATCAAAGATTACACGTGAACCCGGCGAAATCGTTGCCAATGCAGCCCGCATCGCACCAGATAAATCACTTCCGGAACCAGATAAGGTAATCGCATCCTGACGAGGCTTGATCACTGTTAACGAAAAACGGGTTACGTTAAATTTCGCATCAAAATCAAAGTTCTCCAATTTGGCAAAAACCTTATCCTGTGCTTTAATATTTCCTGCTGATGTAGCACCGTTGCTTTTGCCAGCAAATTGTGCTTTTGGATCAGGAATTCTTTTTACACGAAACTCCTGTACACCTAAAACAGCTGTTTTACCCGGAGCAGTTTCTCCTGAAACCGTTACTTTGGCCGTAGTTCCCGGTGAAGAAACCGTAGCTGTATATTTTCCGCCAGAACCGCTGATGGAACCGCCACTGATACTTAAACGCAATTTTTCCTTAGCCATTCCCGGAGCAGAAACAGAAACTGGATTTGGAACACCTACATACAAAACATTCATTTTATCTGGAGAAACTACAGCTGACGGGCGTGCTACCTGATAGGTTTGCGGCAGCGTACTGTAAGTTTTGGTTGTTCCGTCATTTTGTTTTACGGTGATTGTACCAATCCAAGTACGCATACCTTCTCCGCTGGTAGAAACAGAATAAGTTCCTTTACCATCCGTGGTTGGTAGTTTTGAACCGCCTACTGAGATATTTGGATTTGATTTTGAATCTGAAGCAGTTAAAAATACCTGTGCTGTATAAGGCTGACCAGCAATTACATAACTGCTTGGTGCAACAGCAACTGCTGCAAATTTATCCAGGTTTACAACTGCTTGATCTACCTTACCTAAAATTTTCTTCACTACTTCGCTTTCCGCATTTTTTGCATCAGCCTGAACTTTATTTAAAGAAGTCATTGCTGCACCCATCGGGATCCCATCACCAAAATAAGCTTCTTCCCAACTTTCTTTAGCATATCCTTTTTTCTGCGGAGGATCGATAGTTTCTAAAGCCAATTTGGTAGTTCCTCTGTCTTTTTCATCTAACAAACCCAACAATTTGTCACGGGTTTCGTCAATTTTCTTACGTAAAACAGAAGCATTTTTATTATTAATCATGAAATCGGCAGATACATCCAAATTATCGCGCCCCTTATAATCCTGCAAATTCTCATCAAAACCACCGGTTTTTTCAATCAGTTGTTTTTTTAGAGATTCTACGTAATCATCCAGTTCTTTAACCAATGAGCTTGCCTGTCTTGCTTTTTCTTCGATTGGTTTTGCACGATCAGGCTGCTCTTTTATTTTTTGTTGAAATGCTTCATATGTATTGTTAATTCCAGCCTGAACATTACTTTTTGAAGCATTTAAACTATCACTGATATTTTTAAAAGCGTTTAGTAAGCTGTCCGGCACGTTCAGGGCAATTAAACCCAAAAGTACCAGGTACAAAATACCGATCATCCGCTGTCTTGGGGTTTCCTTACCTCCAGCCATTTGTTATTGTTTTATGCTGATTTGAAATTAAACGGACAAATTAGTTTGCTTTTGGCTGATTCATGGCAGATAACATATTGCCGTAAATGTTATTTAACGAAGCCAGATTTTTTGCCAAACGGCCAACTTCATCTTTAAACGCTTTAGAGTCGTCCATAGATTCGTTAAAGTTTTGCATCGTTAAAGAAACGTTTTGATAAAATTTGTTCATTGATTTTAGGTGAGTGCTTGAATCCTGCAATTCCAGTTCATATACTGCATTTAAGGCAGATAAATTCTTGGCCAAATTGTTTACCTGATCGTGATATCCTTTAGAATCAATGTTAGAGTTAGCCATTTCTGACAAGTTAGCAGAAGCTTTTTCAAAAGAAGTGCTTAGTTTATCATAACTTGCTGAAGCAATTTTAACTTTGTTTGTCAGTTCTAAAGTAGCATCGCCAGCATCGCCAGCTTTAGCAATTGAGCTTACTTTATCTCCAAAAGTTCTTAATCCATCACCCAAACTGCTAATTAATTCTGGACCGATTTTAGCATCAGTCAGCATTTTATCTAGTGCAGCTGTGTTAGAAAAAGAGTTTGCTACCGGTTGCGGTGCTCTGGAAGCAGCAACTTTTGGGCGTTCGCCATTGTAATCGTCTGCCAGTTCCGGATAAGCGCGTGTCCAATCAACAGTATTATCTTCCTCCGGAAAAATACCCAGTAAAAAGAACAATACAGCTTCGGCACCAAGACCTACTGTAATAAAAACAGATGCATAAGGCCAATGCTGTATTTTAAATAACAAGCCTATAATTACCACCGTTGCACCAATAGAAATGATGCTTCCCATCCCATACTTTGATTTTTTTTTAACAGCCATAAAAGTGTTTGTAGTTTTTGTTTAAAATGTTTTAGTATAATTTTGATTAGTAGTTAGAGCGTTTGTCGTGGATGTCTCTTCCCAGGAAGTGAGTTACGCAACGAAATCCGATATATGATTTTGAAGTATCCTGATATTCGTAACCACGAGTGGAGTTTTGCAGGAAATAACCAATATCTTTCCATGAACCGCCTCTTACCACTTTGCGTTTCAGCACTTCAGGATCACTTGCTTTGGCTTCATAAGTAAAAGTCGGACTCATATCATGCACAAACGTAGATGCAGATTCATCATAAGCAGAAGCTGTCCACTCGGCTACGTTTCCAGCCATATTATACAAGCCATAATCATTCGGAAAGTAGGAATGAACACTTACGGTGTAAGCACCGCCATCACTGGCATAATCGCCGCGGCCGGGTTTAAAGTTGGCTAACAAACAACCTTTTGAATTTTTTATGTACGGGCCGCCCCATGGATAATCGTTACCAATCCGGCCACCGCGTGCTGCATATTCAAACTCTGCTTCGGTTGGTAAACTGTATAATTGGCGGTGTGCCATTCCTCTGGAATCTTTATAAGCATCGTTATAACGCGAACGCCAAACGGTATAAGCACGAACCTGGCGCCATGTAACGCCAACTACCGGATACTGTGCATAAGAAGGATGTGAAAAATAACCTTCAACCATTGGTTCATTGGCGGCATAGGAAAAGTCATTCAGCCAGCATAAAGTATCAGGATAAACCGGAACGGTATCACGGAAAATAATATCTGAACGCTTTTTAGTTTTATCAAAACGATTGTTTGATGCCTCACGCAAAGGAATTATTGCGTAATTATATTTTAACATACGAACATCGATTTCATTTTTATCAAAAATGCGGTCATCACCCTGATAATACATGCCCTGCAGTTTAGCTTGGTTGGCACTTGCGGCAGCACCGGATTTTCCTTTTCCTCTGCCACCACTGAAAACCGGATTTTTATTTACATAATCCCAGTTAATGTATTTTTTGCCGCTTGGGTCAGGCTTGGCATTTTTACCGCCTTGTTTAACATAGTATTTATCATCATTTAAATACTGTGTAATGGCGATAGAATCACGTACAGTATTAACAAACTGTTTGTACTTGGCATTAGTGGTTTCTGTTTCATCCATAAAAAACGGAGCAACTGTAACTTGTTTGTTTTGAGCGGTTTGTGCAAAAGTTACATCTTGGTCGGTTTGTCCCATCAGGAAACTTCCTCCGGGAATATAAACCATTCCGTAAGGCTGTTCCTGCTTAAATGCTTTGCCCGAAACGCCTCTTACTTCTCCCCTATCACTGCTTGATCTGCAACTGCTAAATGAAGCAACCGCCAAGCATAATATGCCAAAGTATATATTTTTCATAGTTGAATCCAAAGTATAATCCACCTGGTTAAATTAATGCAATAACTCCTATTTATGTAATATATTTTCCACAGATGCGATTTTATTGATCGTAGGAAAAGATTTTATCGTTATAAAAATAGTTAAACTATTGGTATCCATGCAAAAGAATCGTCGATATATTCAATTTTATTGTTTAACATCTGTTTTACAGCACAAAAGTAATTTGAGCTGCAGATTTCTTTACGGGAATGATCAGGCTAAAGTTTCGGAAAACTGGAGATTGGAGCAGTAGATTTCCGGTTTGCAGATTTGTTTTTGGCAGATGCTTCTTTTATCGACCTAAATTTAGTGACTGTTTAATCTTACCAAAAATTAGTGTATAAAAGAAGCATACCCAAAATGTAACTATTTATTGGCTTGTTTGATGTATTGCTCAATCGCCATCGTCATGGAAGGTGCTTCGGGAACTGGCGCAGGAATATCCAAAATCAATCCTTTTTCTAGAGCAGCTTTGTGCGTTGTAGTTCCATAAGCTGCAATTCGAGTGTTGTTCTGCTGAAAATTTGGGAAGTTTTTGTAGAGCGACTGGATACTTGACGGACTGAAAAACGCAATGATATCGTAAAAGACCTCCGCCAGATCAGACAAATCACTCACCACCGTACGAAATAAAACGGCCGGCGTGTAATTATAGCCGTTATCAGCCAGAAACTTTTGTGTTTCTTCCGCAGCAACATCAGAACACGGATATAAAAACTTTTCGTTGGTATGTTTTTTCAGCACTTCGGCCAGATCGCTGGCGGTTTGCTTGCCAAAAAATATTTTTCGTTTCCGATACTGAATATATTTTTGAAGATATAAAGCAATCGTTTCCGACAAGCAAAAATATTTCATCTCAGCCGGAACTTCAAAACGCATTTCTTCGCAAATCCGAAAAAAGTGATCAGCAGCATTCCGACTGGCAAAAATTACGGCAGAAAAATCGCCTAAAACAATTTTTTCTTTCCTGAAATCTCTTGCCGGCACACCTTCTACATGAATAAATGAACGGAAATCAATCTTTAAGTTGTATTTTTTGGCCAGTTCTGTATATGGATTTTTATCAGATTCGGGTTTTGGTAGCGTTACTAAAATGCTTTTTACTTTTTTTAATCTTTCCGCGGAAACCTGCATAAGTAGCTGTCTTTCTTATAGTTTTAAAGCCTTTATTAATATCATAACTGGACAAAATTCGAGGGCACAAAGATAAATAAATAAATAAACTTTACTAACTCTATATACTGAAAGTATATTAATGCTGCTGCGGATGTATTGCCAAAACAAAACAATCAAAAGCAGCACTCCGCAAATTAGCAAAAGCAATGGTTTAAAACTATCAGCAATCAACCCAAAACAAACCACTAAAGGCAGGCTGATAAACGTAATGTTGAAGTAAGTAAGATACAAGATGGAGATGTATTCTTTCACCAGATTTCGGATGTTAAAAATCAATCCTAAAATACGTAACACAATGATTTTCAAGATAAAAAAGATGATGGCCGCAAATGTAAAACCAAGATAAAGCTGCCAGCCATCATCTGTATAACTGTGGTTGTAGTAAGAGGTAATTTGATAAAAAAGCAATCCGATGGTGGCACCAAACAACAGAAACAGCAAAATAAACGACCAGGAATTAAGCAGATTTTCTTCTTTAGAAAACTGGGCAAGCATCCGCTGACTATAAAAAGATTCTACAATATCTTCAATAGATTTACTCATAAAACGGTTAAGCACAGCCAGATACAACAGCAAAATCAGGATAACGGCCAGCATCCAAACGTTTCTGAAACTTCGTGTTTTGCCCGGCTGTAATTTGGTTTTTTTTGGCTGATATTGCAGATCCAGAAAAGCATAACCGGTGTACAAGTTTGCTTTGATTACGCTATCCATAAACAAGTTTTTGCGGGAAGAATCTGGTGGCGTGATGAAAAAATGAGCCACAGAATCTGATTTGAATTGTGCTTTGGCCAGCTCGGCAGAATCCGGAATCGCGTAAAGTGCAGTCAAGCTATCTGCCGCAGAAGTTTGCGCACATGCTGTTTTTACCGACAAAAAAACAAGAATAAAAATTAAAATTGAACGCATGTATTTTTGCGGATTGCAGCTTTTTCAGCACAAATTTACCTCAATTATCTATATAAATTATTCTGCCTGCATTTATTGCAGCTAATTGGCTCATACTTTTTTCCAGGTTTTGAGATAGCGGACCAAAAAGCGCATAGTATTTAGTGTATAAAATATGCTTTTCCGGATCTGGCAAAATCGTTTTTTGTGTTGAAGAAACCTTCAAACCAAAACCCAAAAATTTACCAGTTTGGATGGCCAGGTAAGCTGCACCAATTGCCGAAGCATCTTCTGCCTGCACCACAATGAGTTTTTTTCCGGTGATATCGGCCATTAGTTGCAACCAAACTTCGGAAGCTGTAAAACCGCCGCTCACACGAATTTCCTGAACGATTTCTGCTGATTGTAAAACGGCATCCAGCACACTTCGGATGGCGTAACAAACACCTTCCAGCGCAGCCCGCAAAAAATGTGATTGCGTGTGGTTGGTTTTTATGCCGAAGAAAACGCCGCAACTGTTGCTGTCCCACAAAGGCGTGCGTTCGCCGGTTAAGTAGGGTAAAAAAAGCAAGCCGTTGCTGCCGGCCGATACTGTTTTTACCAAATCAAATACTTGCTGGTAGCTTTCTGCGGATACTGTTTTTATCGACATAAATTTCTCCAGCAACCAGTTTAAAACCAAGCCGCCATTATTGATCGCACCACCGCAGATGTATGTTTTTTCATCCAGTATGTAATTGAATGTCATGGCTTTAAAGTTGTACAGCGGCTTGCTGCTGGCCACACGAACCGCGCCGCTGGTGCCAATGGTAAGCGCAGCAACGCCGGGCTGATTGGCACCGCTGCCGAGATTGGCCAGGCAACCATCATTTGCACCAATTACCCAAAAAGTATCCTGTTTTAAGTTGAGTTTCTGGCAGATTTCGTCCCTTGCATCGTTGCGCAAATACTTGGTGCTAACCGGTTCCGAAAGTTGATTTTCATCAATCCCGGCCAATTTTAATGTATTTTTATTCCAACCGAAATTCAAAATATTAAACAAACCGGTGGCCGAAGCGATGGAATGATCAACCTGAAACTGGCCAAATAACCTAAACCAGATCAGTTCTTTGATCGAAATAAATTTAGCTGCCTGCGCAAATAATTCCGGCTGATTTTGTTTAAACCACAAAATTTTGCTCAGTGGCGACATGGAGTAAACTGGCGTACCGTTTTGTTCATAAAGGTTTTTTCCTTCGGGATCAAAACGCAGCTTTTCAGCAATTTCCGCGCTTCGGATGTCGGCCCAATTGATCATGTTGGTCAGCGGTTTTCCTTCCGCATCCACCAAAATCAAACTGTGCATGGCGCAACTTAAACTAATGGCTTCCGGCGGATTTCTTAGCTGCGTAACTACTTTATTGATACAATCTAAAAATCCCTGCCAAATCAACTCCGAATCCTGCTCAGCATAACCCGGAGCCGGCTGCATCATCGGATAATGGTTTTGTGCCGAAGCAAACGCCTCTCCGCCCAAACCTACGGCAACTGCTTTTACGCTGCCCGTGCCAATATCAACGCCTAAAATATATGTTTGCAATGGATGTGTTTTATAAGGTAATGCTGTTTTTATCGGGTAAAAATAGAACATTCATAAAACCAAGCAGCCTGAAATTTGCTTTATATTGAATAAATAATTACTCAAAAAGATTAATATTACCTTCGCAGCCAAATGTTCAACCGGTTTATCGCTATTACTTTGATTGTAGCGTTGGTAGGTGCCAACCTGTCGCGGTTTTTTGTTTATGCCGAGTTTAGCGTTAACCAAAAATACATCACCGATAATTTTTGCGTAAATAAAAACCGGCCCTGGCTACATTGCAACGGCCATTGTTTTTTCATGAAAAAGGTGAAGCAAGCTGAAGAAAACGAGAAAAAACAAGCTGCAAAAGATAACTTGAACCGATTGGCTGTTTCCTACTTTCAGCAACCTTATCGTATTATTTTTTCTTCTCCGCTAAGTTTTACAGCTGTGCAGATTCACTTGCCTGCGTACACTTATCAATATAGCAACAGTTATATTGAAGCTATTTTCCGACCACCAAAATCACTGGTTTAAACGCTCCATTCTTTTTTAATTTTCGATAACGATTGCATCGGTTGATGCTCTTTATGTGCATTTTTTATTGCAAGCTTTTCTTTCAGATTGCTTCGTTTACCATTTGTTTTTCCATGAAAATTTTTTTAATCTTCCTACCACTTTTCTTTATTTTTTTGAGATTGAACGCACAGCAAACCAACATATCCACTCAAAAAGACACTGTTTTTCACTCGATAAAAGAAGTATCAGTTACTTCCAGATACTATAAAAAATACAAGCTTGATAAAACTTCCAACAGTTTAAAAGCCCAGACAACACTTTTAAATCAGGCGCAAAATATTCAGGAAATTGATCACACGGTTTTGGCCGATCAGCAAGCCATCAGCCTGAATGAAAGTGTAACCCGCAACGTTAGCGGCGCCACGCGCAACAACAACGCTGATTTTTACAGCTCCTATGTTTTTATGCGCGGAGCAATGATTACGCCGCTGCGCAACGGTTTGGATTTATCGATGATTTATGCTGGGCCAAGTCCGGAAGATGTCGCCATTATTTCTAAAGTAGAGTTTATTAAAGGTCCGGCCGGTTTTATCAACGCTTTAAATGATCCGGCCGGCTCTTACAATGTGCTTACCAAACAACCTGATGGCATCAGTTCAAAACAAATCAATTTCACCGCCGGCAGTTTTGGTTTGTACCGGTTAAGTGCCGATGCAGAAGGCAGGTTAGATCAAGCCGGAAAATGGCAATATCGACTGAATGCTGCCGGCCAAAAATCTAATTCTTTCCAGAAATATAACTTTAATAACAAGGTTGTGGTTGATCCGGTGCTGAAGTATAACATCAGCAAACACGCTTATTTATCGGCAGAATATATCTTCCAGACGCAGCGTTTCCAGCAATATTTTGCTACTGTTTTTTCGCCTTATGGTTTTGCTTCGCTGCCGCATAATTTTACGATAAATGATCCTAACAAAGCGCCGTATCAATCCACCGAAAACAATGGTTTTTTAACTTATCACCAGGATTTGAGCAGCAATTGGCAATTCAATATAAAAACGGCTTACGCAAAAGATTATCTGGCAGGCACTTACTTTTTTGTATCTAAATACAATGCGGCTGATCCGAACCTGATTTTGCGCAGAGCAACTTACGAACGGTTAAATACGGATGTTTTGGCCATACAACCTTACATAAACGGTACGTTTTTTACCGGTAAAATTTTGCACAGTTTTTTGGGTGGATTGGATTTTAACCGAAAAAGTTTCCTGTCTTATACCGGTTCTAATGATCCAACTGCCAACCAAACGTTGTATCCGCTAAATGCTACCAATCCGGTTTACGATATTCCGTTTGATGCCAACGTACGAACAGGCAAGCTGGCTGATATTGCAACAGATCAGCAGGAAATCAGTTATCAAGCAGCTTATTTTCAGGATGAACTGGCCATGTTCAACCAAAAACTGCGCTTAACGGTGGGTTCGCGTTTAACGTTTTCTAAAACGGAAGTGATGAAAGCGCTTGTAAAAGCCAATGTTTCATCGGTAAAAAATGCAGTGCTCACACCGAAAATCGGTTTAAATTATGCTTTGATGTCAGATTTTTCTATTTACGCTTTGTTTGATCAAACTTTTACACCGCAAAGCGGATTGAGCGCAACCGGCGAAGTTTTTAAACCTTTACGCGGAAAAGATCTGGAAGCCGGCCTGAAAAAAGACTGGTTTGACGGCAAGTGGAATACCACCATTTCTGTTTATCACATCATCCGCGATAATGTAAAAGTAACTGATCCGGCTACCAATCTGCAATCACAACTTGGGCAAACGGCTTCAAAAGGTGTTGAATTTGACCTAAAAGGAGAAATTTTGACCGGCTTAAACTCGATTATAAATTACGCTTACACAGATAGTTACATCACCAAAGATGCCAACCCGGCGCGTATCGGTTTAACTACACCATTTCGGGTAAAACACATTCAGAATACGTGGTTAAATTACAAACTTCCGCTAAAACAGATTACCGGATTTAGCATTTCAGGCGGATATCAGCTGCAAGTTGGGCGCGCCGGCCGTTACGAATTGCAAAACCTGAACCTGGCTCCGATTTTTCGGCTGGATGGCGGCTTGGGCTGGACAAACAACCGTTTTACCATCAACGGCATTGTTAATAATATCTTAAACCGGTTTAACTACGGCAGCGCCTGGATTGCGCCATCCACCGCCACCACAGGCATTTATGCTTATGTGCCTTATCCGCCAAGAGAATTTAGGTTAAATTTAGGATACGCTTTCTAACACTCCAAAAAATGTGGCATAAAAGAAGCATCACCAAAATCGCCTTTAAACTGCATGGCTGGCTGGGTTTATCGGCAGGAATATTTTTTGTACTGTTTGGCGTAACCGGTTCTATGCTAATGTTTCGGCAGGATCTGGACCGTCATTTCAACCCCGAATTACATGTGCTAAAAACAGCATCACACCAGGTTTCTGTAGATCAGATTTACCGAATGCTTGTCAGAACACATCCCAACCTCAAAAAAATTGTACTGCACGATTTTCCGGCAGATGCGCACGACAGCTATGAATTTATGCTGTATAAAAATCAGCAAAACATCACCGAAAATTATCTTTATTATGTTTTTGTAGATCCGTACAACGGCAAAATACTGAAAGAAGGCAGCTATCAGGATTTTTCGCCTTCGTTTTTGCGCTGGTTATATTCGTTTCATTACAGTTTGCAGCTGGGTTTTCCGGGGAAGCTTTTTACGGCGATCATCGGGCTGGTGATGCTTTTATCGCTCATAACGGGCACCATTATTTACCGAAAACATTTCTGGGATGCTTTGCGCTTTAAAGCCGGCCTCAACTTTAAAAACCGCCGAACGGCCGTTTCTGCGCTGCATCGTTTAATCGGCGTTTGGTCGATGCTGTTTACGGCCGTGCTGTTTTTTACCGGTTTTTGGCTGAACATTGATCAGTTTAAACCCATCAGCTGGCAATTGTATCAACCGCATCAAAACACGCTGGTTAAGGCAAATATTGATGATCTGATAAAAAGATCGATAAAAACAGTACCCGGTTTTAAGCCAATTGCAGTAAATATTCCGGCAGATGGCGATCAGGAAGTTTTGGTGCGCGGTTCTATGCCAAACACGCCATTTTTTTTGTTGCAGGGAAAGCCGAGCGGTATTTTATTTGATGGTGAAAGCGGCAGACTTAAAATCATAAAACACATTAACAATCAGCCATTTGCTACACGTTTTAATTGGGAAGTTTATCAATTACATATCGGTGCTTTTGGCGGAGATTTTATTAAATGGCTGTATGTTATTTTGGGGTTAATGCCAGGAATTTTATCGGTAACCGGTGCACTGCTTTGGTTGCGAAAAAGGAAAAGAAACGCTAACCGAAATCATAACAAAATTTATCCTGTAAAAACAGCATAGCTTTTTTAGTTTATGCTGAATTTAGAAAGAGCAACTGATTCAGAGCCAAAAATAAGTGCTGAAACTGAATGCTGCTTTAGGTCAGCTTAAAAATCAAACTTAAAAACCGATTTTCGGGCAGCAAAATATCTTTACCTTAACCAAATGAAACACCTGTTTTTTACGGCGATACTGTTTTTATCCACCTTTTTTTTGCACGCGCAGGATTCAACAAAAACGAAAAAAAACTTAACCATCAGCGGTTATGCCGAACTGTATTATGGCTATGATTTTAACAAACCTGCAAATAATAACCGCCCTGATTTTGTGTATTCGCACAACCGGACCAATGAAGTAAACCTCAATCTGGGTTTCATCAAAGCCAGTTATGATAACGGCTCAGTGCGGGCAAATTTAGCGTTGATGGCCGGAACTTACGCCAACGCCAATCTGGCTACCGAGCCGGGCGTTTTTAAAAACGTATTTGAAGCCAATGCGGGAATTAAACTTTCAAAAACAGCTAACCTTTGGGTTGATGCCGGAATTTTTGCTTCGCATATTGGTTTTGAAAGTGCCATATCCAAAGATTGCTGGGTTTTAACACGCAACATTGCTTCGGATAATACGCCTTATTATGAAACTGGCGCAAAAGTTTCTTACATCACCAACAATGGAAAATGGACGTTAGTTGGATTGTATCTGAACGGATGGCAGCGCATTTACCGGCAAAATGGCAACAGCCAACCAGCCGGCGGTATACAGATTTATTATAAACCAACAGATAAAATCACCCTGAATTATAGCAATTATTTAGGAACGGAAGATGCAGATTCTGTGCGTGTGCGCCGTTTTTACAACAACTTTTACGGCATTTTTCAGTTCACAAAAGCTTTTGGCTTAACGGCTGGTTTTGATTACGGCATTCAGCAAAAAGCCAAAAACAGCAATAATTATAATGATTTGCTTTCGCCGCTTGCCATAGCACGTTATCAGTTTGCAACCAAGTGGGCTGCTGCCGCAAGAATTGAATACTATCAGGATAAAAACGGTATTTTGATTGCCACCAACACACCAAACGGTTTTAAAACTACTGGCTACTCACTCAATGTGGATTATGCACCGATTAGCAACGCCGTGATCAGGCTGGAAGGAAAAGTTTACGATAGCAAAGATGCCATTTTTGTACGATCAGGCAACGCGGTAAATACAAGTCCGCTGCTTACAGCCAGTTTTGCTATATCATTCTAAATTTATATCGATAAAAGAAGCATCAACCCAAAATCGTTATATTTTCAAAAAAGCTGCCTAACAAGCGAACGGTTTTAAAACTGATTTTATACGATTATGAAAGTGATGCTTCTTTTACCGGTTAAAATTTGAAAACTTTTCCGCCGGCCATAACTTCCTGCGTTTGCTCATCAAAAGTTACTTTTTGTCCGGTATGCACGGCAGCATTAGTCATAATCGTAGCGATAGAATGGCTGTAACCAGCTTCAACCGGCGCATGTGGTTGCTTACGGCTCCGCACACATTCCATCCAGTTTCGCACGTGATTGGAGGTTAATATATCGCCGCCGGTATTGGCAGAAGCAACTACTTTTTCTGCGTTTGATAAATTGATTTCCGGCAGCAAATTGGCTTGCATTCCCATTTCTGCGGCGTGAGCTTTTGTTAATCCACCTTTGGATGAAACTTTATTGGTATTGAGATTGAGTTCGCCACCATTAGAATAATAGATTTCGGCCGGATTTTCATCACCATTGTGCATTCTGGAAGAAAAAGTAACCTGAAAACCATTTGCCAGATCATTTATCGGACCGTAATCAAAAACGGCTGTAATTGTATCCCAGTTTTTTCGGCCGTCTTTCCAGGCATAAATTCCGCCGTTGGCCACAACACTTCGCGGATGCTGTAAACCGGTAAACCAGTGTACCGTATCAATCTGATGACTCATCCACTGGCCGGGCAAGCCGGATGAATATGGCCAAAACAAACGATATTCCAAGTATTTTCTTGGGTCGAAGGTATCGTTTGGCCGGTTCATTAAAAATCGTTTCCAGTCTGTATCTTCTTCCTTTAATAACGGAATCAGGTTTGGCCTGCGCCAACGACCAGGCTGATTTACGTTCCAGCTCAATTCGACCATCGTTATCGGTCCAAATTTCCCGGAA
>JBPBQN010000013.1:0-18950 GCA_050954865.1 Janthinobacterium lividum | reverse complement strand
GATTTCAGCCTGCTCATCCACAACATCAAAAACAATGATGCGGAAAAAATAGAAAACCTGATTTTAACGGATTCTACCAAGCAAATTGAGCGTTTGTACGCCATTTTTGATGACTTGGATAAAACGGCCAAGTTTACGCCGATACCGGTTTCTATCCGCGAAGGCTTTGTGGATCGGGAACAGAAAATAGCTTGTTATACTGACCATCAGATTTTTGACCGTTACTATAAATACAAGCTTAAAAAAGGCTACCAGAAATCGCAGGCCATCACTTTAAAAGAACTGCGCGAACTAAAACCGGGCGATTATGTAACGCATATTGATCACGGAATTGGCAAATATGCCGGTTTGGAAAAAGTGGAAGTAAACGGTAAATCGCAGGAAATGATCCGTTTGATTTATGCGGATAACGATTTGCTTTACGTCAACATCAACTCTTTAAACCGCATTTCCAAGTTCAGCGGAAAAGAGGGAACAATGCCTAAAATGAATAAATTAGGCACAGATACCTGGGACCGTCTCAAAAAAACAACAAAAAAAAAAGTTAAGGATATTGCCCGCGACCTGATCAAATTATACGCAGTCAGGAAAGCGCAGGTTGGCAATTCGTTCTCGCCGGATAGTTATCTGCAAAACGAACTCGAAGCTTCTTTTATCTATGAAGATACGCCGGACCAGGAAAAAGCAACTGCCGATTTAAAACGTGATATGGAATCGCCACATCCAATGGACCGTTTAATTTGCGGTGATGTTGGTTTTGGGAAGACAGAAGTGGCTATTCGCGCTGCTTTTAAAGCGGTTACAGATAGCAAGCAGGTTGCGGTTCTCGTTCCAACAACCATTTTGGCAGCACAGCATTTTAAAACGTTTTCAGAGCGTTTAAAAGATTTTCCCTGTACTATTGATTATGTAAACCGTTTTAAGTCTTCCAAACAAATTAAAGATACTTTGCAGAATGTGGCCGATGGAAAAGTAGATATTCTGATTGGTACGCACCGTTTGGTCAGCAAAGATGTGAAGTTTAAAGATCTGGGGTTGATGATCATCGACGAAGAACAGAAATTCGGTGTATCAACCAAAGAAAAACTGAAACAAATGCGGATAAATGTGGATACGCTGACTTTGACTGCCACGCCAATCCCGCGTACTTTGCATTTTTCTTTGATGGGCGCGCGAGATTTATCTATCATTTCTACGCCACCGCCAAACCGGCAGCCAGTTGTTACGGAGCTACATGTTTTTAATGATAAACTGATTAAAGAAGCTGTTGAATTTGAAGTAAACCGTGGCGGACAAGTATTTTTCATTCATAATCGCGTGCAGGATTTGGCGCAATTAGGTGGAATGATCCATAAATTAGTGCCTAAAGCAAGCGTTGGAATTGCGCACGGACAGTTGGAAGGCGATGCGCTGGAAGATGTGATGCTGAAGTTTGTGAATGGCGAGTTTGATGTATTGGTTGCCACAACGATTATTGAAGCCGGGCTGGATATTCCAAATGCCAATACGATCATCATCAACCATGCGCACATGTTTGGTTTGAGCGATTTGCACCAGATGCGCGGCCGCGTTGGCCGAAGCAACAAAAAAGCGTTTTGTTATTTGCTAAGTCCGCCGTTATCAACCTTAACTTCCGAAGCAAGAAAACGATTAAGTGCGATTGAGGAATTTTCTGATCTCGGCAGCGGTTTCAACGTTGCGATGCGCGATCTGGATATTCGCGGAAGCGGAAATTTATTAGGCGCAGAACAAAGCGGTTTTATTGCTGAAATTGGCTTTGAGATGTATCATAAAATTTTGGATGAAGCCATTCAGGAATTAAAAGATGAAGAATTTAAAGGTGTTTTTCAGGATGAAAACCCGCGTCCGTTTGTTTCGTTTACGCAGATTGATACCGATTTGGAAATTCTGATTCCGGATGAATATGTAACCAGCATTGCTGAACGTTATAACTTATACACCGAGCTTTCCAAGATAGAAAACGAAACCGCTTTGCAGGCTTTTGCCAAGCAACTGGAAGATCGTTTTGGTCCGATTCCGCGCCCCGTAAAAGATATGCTCAACACAGTGCGTTTGCAATGGCTGGGCAAAGCGATCGGATTTGAAAAAGTATCGCTTAAAAAGAGCATTCTGCGCGGTTATTTTATTGCCAACCAGCAATCGCCTTATTTTGAAAGCGGTTCATTTCATCGGATTTTACAATTTGTGCAGGATAATCCGCGGAGATGTAATCTGAAAGAAGTAAAAAGCAGTTTGCGCATCAGTTTTGAAGGCATCAAAACGATTAACGAAGCGGTGGAAGTTTTAGAAGAGATGGCGGAGCAGCCGGTTGTTGCCTAAAATTTAGGTGGTAAAAGAAGCATTCAGTTTTAAACTCCGTGCTTCTTTTACCATACTTTTTTTCTCACATAACCACCTGATAAATCTCGTTCAAATTCCTTCCCAAACCTTTGTAATCCAGTCCATAACCAATTACAAATTTATTTTCAATCTCAAAAGCAACGTATTGTAAATCAAGATTTTGCTCCATGGCATCAGGTTTGTAAAGTAGTGTGGCAATATTTACCGAAGCTGGATTTCTAGCTTGTAGTTTATCCACAATAAATCGCATCGTGTTGCCCGTATCCACAATATCTTCAATGATAATAACGTGGCGATTAGTGATATCCATTTTCAGATCGTAATCTTCAGTAATCACGCGCTTACTTTCCATGCCGCCGTGGTAGGAAGAAACTTTCATAAAAGCGATTTCGCAGGGAATATTGATCTCTTTAACCAAATCAGCCATAAATAAAAAACAACCGTTCAAAATGCCAACCAGCACCGGTTTTTTATCTGCAAAATTCTGGTTGATCTGTTCGCCTAAAACTTTAATATGTTGCGCAATCGTTTCCGCAGAAATCATCATTTTAAAAGTTTTATCAGCAACGGTAATGGTTTTGGTGTTCATGGTTGATACTGTTTTTATCGGGTAAAATTAGGCAATCCGCAACTGTTTCTTCAAATTCTTTAGGCTGTTCAATGCTTATATTTGTGGCAAGAATGACAAATTACCACACGCACCAGTTGCCCAACGGCATCCGGATTTTATATTATCCCGCCGATTCTACCATTGCACATTGCTGTTTGATGATTAATGCCGGCTCGCGCGATGAGGCGGAAGGAAAAGACGGATTGGCGCATTTTATTGAGCATCTGTTGTTTAAGGCGACAGAACGGCGGAATACCAATCAGATTTTGAACCGTTTGGAAGTAGTTGGTGCCGATTTAAACGCTTACACCACCAAAGAATATACCTGTATTCACGCTTCGTTTTTGAACGGATACTTGGAGCGAGCGATAGATTTGTTGGAAGATATTTTTTTTCATTCCACTTTTCCGGAAGCGGAAATGGACAAGGAAAAAGGTGTGATTCTGGATGAAATTGCTTCGTATCAGGATCAGCCCGAGGAAGCTATTCAGGATGATTTTGAAGATCTGATCTTTAAAAATCATGCTTTGGGAAGGAATATTCTGGGTACAACAACTTCTGTAAATTCGCTCAGCAAAAACGATATTGCTTCTTTTATCGCACAAAATTACAACACGCACCAGACGGTTTTTGCGGTTACGGGCAAATATGATTTTAACAAGATCATTAAACTGGCCGAACGTTATTTTGGTGCTTTGCCGAAAAATAATCAGCCTAAAAAACGCATAGCGCCAAGTACAATTGCTGCGGATTTGGTCCGGATAGAAAAGTCGATTTCGCAAACGCATTGCATTATGGGCAGCAAAGCGTATGCTTCTTTTAGCGATGAAAAAGTGATGCTTCTTTTATTGAACAATTTGTTGGGCGGCAACGGCATGAGTTCGCGTTTGAATTTGGAAATCCGCGAAAAACACGGCATTGCTTATACGGTAGAATCCAATTATTCGCCGATGACGGACACAGGTTTGTTTTCGATTTACTTCGGAACTGATCCTGAGAAAGCACCAAAAGCGATTAAACTCATCCAAAAAGAACTGCAAAAACTACGTGATAACAAGCTGGGAACGTTGCAATTACATCAGGCCAAACAAAAATTTATCGGCCAGATTGCTTTGGGTGAAGAAAACCGTTTAGGCTTGATTTTATCTATGGCAAAAAGTTTAATGGATTTCGGGCGGATTGATACACTGGAAGAAGTTTTCGCCAAAATCAATGCGGTTTCTGCGGAAGATCTGTTGGCTGTAAGCAACGAAATTTTTGATCCAGCAGGAATGCTGACCTTGTTGTTTGAACCTGAAAGTTAAAACCCTTATTTTTGCAGCAAATGAAATTACCCATTGTTGCTTATGGTGATCCGGTTTTAAAGCGGATTGCATTGGATATAGAACCAACCGAATTTCCTGATTTAAAACAGCTGATTGCGGATATGTATGAAACCATGTATGCTGCTCGTGGTGTTGGTTTGGCTGCGCCGCAAATTGGCCAGTCTATCCGTTTGTTTGTGATTGATGCTACGCCTTTTGATGATGACGAACCGGATTTAAAAAATTTTAAAAAAGTTTTTATCAATGCGCACATGCTGGAAGAAACCGGCGAAACTTGGCCTTTTAATGAAGGTTGTTTGAGCATTCCGGATATTCGGGAAGATATTTACCGCAATAAAAACATCGTAATTTCTTATTTAGATGAAAACTTGCAGTATCATGAAGAAGCATTTAAAGGAATGGCTGCGCGCATTATTCAGCATGAATATGATCATACTGACGGTAAATTATTTACGGACCATATTAGTCCGTTACGCAAAAGAATGATTCAGAAAAAGCTGACTGATATTTCTAAAGGGTTTGTAAAAGCAGAATACAAAATGAAGTTTCCGGCTATAAAAAAAGGCCGTTAATTACTGTCGCTATCGCTTTGGCGGCTTTTATCGCCACGGATAATAGATCGGATTAAACTTCCCCACGCAATCGGGTTCAACAATGGATTAGTTGGTCCGGAACCCATATGCATCAGATTATCATGTATGCCTTGTAAATTCATGATCTGATTGGTTTGGCCGTCATGCGGCAAAGTTCTGGCCATGGCAATAACAGAACCTCGGCTTAAATTTTTTGCAGCGATGGCTAAGTCATCATCCGCAAATTTTACTGCTAAAAAATCACGTTTAAATTCATCGGTGCTGGCCCAAGGGAAAACACGTACCTGCGGCAAATTGATCGCTTCGGCTTTTAACTTGATTTTCAGAATATAACTTTTGTTAATGATATGCTCTGGAATAACAATAACCTGCGCAAGATAACCAACTGATGAAACCCGAATGCTATCTTTCTCGTGTGCCACAAAAGAAAAATATCCTTCGTAATTGGAAGAGACCACCAGTTTTTTGTAAGAAAGGTTTGTAAGGTTGGTATAAGGCACAACCGTATTACTATCTACATTGATGATGATACCGGAAAATTGCACCAAAGGCCGTTCCGCTTTCTGCGCAAACGCAGAAAAGGACAAGAACAAACTTAAAGCTATCAGCAGCTTTTTCATGGTGAAACGAATTTCAAATTAAATCAGTTTTATCAAAAAAACAGGTGCAAAAGAAGCAATATTTTTTGGCCTGTTGGTTAATTAAACTGCTATTTAACAATACTTAACGTAATTTTTACTGCAGGTTTGCCGGTAAAGCAGCATGCGGATCATCAATATCGGTTAAGTTAACTGCTTCTACGGATTTAACCTGCGGCACAGCACGCATAATCGCTTGCTCAATTCCGGCTTTCATCGTCATAATACTCATTGGGCAAGAGCCGCAAGAGCCTAATAAGCGCAATTTTACTACGTTATCTGCTGTAATTTCGTCTATAGAAACGTTGCCGCCATCTGCTTCCAAAAAAGGCCGGATACTGTTTAACGCTTCTTCAACCTGATCTGTCAAATTCATTGTATGCTTCTTTTATCGAGTAAAAATAATTAAATTATCTAACACCATCCATATCTGTAGATTTTGCATTGCGGATAGCAACTTGCTGTGCCACACGTTCTGCCAGATCTATAAAAGCGGTTGCCATCGGATTGTCTTCCTGCAAAATAACCGGTGCACCGGCATCGCCAGAATCGCTGATGCTTTTTACCAGCGGAATCTCGCCCAAAAATGGAATATTAAGTTGATTAGCCAGATTTTTTCCGCCTCCTTGTCCAAAAATATAATATTTGTTTTCCGGTAATTCTGCAGGCGTAAAATAAGCCATGTTTTCAATAATCCCGAGCAGTGGTACGTTTATGGTTTCCATCATAAACATACCGATTCCTTTTTTTGCATCGGCCAAAGCCACATTTTGCGGCGTGGTTACAATTACCGCTCCGGCAATCGGGAAAGTTTGAGTTAAAGTGATGTGAATATCACCAGTTCCGGGAGGCAAATCAACCACCAGGTAATCCAGTTCGCCCCATTCAGCATCATTAAAAAGTTGTTTTACAGCGGTAGAAACCATCGGCCCGCGCCATGGAACAGGCTGATTCGGATCAGTAAAAAAGCCAATGGAAAGTAGTTTTATACCGTATTTTTCAATCGGCTCAATCCTGGTTTTACCATTTACTTCGGATGCTTGCGGATGTGCGCCTTCCAAACCAAACATAATCGGGATAGACGGGCCATAAATATCTGCATCAATCAAACCCACTTTTGCACCAGTTTTTGCCAGACCCAAAGCCAGATTTACCGCAACCGTAGATTTGCCCACGCCGCCTTTGCCGGAAGCCACTGCAATAATATTTTTTACGCCCGGCACACCAACATTTTTCGGTGTAGTTACGCGGGAAGTCATGTTGATATGCAAATCCGCATCTTTACTTACAAAATGCAAAATGGCGTTGCGACAAGCGTTTTCGATCATGCTTTTAAGCGGACAAGCAGGCGTAGTCAGCACAACCGAAAAACTCACACGATTGCCTTCAATCAGCACATCTTCGATCATATTTAAAGTCACCAAATCTTTTTTCAGATCCGGATCTTCTACATAACTCAACGCTTTTAAAACTTCTTCGCGGGTAATACTCATTTATTTGTTTGGTTTTGATACGATAAAAACAGCATTGCAACCGTTTTGTTAAAAATATCCTGCCGAAGCATATTTGGCAGCGGAAAAGATTTTTTAGTTTTATCCAAAATTTACTGATGCGCCGTTTAAACCGTAAATACTTAAAAACCGGTCTTATTGTTATTGTTTCTTTGCTGATCCTTCTTTTAGCAGCTGGTTTAATTGCCTACTCAAAACGGCAGTTTTTATTGGAAACAGCCATCAACAAAGCTAAAGTAAAAGCCAGGAACACGTATAATTTAGATGTAAAAATAGGTTCGGCTACGTTTAGTGGCCTCACAACAGTCAACCTAAAAGACATCACCGTCGTGCCTTTTGAACGCGACAGTTTGCTGCACATCAGCCACTTTCAGGTAAGCGTAAAAGTGCTGCCATTGCTGATTGGAAACGTTAAATTTTCTACCATCATTATGGAAGATGGCAAGCTTAATTTAACCAGCATAAAAGGAGTACGCAATTTTGAGTTTTTATTCAAAAAGCAGAAAGACAGCACTTTAAAAAAGCGAAGTGCAAACCTGGCCGATTTTGCGCATAACTTGATGACGCAGTTTTTGTACAAAATTCCGGATGACCTGAACCTGACGCATTTTGATATTGCTTTTCGGGATGACAGCAACAAACTCAATCTACAAATACCAAAGGCAACAATTGAAAGCGGTAAACTGTATTCTACCATTTTGGTGAACGATGGTTACGCAACCTGGCATATTTCAGGCAATGTAAATACTTCCAAAAAGAACATTGCGGTTAAGCTTTACGCGGATAACAAAAAGGTGGAATTGCCTTTCATCGAGAAGAAATATGGGTTGAAACTAAACTTTGATACCATCGGCACAGAACTGAAAAAAGAAGAACAAAATGGAGATGAAACCCAGATTTTCAGTTCGTGTTTTGTACGAAATCTGCTGATTAATCACCCAAAAATAGCTTCAAACGATATTGTGGTGCCAAATGCTTCTATCGATGCCAATGTTTTTGTGGGCGAAAATTATGTTTCGGTGGATAGTTCATCTGTAATTCATTTGAAAAATATTTCAGCTAATCCGTTTATCAAAATTACACTCAACCCAACCAAAATTTTTGAGTTAAAACTGCACACGGATTGGCTGGATGCACAATCTTTGTTCAATTCTTTTCCGGGCGGATTATTTGAATCTTTAGCTGGAATCAAAGTTTCCGGAAAGTTAAAATACAGCTTAAACTTTTATCTTGATACCAAAGATGCTGATAATGTGCGTTTTGATTCCCGACTGGAAAAAGAAAACTTCAAGATCATGCAGTACGGACAAACCGATCTAACTAAACTGAACCAGGTTTTTGTCTATACACCTTATGAAAAAGGAAAGCCGATGCCATCGCGGATTGTTGGTCCGGCCAATCCGAATTTTACGCCGCTGCAAAATATTTCGCCCAATTTGCGCAATGCAGTGATGACATCAGAAGATCCATCGTTTTATCGCCATCACGGTTTTGTGGAAGAATCGATCCGTAAATCCATTGCTACCGATTTTAAAGAAAAACAGTTTAAACGCGGCGGCAGCACCATTTCGATGCAGTTGGTTAAGAATGTTTTTTTAAGCCGACAAAAAACGCTTGCCCGCAAAATTGAAGAAACGCTGATTGTCTGGCTCATCGAAAATAACGATGTGAGCACCAAAAACCGGATGTTGGAAGTGTATTTTAACATTATCGAATGGGGCCGAAATGTATATGGCATCGGCGAAGCTTCACATTATTATTTTGGCAAATCTCCGGCTGATTTAACCATTGGCGAGAGTATTTATCTGGCCAGCATCGTACCAAAACCAAAATCGGGTTTGTATTCTTTTCTGCCTGATGGAAGTTTGCGGCCATCCATTCATGGTTATTTTAATTTAATTGGCCGGTTGATGGCTTCCAAAGGTTTAACGCCGCCAGATTCATCGGCTTATGGCTTTTACACCGTGCGTTTGCGGGAAGCTTTACGGCCGAAAATGGCTGTGGTAGATACCGTTGCCGCCGATAGTTTGCTGCAGGAAAACGGCGATGAAGGTGTTGGCATAGCAGAACATCCAAACTTTTTGCAGCGGATTTTTGGCAAGAAAGATTCGGTAGAAAAAGTAATTGAGAAAAAAGTGGATACAGCCGGAAAATCACCTAAAGATATCCGTATAGAAAAACGCGAACTGCGCCGCCGCGAAAAAGAAAAACGCAGAGAATTGCAGGACAAAGGCTTAATCTGATTTTAGGTCGATAAAAGAAGTATGAACGAATATAAGCCAATGCTTCTTTTATCGACCTAAATTTTGTCTGCAACAAGTATCTTTGCCGCATGCGTTTTGACATTATCACCGTTTTGCCTGGCTTGCTGGAAAGTCCGTTTGCGCATTCCATTTTGCAGCGTGCGCAGAAAAAAGGAATTGCCGAAATCAACGTGCATAACCTGCGGGATTACACTTCCAACAAACAAAAAAGCGTGGATGATTACCAGTACGGAGGCGGCAGCGGCATGGTGATGATGATTGAGCCTTTTGCAAAATGTATCCGGCATTTGCAGGAAGAACGTATGTATGATGAAGTGATTTTTATGACTCCGGACGGAGAAACGCTTAATCAATCTATTGCTAATCAGCTATCTGCAAAAAAAAACATCCTAATTTTGTGCGGCCATTACAAAGGCATTGATCAGCGTATCCGCGATACATTTGTAACACGCGAAATTTCGGTAGGCGATTACGTACTTTCCGGAGGAGAACTGCCGGCTGCGGTTTTGGTTGATGCCGTAGTGAGGCTGATTCCGGGCGTTTTGTCTGATGAAACTTCGGCTTTGTCGGATTCTTTTCAGGATGGCTTGCTGGATGCGCCTTTATACACGCGTCCGGCTGATTGGAACGGACAAATAGTTCCGCCTGTTTTGCTGAGCGGCCACGCCGGTGAAATTGAAAAATGGCGACATGAACAGGCTTTAGAACGAACAAGGCAACGGAGGCCAGATTTATTGGAATAAGTTCAAATTAGTTATATTGAATGTAAATTGTAAAATATTTTTTATATTATATATAAATTGTGAAATGCCTCCTTTTATAATAAATTTAAAATTCCTATACTTGCAATCCGATTTTTACGGGTTAAAAATTGATATTAAGAGCTTAAAATCATGGATTTAGTAAAATTTGTTGAAGAACAAAACATAGTTAAAAGCAGCTTTCCTTCTTTCAAATCTGGTGATACGATTAGTGTGCACTACAAAATCAGAGAAGGTAATAAAGAGCGTATTCAGGTTTACCAGGGTGTGGTAATCCAAAGAAACAGTGCCGGCGCGCACGAAACATTTACGGTTCGTAAAGTTTCTAATGGTATTGGTGTTGAGCGTATTTTCCCTGTTAATTCTCCAAACATTGATAAGGTTGAGGTACACAGCCACGGTAAAGTACGTCGTGCTAAATTGTTCTATCTGCGCGAATTGACTGGTAAAGCAGCTCGTATTAAATCAAAAAGAGTATAATTTCTTTCGAAGTATTAAGTTAATAAAAAAAGCCTTTCAGATTTTTTCTGAAAGGCTTTTTTTGGAGCGATATTTTTCTGTTATTTCATTTTTTGTCATTTCGACTGAAAGGAGAAATCTTAATCGAAAAACAATGCTGCTTTTAGCGATATAAAAATTGGCTTCGAATAAGATTTTTTCCTGCGGATCAAGATGACAGTGTGAACAAAAAAGGCTGTTTTTATCAACCTAAATTATGCGTAAAGATTGATTGCTTTGAATAGGATCTCTCCCTGCGGATCGAGATGACAATGTGCAAATTCGATGTTATATTAGTCAGTTATCAACTCCGCCAAAACCGTTCTGCCGCCTTTTACGGTTTCGCCCAGGTTTACATTGATTTTAGTTCCCAGCGGTAAAAAAACATCAACCCGAGAACCAAATTTGATAAAGCCAAATTGCGCACTTTGCTCTACTTCATCGCCTTCTTTTACATACCAAACGATGCGGCGCGCCAGTGCGCCGGCAATTTGCCTGAACAAAACCGGAATGCCTTGATGCGTTTCTACCACAACCGTAGTACGCTCGTTTTCTGTGGATGATTTTGGGTGCCATGCAACTAAATATTTCCCTGGATGATATTTAAAATATTTAACAACGCCGGTGATTGGATTGCGGTTAACGTGCACATTAATGGGCGACATAAAAATAGAAACCTGCAGCCGTTTATCTTTTAAATATTCGGTTTCCTGTGCTTCTTCAATTACCACAACTTTGCCATCGGCCGGACAAATTACCATTTTTTCATCCGTAGTAACCGTAATTCTAGGATGACGGAAAAATTGCAGCACAACCAAGAAAAACACACCAGAAAACAGGTAAGTAAACCAGCGCAAAACGCTGTTGTCCGGAAAATAAAAATGTACCAGCGCATTCAGTACAAACAAAAATAATATAGTTAAGGCGAGCGACGAAAAACCTTCTTTATGGATAGTCATGCAGTAATAGCTTTTTTTTAAGATTACAAAGGTGAAAATAAGTACAAATAAATAAAAACGAGCGGAGCGGCCAGCAAAAGTCCGTCAAAACGATCCAGCAAACCGCCGTGGCCGGGCAAGATCGAGCCGGAATCTTTTACGTTGATGCTTCTTTTAAGCATGGATTCTACCAGATCGCTCATGGTGCCGAAGATGGAAATGATGAGCGAAACGATGATCCAGTGAAAAGTGGAGATTTGCTGAAAATATCGACTGATGATAAAAGCAATTATGGCAGTTGCAATGATGCCACCGATAAATCCTTCCCAGGTTTTTTTCGGTGAATGGCGTTCGAAAAGTTTGTTTCTACCGAATTGTCTGCCGGCTAAATAAGCGAAAGTATCATTCGTCCACAATAATAAAATGAAGCCAAGCGGCAGATGATAATCGAAGGTTTTTTGCAGGAAAGCCATCGCCATAAAAAAAACGAAAGGCAGCAAAGTATAAATCAACCCCAAAAAAGTAAAGGCAATTTGCGGGAAAGGTTTGTCGGTTTTGCGGTATAATTCAGCGTAAAAAATTAAAACGCTGAACGGAACAATCAACGCTGAAAAATACCTGGTAAAAGAAGCATCGAGCCAGAAAGATGTTGCGGTGGCGCAAATAACCAATCCTAAAACTAAGCCGTTTGTTTGCTGCGGAAGGATGCCGGTGGGTTTGATCAAGCCGTAAAACTCAAACAAACACAGCAAGCTCAGCAAAGAAAAAAAGCCGAGGAAAATATATGGACCGAAAAAGAACGCGGCCAGCATCACCAAAACGAACACGAAACCGGTTATGGCGCGGGTTTTCATGGCTGGATATCGTTTAAAACCAAAATTTCGATGGCACGGCTGAAGGCAGATTGATGAATGTAAACTTCTACCTGGCCAAAAGTGTTGTGCGCCGAATCGCGTTTGTTGAGCAGCACAACTTCAATTTCGTGTTGCGTGAGCAATTGTTTTACCATCTCTGATTGAAAGAAATTGGCGGAAGTAAAAATTTTAACCCAGTCTGATTCCATTATGCTGCCAGCAGTTCGCGTTTTGATTCGGACAATTTTTTATAGGCTAAAAACAGTATCACGGTGAGGATAACGCTGAAGGTGTAGCTTTTCCAATCGAATAGTTGCTGCTCGTCGGGATTAACTTTTATCAATTTATTCTGATATAAATACGTGATCAATACAGCTGTTCCATTATTTAAAAAATGCCCTAAAACGCCCGGCCAAATGCTTCCGCTCCAGGCGGCAAAGTAACCAAAAAATACGCCAAGCACCATCCTCGGCAGAAAACCAAAAAACTGAAAATGGATAAAGCTAAACAACGCTGCCGAAAGCCAAACGCCCCAATGCAGGCTTTTTGTCCAGCTGGTAAAAATCTGCTGAAAACAGCCGCGGAAAATAAATTCTTCGGAAACGGCTGGCAAAATGGCAATCATTAAAAGATTTAGCAGAAAAGCGGCTGGCGTTTTCATTTGCAACAAAATCTCGGTTTGCTTACCGGCGTTATCTTCTGCGTCGCGCATCCATTTTTCCAAGCCTTTTAAAGCGTGTGGCAGAACCATTTTTTGGTTGAAAGTAATGAGCATTTCCATCAGCGGCGAAGAAATCAGCATGATAAAAAACACCACTAAAAGAAGTATCAGCGGAAAACGCCAGTTAGCTTTTAAATACGGAACCGGCTGACGCACAATTACTTTGGCGAAAAATATCGCCGGAATTAAAAAACCGAAAACGGATGAACCCATCTGCATGATTTTCAGACTATTTAATGCGCTGGCGGGCATATTGTCGCTCATCATCAGCATGGAGCTGAAGCCTGACGGACCGTAAAGGATCACGATGAAAATGCCGCAAATCAATCCGCCTAAAATCAAACCGCCAACGGCCAGCAAAATCATCAGCAAAAACTGCAACGGATATGACATTTGGTAGTAAGGCTTTTCCATCATCTGCTGATAAATTACGTAAATTTGCAGGGCTTAAAGATAAACATGTCTGTTCAAATAGGAAATATTGATCTGGGAGAATTCCCGCTTTTGCTGGCACCGATGGAAGATGTGAGTGATCCGCCGTTTCGGTTTGTGTGCAAGCAAAACGGTGCGGATATGATGTACACGGAGTTTATTTCTTCGGAAGGACTGATCCGTGATGCCGCTAAAAGCCTGCAAAAACTGGATATTTTTGAGTACGAGCGGCCGATTGGCATCCAGATTTTTGGCAGCAGCATTGAAACGATGCGCGAAGCCACGCAAATTGCTACGAAAGCTAATCCGGATTTGATCGACATTAATTACGGTTGTCCGGTTAAAAACGTGGCCTGCCGAGGCGCTGGAGCGAGTTTGTTGCAGGACATTGATAAAATGGTTGCCATGACCAAAGCCGTGGTAGAATCCACGCATTTGCCCGTTACCGTAAAAACGCGTTTGGGCTGGGATGATCATACCAAAAACATTTACACTGTTGCGGAGCGTTTGCAGGAAGTTGGTATAAAAGCCTTAACCATTCACGGGCGCACACGTGCGCAGATGTATAAAGGTGAGGCTGACTGGCGGTTAATCAGCGAAGTGAAGAAAAATCCGAATATTGAAATCCCGATTTTTGGCAACGGAGATATTGATTCGCCGGAAAAAGCTTTAGCCTGGAAACGCGAGTTTCAGGTAGATGGCATGATGATTGGCCGTGCATCAATCGGCAATCCCTGGATTTTTCGGGAAATTAAATATTTTTTAAAAACTGGTAACTTTTCGCCTAAACCAACGATAGAAGAGCGGGTTGAAGTTTGCAAAACGCATCTGCAGAAATCAATCGCCTGGAAAGGACCTAAAACCGGAATTTTTGAAATGCGCCGCCATTATGCCAATTATTTTAAAGGCATTGAAAACTTTAAGGAAACGCGTATGAAGTTGGTTGCGCTGGAAAATATTGACGGGATTTATGACATTCTGGAAGGAATTAAAATCGAACATGCGCTTGTTATGGCGTGATTGTTGACTAAACGTTATCAAGAAAACCTGATCAAAAACAGTATGGTGAACACGATTACAGAAGGTGTAAAAGTATCTGTAGAAACTTTATATCAGCAAGAATACTCTAACCCGGCAAACGAACATTTTATGTTTGCCTATAAAATTATCATCGAAAATATGACTGATTATGCCGTGCAACTGATGCGCCGCCGTTGGGATATTTTTGACAGCAACGGAACCAAACGCGAAGTAGAAGGCGAAGGCGTAGTTGGTTTGCAGCCCGTAATTGAGCCTGGAGATTTCCACGAATATGTTTCCGGCTGCAACTTAAAAACCGAAATGGGCAGCATGAAAGGCGAATACCAAATGGTGCGTTTAATGGATAACCACACGTTTGACGTTAAAATTCCGGAGTTTCAGTTAACTGTTCCTTATAAACTGAACTAAGTCAAATTTATACTGATAAAAACAGCAAAGCCGCAATCAAATGATTGCGGCTTTGCTGTTTAAAAGTGTTTTAATGGATTTAATTTATAGCTGAAAACAAAGCTTGTGTGCCTTAGATTCCTCCGTATCTTTCAGAGATTTTAACTTTTTGATCAATTCAAATCATCGGGATTTTGATAGGATTAGGATTTTGGAGGTTGTAGATTTTCCTTTTGATCGGAGGATATTTGAATCTGAAAAGAAAGTTTAAATTTATACGCTATTCGAAATATTATAATAACAATGATTGACAACAATACTGTCTGGGTTTCTATGATTAGTGCTTCTTCTGCACTATTAGGCGTGATTTTAACACAAATTATCACTGCAATAAACACCAAATCATCTGATAAAAGAAAGTATGCATCTGATATTGACAAAATAGCATTACAAAGAAAAATAGAAGTTGGTGAACACTATTACCGTGTAACAGGCTCTCACATTCATTTAGTTGATGCAACAATTCATGCATTTACAAAACTTCCAGAACTTATTCGCGAAAAAATACCGATAGATACTATTTTGTCGAATTCTTCTTTAGAAGAAAACATTTCTAATGATAAAAAAGTTGCTGAAACATACCCACTTGGTAATTTCATAAATCTATATTATGATATAAGTGAAAGTTTTGACTCAAATTCCAAATTCGGAATTACGCTTAAAGATCTTGGGTTATCTCTAATATCATCATTTCCTAAACCTCGAGAGTTTGCAGAGGATGTTAAAGAGAATAAAATTTCAGCAGAAATTAAAGAACAAAAACTTTTAGAATTAACAAATCATCTTAAACCTATCATTCAAAATTTACAGAAGCAAAAGGAAGAGTATAAAATTAACATGGAAATCGTTAAAAATGAGATTAATCTTTTAAATAAATGAATCACTAATATTCAAAGATTTTATATAATTTGAATTGTTAGCTTTCAGGTCTGCCAAGCCAAAAAAGCACCCAACCTTTCGGCCGGATGCTTCTTTTATCACCTAAAATTCAGGCTAATTAAATATAACGGTTAATCAAATTTTCCAGATATTCCTGCTTGCCGCTGATGGTTGCAGGTTCGCCGTTTTCGGCAGCGTAGTTGCGCAAATCTTCTAAACTCAGTTTGCCTGCTTCAAATTCTGCACCTTTTCCGCCATCGTAAGAAGCATAACGGTTTTCACGGATTTTTTTGTAATCCGATTTTTGCAAAATGTTATCAGCAGTAACCAAAGCACGGGCAAAAATATCCATTCCGCCAACGTGTGCCGTAAATAAATCAGCCGGATCAGTTGAGTTTCTTCTGATCTTGGCATCAAAGTTTACACCGCCGTATTTAATGCCGCCGCCTTCTAAAATAATCAGCATACATTCGGTCAGTTCGTTAATATCATTCGGGAACTGATCGGTGTCCCAGCCGTTTTGCATATCGCCACGGTTTGCATCGATAGAACCTAAAAGGCCATTATCAACCGCAACTTGCAATTCATGCTGAAAAGTGTGGCCGGCCAAAGTAGCATGGTTTGTTTCCAGGTTTAAAGAGAAATCGTTCAGCAAATCATATTTCTGCAGGAAACCGAAAACCGTTGCCGCATCAAAATCATACTGGTGTTTGGTTGGTTCTGCTGGTTTTGGCTCGATAAAAAAGCTTCCTTTAAAACCTTGTTTGCGGGCGTAATCTTTTGCAGCGTGCAAGAATTTTGCAAAATGCTCCTGCTCGCGTTTCATGTTAGTGTTCAGCAAAGTCATGTAACCTTCACGTCCGCCCCAAAACGTATAATTTTCTCCGCCTAAAGCAATCGTAGCATCCAAAGCACATTTTACCTGTGCCGCACCATGAGCCAGCACATGAAAATCAGGATTGGTAGAAGCACCATTCATATAACGGCGATGCGAAAATAAATTGGCTGTTCCCCAAAGCAATTTTACACCACTTTGTGCTTGTTTTTCTTTGGCATATTCAACTAAAGTTTGCAAACGATGCTCATTTTCTGCAACGTTATCACCGTAATCAACCACATCCACATCGTGGAAACAGTAGTAAGGCAGATTCATTTTGGTAAAAAACTCAAACGCAGCATCCATTTTATCTTTTGCGCGTTCAATCGGGTCTGCTTTTGCATCCCACGGAAAAATATGGGTAGCGCCACCAAACGGATCGCCGCCATTGCCTACAAATGAATGCCAGTAAGCACCGGCAAATTTAAAATGATCTTTCATGGTTTTGCCGGCCACAACGCGGTTTTCGTCGTACCAACGGAAAGCTAAAGGATTATCAGATTCCAAACCTTCAAATTTGATCTGGCTGATGCCTTTAAAAAACTCTTTTTCTCCTGTAATTACACTGCCCATAATTTTATAATTTATATTGTTTTTGTTTGATGTTATTTGATTTTAGTTTGAATTCATCTGCTTGTCTAACAAAGCTTTCCATTGCTGATAAATAGCTTCAAAATCGTTGTTTTTTGGTTCGATTTTTTGCACTGGCTGCATGTTTTTAAAGGCTTCCTCCGGGGAAGTGAAAATATTCGCTCCAATACCGGCGCCCAAAGCGGCTCCTGCGCTGCCATCGTTTTGATAAAGCTCTACCGGAATGCCCGTTGCGTTAACAAAAGTATCGGTAAAAACAGCACTCATAAACATGTTGGCTTTGCCGGCGCGGATAACGGTTGGGTTCATGCCGTTTTCGCGCATAATATCCAAACCGTAACGGAACGCGCAGGCAATTCCTTCCTGCACCGCGCGGAACAAATGTGCTGGCGTATGCCGGTTTACGTCGATGCCTACGATTTGCGCACCAATCTGGCGGTTGTTCAGCATCCGTTCGGCACCGTTTCCAAAAGGCAAAACCAGCAAACCATCGCTGCCGGGCGCAATTTTTTCGGCTTCGTCGTTCATCTGCTGGTACGTACTGTTTTTACCAAACAAATTTTTGGCCCATCGGTTCATGCTGCCCGTTCCGTTGATGCACAACAGCACGCCAGTTCGGGTTTGATTATCTTCATAATTAACATGTGCAAATGTGTTTACGCGTGATTGCTGATCGTAAACCAGTTGATCACTTACGCCATAAATTACGCCCGAAGTTCCGGCTGTTGCGGCCACTTCTCCAGGTTTTAAAACGTTGAGTGATAAAGCATTATTAGGCTGATCTCCGGCTTTGTACGAAACCGGGATGCTGTTTTTAAGACCTAAATTTCGGGCTACATCCGCTTTAACTTCGCCATGAACGGCAAAAACGGGTTTTATCTGCGGAAAAAGATCTCGGTCAAAACCAAAATAATTAACCACATCTTCAGAAATATTCTGGGCGATGAAATCATAAAAAATACCTTCCGAAAGTGCTGAAACGGAAGTGGTAATTTCGCCGGTCAGTTTCATCGCGATAAAATCGCCGGGCAACATTACTTTATCAATTTTTGCATAAGTTTCAGGTTCGTTTTCTTTCACCCATGCCAATTTTGAAGCCGTAAAATTTCCGGGCGAATTAAGTAGATGCGATAAACTTTTTTCTTCGCCTATGGCTTCAAAAGCAGCGTTTCCGGTTGCAACGGCGCGACTATCGCACCAGATAATACTGTTTCTGAGTACCTGTTGATTCTGATCCACCAAAACTAAACCGTGCATTTGGTAAGCAATGCCGATAGCCGCAATATCTTGCGGATTGTATTTGCCGGATTGATTGCAAGCAGCGATGGCTTGCTGCGTAAAATGCCACCAGGTTTCGGGTGATTGCTCTGCCCAGCCGGGTTGCAGCGCAATGATTTCAGCTTCCTGCTCTGGGAATTGTGCCGAAGTAATCGCGTTTTGCGATGCCGCATCCAGAACAGAAACTTTAACGGATGAGGTGCCAATATCAATACCTAATAGTAACATGAGTTATTTATAATACGCTTAAAAAACTTAGGATTTAGATTTTCAGATACGAAAGTAGTAAAAAATGCAATCGATTGCCTAATTTTATATTTATTATTTTGCG
>JBPBQN010000012.1:0-19207 GCA_050954865.1 Janthinobacterium lividum | reverse complement strand
AACATTAAAAGCAAAGACGGCAAAAAACTATACAATATCCAATCGCCAAAAGATATTGTTTTTTACAACTACGTAGAACGCTGGGGAATTAACCTTGCGCCACGTTACAAACGCTTTGAGCCAAACGGAAAAACACTTGACGTGCGGCCGGTTTTGCGTTACAGTCTTGCTTTAAAACTGATTAATGCCAATATTTATGCTTCCTATCGTTATAATCCGGCCAAGCAGGCCAGCATTTACGGCAAAATTGGTTCTGATTTTCTGGATCTGAACAATTCCGGAAACGTAAGTTTGTTTTTGAATACCTTAGGTTTTTTATTTACAGAACACAATTTATTAAAGCTTTATCAATCCAAATTTGTGCAGGGCGGTACGCAAGGCGAAGTAGAAAACGGCATTTTGCTAAACGGTTTTATGGAATATGCCGACCGGCGCAGCTTAAATAATTATGTTGACTCATCAGGAAAAAACGTTACTCAGATTTCACCTCGTATTTTGAGAAACGGAATGCCGGAAGCATCCAACAATCCGCTGGATCCGGGCAGCGATGTGCCGCTTTTTCCGCGCTACCGTGCACTTACATTTAGCGGTTCGGCCACTTTTACCTTTGATCAGCAATACACACAACGGCTGGACGGTAAATATATTGAACCATCACCTTATCCGCGCGTTCGGGTAAATTATCGTAAAGGTTTTCCGATTTTGGGTTCGAGCGTTAATTATGATTTTACTTCCCTGGATATTTTTCAGGATCGGTTGCGGATGGGCATTTACGGTTACTCGTCATATTTTTTTTCCGGCGGAACATTTATCAATCATAAAAACTTATACTATCCTGATTATAAACAGTTTAGAGGCGGACAACCTTTTGTGTTTGATTCTTCGCTGGGTAGTTTTCATTACCTCAACTATTACGTTTACAGCACCAACCGCAGTTATCTGGAAGGACATTACGAGCATAATTTTGGCGGATATTTTTTAAACCGCTTGCCTTTTATCCGTAAGTTGCGTTTGGAAGAAATCGTAGGCGGATCATTTTTAACACAACGCATCCAGGATAATTACCACGAGTTTTATTTCGGAATAAAAAAACTGTTAATCCGGTTTGATTATGGTTTTGCTTTTGATGGACACAGCAAAATTTACCAAGGTTTTAGATATGTTTACAGTTTATAAAACAATACTGAAATTATACCGGTAAAAACAGTATCGTGCTAAAAAAAACCGAAATTTGCGCTTTAACATAACAAGTTTGATTTTGCAATTTTCAACAAAAAACTACTAATGAAATTTTTTTTTCTGCTACTTCTTTTACCATTCATCATTTTAGAGGCTGCTTTTTGCCAGCAAATTTCCATCTCCGGAAAAATTACCGATGAAAAAGGCAAGCCTGTTCCGTTTACTTCAATTTACATCAAAAGCACTACGCAAGGCACATCTGCCAATGATCGTGGTTTGTACGAATTTAGGGTTGCGCCGGGCACTTACGATGTGATTTACCGATATGTAGGCTTTAAAGAAAAGGTAGAACATTTAACCGTTGGAAGCAGCAATTTACAGCACAATGTGGTGTTAGACAAAGAAATTTACCAGCTAAAAGAAGTATCAGTTAATGGCAGCGGCGAAGATCCGGCGTATGCAATCATCCGCAAAGCAATTGGTAAACGGAAACAATATCTGAATGAATTGCAGCAATATTCCTGCGATGTTTACATCAAAGGTGTACAAAAACTTTTAGGTGCGCCAAAAAAGATTTTAGGCCGGGACGTACAAAAGGTTTTACAGCTGGATTCTAACCGGAAAGGAATTATTTATCTATCTGAATCCGAATCACATTTCAATTTTGAAGCGCCGGATAAAGTGAAAGAAGTAATGGTTTCTTCTAAAACTGCCGGCCGCAACAACGCATTTAGTTTTAACCGCGCCTCTGATCTGCAACTTACTTTTTATAAAGATTTGATTGAATTTAACGGTTTAAGCAACCGCGGTTTTATTTCGCCGATTGCCAGCAATGCACTGTTTTATTACCGTTATAAATTGCTGGGCCGCGATGTAATTAACGGACAAACGGTTGATAAAATCCAGATAATTCCGCGCCGGGAATATGATCCGGTTTTTCGCGGAAACATTTACATTGTAGATGGCCAGTGGCGCATTTACAGCGTGGATCTGCATTTAACCAAAAGCTCACAAATCAACTTTGTGGATACGTTGAATTTAAGCCAGCAATACATTCCGGTTACGCCAAAAATCTGGCAGCCAGCTTTTGTGCAATACAGTTTTAGGGGCAAAGTTTTCGGGTTTAAGTTTGATGGTTATTTTATCGGGATTTATAAAAACTATGATGTAACACCCAACTTCCCCAAAAAATTTTTTAATGGTGAAGTGATGAAAATCACCAAAGAAGTAAACAAAAAAGATTCTGCATATTGGAACCAAAACCGGCCGGTGCCGCTTAGTGCCGAGGAAAAATACAATTACAAGTTTAAAGATGATACTTCCGGCAGGAAACAAAGCAAACCATACCTGGATTCGTTGGAAAAAGCCAATAATCATTTTAAATTTTTACCATTTTTAATTGCCGGTTATACCAAAAATGATCGTTACGATTATACTTCATTAAGCTTTCCGGCTTTGTACAAGCAAATTCACTACAATACGGTGGAAGGTTTTGCCGTGAATTTAAAAGCTACTTACACCAAAAGCAACGAATATCGTCAGGCGTTTTCAATCACACCAAATATTCGGTATGGATTTGCCAACAAGCTTTTAAGCGTAAATGCAGAAGCAAGTTACCGCTATGACCCGATTAACCAGGGCCGGATTTTCGGAAAAATCGGTTCGGATGTGCTGGATTTGAACAACTTAGGAACCCAAAGTTTGCTGATCAATTCGCTTGGAACGTTACTGTACCATCAAAATTATGTAAAACTGTACCGCTCTGAAGCAGCTATGTTTGGTGCGCAGCGTGAAGTTGCCCGCGGAATTTTATTAACCGGCCAGCTGGAATATGCCAACCACCGCCAGTTGTATAATACGGCCATGCTGAACAAGATTAATCAGGATAATAAACTTACTTCCAATAACCCGTTAAACCCAGCTGCCGAAACACCGTTATTTCCGGAGTACCAGTCGCTTACTTTCCGCGGATCAGCCTTGTTTACCTTTGATCAGCAATACACCACTCGCCCGGATGGTCGCTTTTATGAGCTTTCAAAATATCCGCAGGTACGTTTAAATTACCGCAAAGCTTTTAGTGTTTTAGGCGGAGATGAAAACTATGATTTCGGTTCGATTAACGTTTTTCAAAACCACATCCGGCTGGGCTTGTATGGCTACTCTTCCTTCTTGATTTCAGGTGGTAAATTCTTCACTAAAAACGAAATTTATTATCCGGATTACAAGCATTTTCTGGGTAATGAAAGCTTAACTTTCAATCCGCAAATTGGTTCGTTCCATTTCCTTGATTTCTATCCGTACAGTAATAATACTGGTTATTTGGAAGGCCATTACGAGCATAATTTTTCAGGTTTTCTGCTAAATAAAGTTCCGTTTATGCGTCAGTTCAAACTTGAAGAAATTGCTGGCGCTGCTTATTTAACGCAAACACCTGCTGCCGGCAGCATTACCAAAGCTTACACCAGTTACAGCGAGTTTTACGTTGGTTTACAGCGCCTAATTTTTCGGGTTGATTATGGTATTGCCTATAATGCAGAGAAGAAAATCCATCAGGGTTTCAGGATTTATTATGGCTTTAAGTAGAGGTTAGATATTGAAACATAAAAGGCAAAAGGAGAACAAATCAAGTGTTCACCTTTTGCTTTTTACGTTTCAATATTTCAACGCAATACTTATCTTTGCACCTCATTTTACGCTGTTTACACCAGTATCAATGTTGTTATGCAATATCAAACACTTTTATATTACTGCTATTCTCCGATTGAAAATGCAGAAACTTTCGCTGCGGATCATTTAAAATTTTGTAAAAGCCTGAACTTGGTTGGCCGCGTAATTGTGGCTGATGAAGGTTTAAACGGAACAATTTCGGGCCTAAAAGAAGCATGCGAAAGGTATATGCAAACGCTTCATGCCGATCCTCGTTTTGCAAAAATCGACTTCAAAATTGATGAAGTGGAAGAACTTTCTTTCGTTAAAATGCACGTTCGGTACAAATCAGAAATTGTATATTCCGGTTTGCGCGATCCAAAAATCATCGACCCAAATAAACAAACCGGTATTCATTTAGAACCGCTGGAATTTATGGCTATGAAAGACCGCGACGACGTGGTTGTGCTGGATGTGCGTTCTAATTACGAGCATAATCTGGGAAAATTTAAAAATGCAGTTACTTTTGATATCGAGAATTTTCGGGATTTCCCAGAAATGATCAATCAGCTGGCTTCTTTTAAAGATAAAAAAATCCTGACTTATTGCACCGGTGGCATCAAGTGCGAAAAAGCTTCGGCTTTGCTGCTGCACGAAGGTTTTGAAAACGTTTACCAATTGCATGGCGGCATCATTAAATATGGAAAAGAGGCTGGCGGAAAAGATTTCGACGGCAAATGTTACGTTTTTGATAACCGGCTTTCTGTTGATGTAAATTCCGTAAATCCGGTGGTGATTTCGCGTTGTTTTAACTGCGGAAAAGAAACACCGAAAATGATTAATTGCGCCAATCCGGAGTGCAACGAGCACTTTACCCAATGTGAAAATTGCGGACAGGAATTGGATGGTTGCTGTTCTGCCGAATGCCAATCGCATCCGCGAAAACGTGTTTACGATGGAACCGGTTATTATGTAAAAGTGCCGCAGCCGGTTAATCTTTCAGCCAAAAAACAAAAAACTGCATTGGTTTTGTCCGAAACTGAAACCAATCTTTAAAACTGTTTATTGGCCGAATGCTTCTTTTATCAACCCAAATTTAGGCTGATAAAAGAAGCACTCAGCTTAAAATTTAACCGGTAAAAACAGTATTATCCGATTTTTTGCTGATGAAAATATTCTTCCAAATAACAAGCTACGCCGTGCTCAATATTGGGTTTTGTAACTGCAAAAGCAGCTTGTTTTAATTCTGGCACAGCATTTTCAACCGCTACACCAATGCCGGCATTTTGCAGCATTTCCATATCGTTGTAGCCATCGCCAAAAGCCATCACTTCATTTAAATTTATTTTTGAGCCTTCCGGAAACGAGTTCAAAAGCACTTGCAAACCTTCGTTTTTGTTGGTGAAAGGCGTAATTTCCAGGTAAATATCTTTTGATCGCCAAACGGCAACTTTCAAGTTTTCACGCACGTTTGCTTCAATCAAATCCAGCAATTTTGGTTCGCCCATCAGCATCAGTTTGTGCGCGCCGTTTTGGATGAAATTTTGCAACTCCTCCGCAGAAAAATCGCTGAGCAAACCATCGGGTTTTACACGCGTATTGTTGATTTCGCGCTGCGCATAAAAATCAATTGCAGAAGCCAGCCAGGTATTATTTTGGTACAAACTGATGTGGATTTTATGCTGATCGGCCAGTTCCGTAATTGCTTTTACAATTTCCGAAGAAATGGTGATGGAAGAAATGATTTTTTTAGAATCAAACGCAGTTCCCGAAGTTAAAACCAACGCGCCATTATAACAAATCATCGGCATCTGACTGATATTCAACGTATTTTGAAGGTGATAAAGTGCTTTCGGCATCCGCGATGAAGCCAGCACAAACCTGATTTTTGGATCGAGTTGCGCAACTGCTTTTATGGTGTAATCGTCCACTTCGCGCTGCTTGTTTAAAAGCGTGCCGTCCACATCGGTACAAATCAATTTTATGCTCATGCTGTTTTATCGGGTAAAATCTGATCTTAAAAATCCGCAGCAAAGCAAAAATAAATCTGGTGCTTTTCAAACCTAAAAATTGGTATTATTGCTTTTTATGGGTTGGTTGGATATTAAAGGTTTAGGCAGCGTGCATTATCACGAATATGGTAGCGGCAAAAAAATATTGTTCGCTTTCCCCGGTTATGGCATGTCGGGCAGCCAATTTTCGGTTTTGCAAAAATCGTTAGTACTGCAATATAAAATCATCGCTTTTGATCATTTTTTTCAGGAAACATCAAACTTATATGAGGTAAAAGAAGCATCGGTTTTAGCCGGAATGCAGCCGGAATTTTTAAAAGCTTACCTCCAGAAATGGCTCGATCAAAATCCAAAGCAACGCTTTTCCTTATTGGGTTATTCCATCGGTGCAAACATGGCTTTGTATTTAACGCAACATTTTGCCAGTCAGGTAGATGAGTTAATTTTAATGGCTCCGGATGGTTTGGTTGTACATAAAGGATTGCAGTTTTTTCGTACTTCTTTTATCGGTAAAAAACTGTACCGGAAACTAACTTACAGCAACTGGATGATGTCTGCCGCTTTGAAAATTTTAAAACGCTTTAAGGTAATTGATGAAAACTTATACAGCATCGCCAGTCATGAAATTGGTACGCTAGAAAAACGGCAAAATGGCTATTTCACGGTCAACTTTTACAAAAATATTGCTGCAGATATAGTGCAAATTGCTGCTTTAATTAACCAGCATAACATTCGTTGCTCGTTGTATTTTGGAAAATATGATCATCTGTTTCCGCCAAAAAATGCCAATAAGCTGCTGGGTTTGTTAAACCATCCGGAGATGCATATTTTGCCTTCGGGCCACTGGCTGGTAACGACGGAATTGGATAATTACATAGCGAAACAAACCGATGATCACCAGTAAACGCCACCATTTATTTTACAAAATGGTTTTGCCGTTTATGCGCTGGAAAATGCTGCGCAGTTTCCGGAAATTGATGATTTGCAATCAGATCAGCCTGAAACCAAATCATTCGGTACTGCTTTTAGGCAATCATTTTAGCTGGTGGGATGGCTTTTTAACGGCTTATCTGGTGCATTTCATCTTCAAAAAAAAAATTTTTACCATGATTCAGGAAGATCAATTGCAGCAGCGAAAATGGCTAACATGGTTAGGTTCGTTTTCCATCAATCGTACTTCACGTGATATGTTTGTTTCGATGCAATATGCTGCAAATCAGTTAGATCAGCCGGAAAGTTCAGTAATTGTTTTTCCGCAAGGTTCGCTGGAATCCAATCATGCCCAGGAAATTAAATTAGAGCGAGGGATTTCGTATCTGATCAAAAGTATCAAAGGCGATTGCCAGCTCATTTACGTTTCGGTTTTGATTGATTATTTTGAAAGTTTTAAACCAACGGCTTATTTTCACTTGCTGGATTGCGGCACAAACCACGATTTCGACTTTGAAACTCTTAAAAATCAGATTAATAACTTTCAAAAACAAGCCTTGCAAAATCAAATCAACATCAAGCACTAAAAATATACTGGTAAAAACAGCATGGTCAAAAACGAAGATAACTGGCTGAAGTTCAGCTTTTTTTCCTGGTACATCAGCAGAAGTGTGAAGCGGCATTATCACCAAATTGATTTTAATCCGATCGAAACCGATCCTCAAAAATCAATTTTGTTAATTGCCAACCATTACAGTTGGTGGGACGGTTTTTTGTTTTTTCACCTCAACAAACTGCTGTTTAAAAAAAAATTTCACATCATGATTTTGGAGGAAACGATTATAAAACATGGTTTTTTAAAATACGTTGGCTCGTTTTCCGTTTCTAAAACATCGCGCAGTATGCTGGAAACGTTAAAATATGCAGGCAATTTGCTGGATGATCCTAAAAATCTGGTTGTAATTTTTCCGCAAGGGAAATTATATTCAAATTTTGTGGATGATGTTAAGTTTGAAAAAGGACTGGAACGCATAACTAGTTTTAGTCAGCAAAAATTTGATTACGTTTTCGCTGCTTCTTTTACCGAAGAATTTTCTGAACCAAAACCAACAATGTTTATCTACTTAAAAAACTATGCGGCGGCAAACTTTGCAGGTCTGGCAGCTGTTCAGTCGGCATATCAAAAGCACTACCAGCAATCAAAATCAGTGCAAATTGCAATTGTTAAATAATGGCTATTCTGTTTTGTTACCTGATTTATTTTTTCCTGATTCTGCGTTTTTGCGTTACGCTTTTCAACTTTATTTCCAATCCAAAAATCACCAAAGTTTCTCATCAATATCATGATCTGGTTTCAGTTTTGATTCCGGCGCGCGACGAAGAAAAAAATATTTTAACCTTACTGCAATCCATTAATAATCAGGATTATAAAAATATTGAAGTGCTTATTTTAGATGATCATTCCAACGATAAAACGTACAATATATGCACAGAATTTGCATCTCAGAATCCGGCATTTCGGATTGTAAAAGGAAAAGAATTACCTCAAGACTGGCTGGGCAAAAACTTTGCTTGTTATCAACTGGCACAACAGGCAAAAGGCAAATATTTATTGTTTTTGGATGCAGATGAAGAAGTTTACAACGGACTGATTAACAGTGCTATATATCGTACAAAAATTCACAAATTAGCTTTGCTTAGCCTTTTTACCAATCAGGTAATGGTTAGTTTTGGAGAGAAGTTTGTGGTTCCGCTGATGCACTTTATGTTGCTTAATCTGTTGCCATTGCGGTTAATTTATTTGTCTGAAAATCCGGCTTTTGCAGCGGCAAGTGGTCAGTTTATGTTTTTTGATGCTGAGAAATATCATCAGCATCAATGGCATCAAAAAGTTAAAAATCAGGTAGTTGAAGATGTAGAAATTATGAAATGCGTAAAGCAGCAAAAGCTGAAAGGAGAGGGTTTGCTGGCCAACGGCTTAATTCGCTGTCGCATGTACAACAGTTACGAGGAAGCAATTTATGGTTTCAGTAAAAATTTTCTGGCACCGTTTAATTACAGCATCATTACGTTTTTGCTATACGTTGTTTTTTTAATTGGCGGACCAATTTTAGTTGCGCTGACTTTACCTTTGCAGCTGTTTTTAATGATGGTTTCTTTAATCGTTTTAACCCGAATCATGATTTCGCTGTCATCCGGACAAAATTCGTTTTACAACGTGCTGTTTCATCCGCTGCAAATGTTCAGTTTAATAATTGTAGCTTATTTATCCATCAAAAAGCACCTCACCAAAACCGTAACCTGGAAAGGAAGAAAAGTTTGAAATTTACTAAAACCAATATCTCCATTTTTATAGTAATTCTGTTCCACATTGTTGGATTGATTGGTTTTTTTGTACCTTTTTTACAACCAATTTTTCTGCGGATTGTGCCGGGCCATTTGCTGCTGATGCTGTTTTTACTGCTTATAAATCATCATGGCCGTTTTTTTAAATTGATACTTTTCTTGCTGACTATCAGTATTTTAGGTTTTGCTGCGGAATGGATTGGCGTGCACAAACAATGGCTTTTCGGGCATTACGCTTACGATACTACTTTAGGTTTCAAGCTGCAGGATATTCCGCTGATGATCGGCATAAACTGGTTTTTACTGATTTATGCTGCAGGTGTTTTCACTCAAAAACTACCGATAAAAACAGCATGGCTTAAAATAATTTCGGGCGCAGCTGTTTTGGTTTTGCTGGATTTGCTGCTTGAACCAGTTGCCATTCGTTTTCATTATTGGCACTGGTTTGGCAACGGCATTCCGCTCAAAAATTACATTTGCTGGTTTTTGCTGAGTGCCGTATTTATTTTTTTGTTCCGGATTTTTAATTTTCGAACACAAAACCGTGTTGCCTCAACGTTGCTGCTAATACAAATTGTGTTTTTCGCAGTTTTGAAATTTGCCTGATAATTAAAAGAACTTAAAGTCGGCATTTAACGTTAAATTTGCAATATGGGAAATTACCAGCTGCAAGTTACGATCGACGGCGATTCCGGGTTTTGTTTCGGCGTAGTTTACGCAATTGATATGGCCGAAGAAATACTCGCCCAAGATGGTTATTTGTATTGTTTGGGTGATATTGTGCACAACGATGAAGAAGTAGAACGGCTGAAAAAAAAGGGTTTACGCATTATTTCGCACGAAGATTTGCCAAATTTGCAACATGAAAAAGTGCTGATCCGAGCCCACGGCGAAGCACCGGAGACTTACCGCATTGCACTGCAAAATAACATTAACCTGATTGATGCTTCTTGTCCGGTTGTTTTAAAACTGCAAAATCGAATTAAAACTTCCCATGATCAAGATGAAAAAATATTAATTTTTGGCAAGCATGGTCACGCAGAAGTAATTGGTTTACAAGGACAAACGAATGATGAGGCTTTAGTTTTTCAGGATTTGAAAGAACTGGATGATGTAGAACTTCCGCAGAAATTTACGTTGTACAGCCAAACCACCAAAAGCATGGAAAAGTTTTATCATATTAAAGATGAACTGATCAGCCGCGGTCACGAAGTAATTGCCAACGATACCATTTGCCGTCAGGTTTCCAACCGTGATAAAGATTTGCCGGATTTTGTCAGGCAGTTTGATAAAATCTTGTTTGTATCCGGCAAAAAATCTTCCAACGGAAAGGTTTTATATGAAGTTTGCCGCAAGTACAACCCAAACACTTATTTCATTTCTGCTGCCGAAGAACTGGAAGTTTCCATGTTTTCGCCAAAGGATACCATCGGCATTTGCGGCGCAACTTCTACACCAATGTGGTTGATGAAAGAAGTGAAAGGCGTTTTAGAAACTTATTAAAATGAAGACAGCCGATCTGAATATCAAAAAATATACAGCTTCCGGCGTTGGTTTGTTGTTTGCAACCTTAATAATTTCTAGCTGGACTGTGTCAACGGTTTTGCTAATGCGCTGGCATTTCAGCTTTTCCAATCCATTGGTTTACGGGTTGATTTTGGTGCAGATGCATTTGTACACCGGTTTGTTTATTACGGCGCATGATGCAATGCACGGCACGGTTTCGGCAAGTCCAATCATTAATAAAATTGTTGGGCAAATATGCACCTTGTTTTACGCGGCTTTCTGGTATCCGAAATTATACACCAAACATCATTTGCACCACAGCCATGTGCATACTGAGCATGATCCGGATTATCACAACGGCAATTTTATCAGCTGGTATTTCAGGTTCATCCGCAACTATCTTTCTATCTGGCAAGTGGTTTTTATGGCGATTTTGTTCAACATTTTAAAGATTTGGATTCCACAACCAAATCTAATTCTGTTTTGGGTTTTGCCTTCGCTGTTAAGCACGCTGCAACTGTTTTATTTCGGCACTTATTTGCCACACAGAGGCGAACACGATAACCATCATCATTCTACCTCACAGAAAAAAAACCATTTCGTTGCTTTTTTTACCTGCTATTTTTTCGGCTATCATTACGAACATCATGATGCACCGGGAACGCCGTGGTGGTTGTTGTGGAAGGTGAAGGGAGCGTAGATAACGATTCTCTATTTGATAAATGGTTTTCTGCTCGAATGTCTTATTCGTAATATTCTTATCTCATCATATATTTTGCGATAAGAAATCTGGTAACTTTCTATTTCAAACGCAAAAAAATTGCCATCATTATTTTGCTTGATTCTGTCAAGCTGATAAATATTAGTTTGAGCACTTAATGAACTTATTGAGTCCAGTATTTGCTTTTCTAATATTTCTGCATAATCGATTTCATTTCTGCTTTCCAGATAGTTAACGATTTCAAAAAGTTGCTTAACTGCTGATTTGTTCCACTTAATCATCATAGAAGAAAATCTTTTTTTCTATTTTTAAACAGCTGAACCACTTCATCATTATTCAAAAAATTTCCTGCTTTAATTTCCTGATCTGCCAAATCAAGTTCTGCATTATATTGATTGATAAAGGAAGCATCGGGTTGATTGGCAGCATCATCAGTATCAGCTTGATATTGATAGTTCAAACTATCTAAAAATGCCAAAAGCACTTTTTCTTCCTGTTCGTTTTTAGGATTAACCACTACATTCATAAATCAAATTTAATTAATTTAAACCGAATGTTATCAAACCGTAAAATTGATTTCTACAGGTTATTTCGAACAATCAACTCCTGTAATAAATCTTACTTTTGCCCGATAAAAAAAGCATCAGCATTAATTGTTTTATGGGGAAAAAAGGAGTTTTATTGGTAAATTTGGGCACGCCTGATAGTCCGCAAACCAAAGATGTGCGCCGTTATTTAGGAGAATTTTTGATGGATGGCCGCGTGATCGATATTAATCCGGCTTTGAGGGCTTTGCTGGTAAAAGGTGCGATTGTTCCTTTTCGTTCACCAAAATCTGCTAAATTATATAAAGAAATCTGGTCGCCGGAAAACGGTTCTCCATTGTTATATTACAGCATCAAACAAGCCGAAATGGTGCAGGAAGCTTTGGGCGATGATTATCAGGTAGAACTGGCCATGCGTTACCAAAATCCTTCCATTGAATCTGCTTTGGATAAACTAAAAGCTGCCAATGTAAACAGTTTAAAAGTGATTGCACTTTTCCCACAATATGCTTCGGCCAGCAGCGGTTCTGTTTATCAAAAAGTAATGGAAATTGTAAGTAAATGGCTTACCATTCCGGATTTATCTTTCGTCAATTCCTTCCACAATAATGAGCTGATGATTGAAAACTTTGCCGAAAACGGTGCAAAATATCAGCCCGAAACTTATGATCATATTCTGTTCAGTTTTCATGGTTTGCCGCAACGCCAACTCATCAAATCAGATCCTACACAACAGCATTGTTTAAAAGTTGCGGATTGCTGTTCCACTTTAACAGATGCAAATAAATTCTGTTATTCGGCACAAAGTCATGATACAGCGCGTTTGATTGCCGAAAAATTAAACATACCGAAGGAAAAATATACGATTTGTTTTCAATCCAGATTAGGAAATGATCCCTGGGTAAAACCATATACAACCGAAGTAGTGGCAGAGTTGGCCAAACAAGGTAAAAAACGCATGCTGGTATTTTGCCCGGCTTTTGTGGCTGATTGTTTGGAAACGGTTTACGAAGTTACGGTAGAATACGGAGAAGAATTTAAAGCTTTGGGCGGAGAAAAAATACAACTGGTAGAAAGCCTGAATGATTCGCCAAAATTTATTGAAGCTTTGAGGGAAATGGCGGTTGCCTGATTAAATCCGGCACCAATTTTTATCCGGTAAAAGAAGCATTCGTAAAGCTTTGCAAAATCAAAATTAACAGTTATCTTCGCGCCACAATTAACACAAATTATTTACGCTTTAATATTATTCAGGTAATGTATTTAAGTAAAGAAGCAAAAGCAGAGATTTTTGCAAAACACGGCGAAAGTGCAACTGATACAGGTTCTGCCGAAGGTCAGGTAGCATTGTTTACCACTCGTATTGCTCATTTAACCGGGCATTTGAAAAAAAACAAAAAAGATTTTTCTACCCAATTATCTTTGCAGAAATTGGTTGGTAAACGTCGTGCCTTGTTGGGCTATTTGTTTAAAAAGGACATTAACCGTTACCGTGCCATTATTAAGGCGTTGGAACTAAGGGATATTATAAAATAACCCGGAATAATTTCCGCTAAAAAGCCATCTCAGTTTAAGATGGCTTTTTTACTTTAAAAAAATAAAATTTCTATAAAAATGGTGCGTTCTAAAGATGAAAAACGTGCCGATATAACAACAAAATGAAGGTAATTAAAAAAGTAATTGATCTGGGCGATGGTCGCACCGTAGAGATCGAAACCGGCAAGTTGGCCAAGCAGGCTGATGGTTCGGTTGTAGTAAAAATGGGCGATACGATGTTGCTTGCAACGGTAGTTTCCTCCAAAGATGCTAAAGAAGGCGTTGATTTTTTACCGCTTTCGGTTGATTATCAGGAAAAATATGCTTCAACCGGACGGATTCCCGGCGGATTTTTACGCCGTGAAGCACGTTTGTCGGATTATGAAGTATTGATTTCCCGTTTGGTGGATCGTGCTTTGCGTCCGCTTTTCCCGGAAGACTATCATGCTGACACACAAGTAATGATCTCCTTGATTTCTGCCGATAAAAACATCATGCCGGATAGTTTGGCCGGTTTGGCTGCTTCGGCTGCGATTGCGGTTTCTGATATTCCTTTTAACGGACCGATTTCTGAAGTTCGCGTAGCAAAAATTGATGGAACTTTAATTATCAACCCAACACTAAGCGAGTTGCAAAAAGCAACTTTAGAATTTATGGTTGCCGGTTCTGCTACGGACATTGTGATGGTTGAAGGTGAAGCAGATGAAATTGCCGAATCTGAAATGGTAGAAGCAATTGCTTTTGCACACGAAGCCATTAAAAAACAAGTTGCTGCACAGGTTGAATTGGCGGAAGAAGTTGGTAAAACCGATAAACGCGCTTACAACCACGAACACAGCAATTTAGAGTTAAAAGAAGTTGTTTTTGCGGCTACTTACAATAAAGCTTATGCGGTTGCCGCTTCTGCATCTGGTAAAGATGATCGCAGTGCTGATTTCAAACAGATTCGTGATGAATTTATCGCTTCTATGGGCGAAAATCCTGATCCAATCCAAGTTGGTTTAGCTAAAAAATATTTCCACGACGTACAGTATGATGCGGTTCGTAATTTAGTTTTAAACGAAGGCAAACGATTGGATGGCCGTCAAACAACTGAAATTCGTCCGATTTGGAGCGAAGTTGGTTATTTGCCAGCTGCACATGGTTCTGCTGTTTTTACCCGCGGAGAAACGCAATCGTTAACCTCTGTAACGTTAGGCTCTAAAACCGATGAGCAGATGATTGATGGCGCGTTCATCAACGGTTATAATAAATTCCTGTTACACTATAATTTCCCTGGTTTTTCAACTGGCGAAGTTCGTCCGAATCGTGGCGCTGGCCGTCGCGAAATTGGTCACGGTAACCTGGCCATGCGTTCTTTGAAAAAAGTATTGCCTGGTTTAGAGCAAAATCCTTACACAATCCGCATTGTTTCTGATATTTTGGAATCAAACGGTTCATCGTCCATGGCAACGGTTTGTGCCGGAACTTTGGCTTTGATGGATGCCGGTATTAAATTAACGGCTCCGGTTTCTGGTATTGCAATGGGTTTAATCACCGATGAAACAACCGGAAAATATGCAATCTTATCTGATATTTTGGGTGATGAAGATCATTTAGGTGATATGGATTTTAAAGTTACCGGTACCGAGAAAGGTATTGTAGCTTGCCAAATGGATTTGAAAATCAATGGTTTATCTAACGAAGTGTTGATCAAGGCTTTGGATCAGGCAAAAGAAGGCCGTTTACACATCTTAAACGAGATGAAGAAAACGATTGCTGCTCCTCGCGAAGATTACAAACCACATGCGCCACGTATTGTGAGCATGACGATTGATAAAGAATTTATCGGCGCAATTATCGGACCTGGCGGAAAAATCATTCAGGAAATGCAACGCGAAACTGGTGCAACCATCGCCATTGAAGAAGTGGACAACAAAGGTATCATCGAAATTTTTGCTGATAATAAAGCAGCGATTGATGCTGCCGTTACCAGAATTCGCAACATCGTAGCAAAACCGGAGGTTGGCGAAACTTATGAAGGTAAAGTGAAAACGATTATGCCTTTTGGTGCTTTCGTGGAAATTATGCCGGGCAAAGATGGTTTGCTGCACATTTCTGAAATCGACTGGAAACGTTACGAAACAATGGACGGAATTTTTGAAGTTGGCGAGATTATAAAAGTTAAATTGCTGGAAGTTGATAAACAGGGTAAACTAAAATTATCAAGAAAAGCTTTAATGCCTCGTCCGCCAAAACCGGAAAATGCACAGTAATCAATTTTGATATTGAATCAAAAAGCTCTTCGGAAACGAAGGGCTTTTTTTATGAATTTTTATTAAATCAAAGCAACATCTTGCTTACACAGCTTAATCTTGCTAAACCAATAAATGGATACATTGAAATTAAGATTAAATTTGCATCATTATTTTTTGGCTGATTAGAGGTTTGTTTCCTCATTCATAAAAAAATGTTATGCTTCTTTTAGCACATAAATTTAAGAATAACAGCTGTCATTTTTATTCTGCTGATTTTTAGCCGATAAAAGAAGCATTGAAATAAATCCACAAAGATTAATTGCTTCGATCATTAATTTAACAAATTGTATCATGAACATCCACAATAAAGATCTCGGAACAACACAAAAAGCATTAGCCATCAACCTGGATACAAAAGTTTATGGCTCATTTGCAGAGATTGGAGCAGGGCAGGACGTGGCTGCACACTTTTTTAAAGCTGGCGCAGCGGCCGGCACAATTGCCAAAACAATGTCGGCTTATGACATGACTTTTTCTGATGCCATTTATGGTGTGCAGCAAACAAAAAGATATGTAAGCGAGCAGCGTTTAAACTCGATGCTTGATCATGAATATGGTTTATTATCGGAACGTTTGGCAGCGCAACGCGGCGATTCAACTACATTTTTTGCTTTTGCCGGAACATTTTCTGCTTTAAATTACCTCAAAACAAACGAAGGCCACGGCTGGATGGGCATACGTTTCCAGTTGGAGCCAAATGGTTTGGAGCACAACGTTATTTTGCACGTAAAGCTGCTGGATAACGATAATGTTTTGCAGCAGCAAGCAGTTGGCATTCTGGGCGTTAACCTGCTTTATGCCTGTTTTTATTATAATGAAACGCCTCCGGTTTTTTTAAAATCTTTAATTGATAATCTTACAAAAGATCGCATCCAGATTGATATGATCCGGTTTGAAGGACCAGGATTTAGCAAAGTAGATAACCGGCTGATGAGTTTGCACTTGGTGAAATATGGCTTTTCGGATGCGGCACTTTTTAGTCCGGACGGAAAAAATCTGCAACCATCAGAAGTGCTGTATAAAAAGCATATTGTGGTAATGCGCGGACGTTTCCGGCCATTAATTAACGTGCATTTGGATATGCTAAACCGTGGCGTTGAGCAATTTATGCAGGAACCAGACGTAGATACTTCTAAAGTTGTGGTGATTACCGAGCTGACTTTACAATCCTTAAAAGAACGAAATGCCGACCCCAATGCAGATATTGATGAAAAGGATTTTTTAGATCGGGTGGATATTTTGTGCTCGCTAGGGCAAACCGTTTTGATTTCCAATTTCCATGAATATTATAAACTGGTTTCCTATCTTTCTAAAATCACCAAACTAAAAATAGGTGTTGTTTTGGGTTATCCAAACTTGGGATATATATTTTCAGAACAACATTATGCTAATCTTCCGGGCGGAATTTTAGAATCGTTTGCAACCCTGTTTAGCCGAAAAGTTAAGTTGTTTATTTATCCAACTTTAAGTGGTGGCGAAATACAAAATTGTATGAAATTTTCTCCGCCGGCACATTTGGTTGATTTGTTTGAATATTTAATTGTGAATGATAAGATTGAAGATATCAAAGATTTTAACGAAAACAATTTACATGTGCAAACCGATAAAGTTTTGCAAATGATTAAGCAAGGCGTGCCAGGTTGGGAAGAATATGTGCCAGCAGAAGTTGCATCAATAATTAAAGATCGTTTCTTGTTTGGTTATCAAGGAGAGCAGAATGTTTCAGATCAAAATCTGTTAGTTGATAACAATAATAAAGTATCTTAACATAAATTTTACATTTTAAAAATGCGGTTGCTTACAACGCGCAATCAATACAATTCCAGTTTTTATAAGAGTATGATAATGGAGAATTAGATATTGTCATGCTTCTTTTATCGCCCAAAAAACATTGAAGTTATAATATTTTATTTTAAATAAAATGAAATTTACAGGTATAAAAGAAGCATTACTATTTTCTGTGATGTGATTTTTAATAGGTTCTAAATATTGATCAGCCGTGCAAAACCCCCAGCATCGGCATGATCTGGCAATATTTTTAATCTATTAGTTTTGCATGTTGCTTTACCTGCAATATTATTGCCATATTTGTTATTAATTTTGCTCAACCTAAGGCAAAAATTCCACAATTCGATGCTTAAATAATTAAAGTTGTAAATACTTTAGGTTAAAAATCTATGGCATTAACAGTGTTTATAAATTTAAGTAGGTTTTGTTTTTTTGATTTTACACAATACTTCTTTTATGCCGGTAAAAATAGATGAAACTAACAGGCTTACAGTATCGTTTCAGAGCTGAAGCATAATATCACGTATAAACGAAGTAGTGCATTTTTTGCCTGATAAACTAAAAACAAGTTATTGAAATAAATTTAATTAAGCTAATATTACGTCATCTTTATAAAAACCTTTATGAAAAGAATTTTCCTTACTAAAAATTATTTTAAGCCCAAGCTCGTTTTGCTTTTTGCAGTTTCGTGTAGTTACGTTACTGTATCCAATAAAGCAAATGCGCAAAACTCTGGCTATAAAGCTCCACAGGATACCGCTAAAACAAGGCGTGCGCCCAATACTGCATTAACTACTTATCAAACCTCAACGCAGCCTTACACACCAGATTCTCGTTTTGTAGGCGCAGCAGTTAAAGCAGCAGAGATTTTAACTGATACCACCAAATACGATCCTAAAAAAGGTATCGCCATTGATCAGTTGTTTAGTAAAGATGATCTTCAATATGTAGTTAAACAAGGTACAAATGGTGTTGCAGTTTTATTTGAACTGGTAAACAAACATTTGCCTAATGGCCAAACAATTACTTTCAGATCAGAAGGGCAATCGCAGGTTACAACTGGTAAAAATCCGCTGGTTTTGAGCAATCTGCGTGCGATGGTTGCTGCCAAACCAGGTTCTGTTTCCAATGATCCGGCGCAATGGAAAGAAAATATCTATCTGGCTTACATGGCGCGTGATTATGCAACCAAACTAAACAATACCATTACCATCACCTCCGCCACCAGAGAAATACGCGAAACGCCATCACTTTCTATTATTGATTTTGATGGAAAAAGTATCACCCTTGGAAAAATACTGGCTCGCAAACAAGCTAAAATTGCTGATAAATATCAGGCAGAAAAAGAAGCTGTTTTAGAATTTCGCGAACACACTTTCCCAAGCAACAAAATCTCCAACGAAAACGCTAACGAAAACTATAAACGTGCCTTGTTTGATTTGATTGATCTGCAGGAAGGAGACATCAACCGCCATCCAGAAACCAAAAAATTTGTGGATATGTTGGCGGATGATCTTAAAAAAGGAACATCAAGCAACGTGGTTAATGCTTTAAAAAACAACCACTTTTTTGATACAAACGTACCCGGAAACGGCGGCCCTGTTTTACTTACAGAAGATTCTGTACTGAATGGCAATAAAATCCAGATGCATCCTCAGGATAAAGCCATGGAAATTATGACGCTGACTGCGTTGCATTATG